>JAYVRN010000324.1:0-5788 GCA_043776275.1 Myxococcales bacterium | reverse complement strand
GGAGGATGATCCGATCCCGGCGGGCCTTGGGGTCGATCCGGGGGACCGCCGACAGCAGCGCCTGGGTGTAGGGGTGCTTCGGGGTGCGATACAGCGCCTTGGCCTCGGCGAGCTCGACGATCCGGCCCAAATACATCACGGCGACCCGATCGCAGATGTGCTGCACGATCTTGAGATCGTGGGAGATGAACAGATAGGTCAGCGACTCCGCGGTCTGGAGGTCCTCGAGCAGGTTGACGATCTGCGCCTGGATCGAGACATCGAGCGCGCTGATCGGCTCGTCGCACACCAGGAACTGCGGCTTGCAAGCGAGCGCACGGGCGATCCCGATCCGCTGGCGTTGACCGCCGGAGAACTCGTGCGGGTAGCGCTTCGCGGCATCCGGGCGCATGCCGACCTTGGCGAGCAGCTCCTGGACGCGGGCCTCGCGGGCGGCCTTGGTCGGTGCGAGCTCGTGGATCTCGAGCGGCTCCGCGATCGCCGCGCCCACGCTCATCCGCGGGTTGAGCGAGGCATAGGGATCCTGGAAGATCATCTGCATGTGCCGCCGCAGCGGTCGCAGCACGCGCTGGGTGACCCTGGTCAGGTCCTTGCCGTCGAACTTGATCGTCCCCGACGTCGGCTCGTAGAGCCGGAGCACGGTGCGCCCGAGCGTGGACTTGCCGCACCCGGATTCGCCGACCAGGCCCACGGTCTCGCCGCGCGCGATCTCGAGCGAGACCTCCTCGACCGCCCGGACGGGGCCGAAGTGCTTGGTCAGCTTGTCGATCGTGACGAGGCTCATGCGGCCTCCCGCGGGAAGTGGCAGCGCACGTGCGAGGCGCCGAGCTGGACCAGCGGCGGCTCCTCGGCGCGGCACCGCTCCTGCGCAGCCTCGCAGCGATCCTCGAACTTGCAGCCCTTCGGCAGGTTCGCCAGGCTCGGGACCATGCCCTTGATCTCGACGAGCCGGGTTCTGGCGCCGGCGTCCGCGTCGCCATCGCTGTAGCTCGGCACCGAGCGCAGGAGGCCCGCGGTGTAGTGGTGGCGGGGCGTGGCGAACAGCACCTCGGTGGCCGCTCGCTCGACGATCCGCCCGGCGTACATGACGACGACCTCGTCGCAGGTCTCCGCGACCACGCCGAGGTCGTGCGTGATCAGCAGGATCGACATCCCGAGCTCGCGCTGCAGCGAGCGCAGGAGATCCAGGATCTGGGCCTGGATCGTGACGTCGAGGGCCGTCGTCGGCTCGTCGGCGATCAGGAGATCGGGCTTGCATGCGAGCGCCATCGCGATCATCACGCGCTGGCGCATCCCGCCGGAGAGCTGGTGGGGATAGTTGTCGATCCGCTCGACGGGCGAGGGGATGCCCACGAGCTCGAACATCTCGATCGCGATGTTCCGCGCCTCGGCCCTGGACTTGTGCTGGTGCAGCCGGACCGCCTCGCCGACCTGATCGCCCACGGTGAACACCGGGTTCAGCGAGGTCATTGGCTCCTGGAAGATCATCGCGATCCGGTTGCCACGGATCTTGCGCATCTCGGCGGGCGGCAGGGCCATCAGGTCCTTGCCCGCGTACTTGATCGAGCCGGACGCGATCTTGCCGGGCGCGGCGATCAGCCGCATCACCGAAAGTGCGGTCACGCTCTTGCCACTGCCGGACTCCCCGACCACGCCCAGGGTGGTCCTGGCGGGGATCTCGAACGAGACCCCATCGACCGCGCGCACGGTCCCGGAATCGGTACGGAACTCCGTCACCAGGTCCCGGATCTCGAGCACCGGCTCGGGCATGTGGACGACAGCGTACCTCACGAGTACGGTGCGGTGTCCCCGATGGACGTTGTAGACGAAGAGCTCGCCCGCCTGGGTGCAATCCTGGTCGAGGACGGTGTCCTCCGCCGGATCATCAAGAGCCATCTGAAGCTCCGGGGCGCGGGCCTGCGCGTGCCCCACGACCACTGCTACGTGCTCCCGAAGGCCTCGCTGCCACCGGCGCTGGCCAGGGCGGAGCTCCCCGAGCGCGTGATCATCGTGACCGGCGATCGGGCGAAGCTGGTCGCCGGGGATGCCGAGGCGCTGTCGAAGGCGTGGCGCGCGATCTTCCACGCCCGCGTCCACCATGCGCTCGACGAGGCGATCGCCCGCGGCGCGCTGACCCCGGCGGGCATCCGCGAACGCATCGATGCGATCGGCCAGACCGAGTTCGACGAGATTCGCTCGGTGCTGCGCCAGGAGCACCGGCTGGTGCCGCCCGCGGACGAGAGCGTGATCTATCTCGAGTTCGTGGCGCTCTACCTCGAGCTCCTGCAGTTCGCGCCGCGCGCCCTCGAGCACACGTTCCCGGCCCTGAGTGATCCCGCCGGGGTGCTCGCCACGCTCCGCCGCGACGTGGATCCCGACGCGCTGCTCGCCGCCTCCCGCCCGGCGCGCGCGCCGGAGCGCCCGCTACTGGCGGTGGTCCAGGCGGTGGATCCGTACGCGGCCTCGGGGAAGCTTGAATTCGCGGATCGCTCGGCGCGCAAGGATGCGGCGAAGGCGCGCACCAAGGGCAACCTCGCGCGGGCGGCGATCTACGCGGCGCGCGCGGGTGATCTACCGGCGGCGCGCACGGATCTCGAGGCGCTCGTCGCCCGGCTGACCACGGCCCTCGGCAACCCGAGCACGAAGGGCTGGGTCGATGCGCTGCTGCCGGTGGTGCACTTCGCGGGCACCCAGCAGTCGCTCCGGTTCAACGTGGGAGCTCGCCTGCTCTACGATCTGCAGTGGGCGTGTACGGTCGCCGAGCGCGAGGTCAAGGTCGTGGATGTCGTGAGCTGGGCGTTCTCGCTCGGCAAGCGCAAGATCGTGCGGTCCCTCCCGGCCACGCGCGAGGTGCGGATGGCGAAGCACCTCCACCAGGCGAGCGAGAAGGTCGCGGGCTGCGAGCTCGAGCTGGCAGAGGATCGCGACCGGCTCGCCGAGGTGCTGCACGAGATCACGAAGCGCGCGGACTCCAACGTGCGCGATGTGCTGCGCCCCAAGGTCGAGGCCGCGCTCGATCAGGTCGGCCTCGAGCCGCACTCGCTCCCCGAGCGCGTGGCCGAGAAGAAGCTGGTCGACGAGCTGCTCGATCGCGCCGTCGCGGTGGGCCGGCTGACGCTGAGCGATCTCCGCGATGCAATCTCGAAGAACGATCTGAAGATGCCGGACCTCACGCTGCAGGCGCTGAAGTCCGGCGATCACCTGCTCCAGGTGGATCGGATCCTCGAGACCTCCCTCGATGGCGTGTACCGGAGCGGCGAGATCTATCTGCGCTTCCTGCAGAAGATGTCGTCGATCGTGTTCGGCACCTGGGTGGGGCGGATGCTGACCTTGTATGCGCTGCTCCCGTTCCTCGGTGCGTTCGCGGCGCTCGAGGGGCTGCAGCACATGGTAGGCCCGCTCGCGAACAAGCTGTTCCACGTGCACCCCGAGATCGCGACGCGCCCGATGATCTACGGCGGCACCGCGTTCCTGTTCCTCGTGATCCACGTCAGGCCGTTCCGTCGCGCGCTGGCGTGGGTGTTGCGGATGGTCTGGCGCGGCGTGCGGTTCGTGCTGTGGGACATCCCGGTCGGCATCTGGACCCACCCCGTGATGCGGCAGTTCTTCGAGAGCCGCGTCAACCGCTGGCTCATTCGCCCTGCGGTGTTCGCCGCGATCGCCCTGCCGTTCGGCGGCTGGTGGGTCGCGGGCGGCGTGTTCGTCGTCGCGGTGCTGACGTTCAACTCGCGGCTCGGCCGGCTCGTCGAGGAGAAGCTCGCGGACTGGCTCGTGATCTCTGGCAAGCAGTTCACCACCCGGATCGTCCCGGGCCTCGTGAAGTACATCCTCGAGTTCTTCGGCAAGCTCGCTGATCTCGTCGACCGCGCGCTCTACCGGGTGGACGAGCTGCTGCGGTTCCGCAGCGGGCAGTCCTCGATCAAGCTCGTGATCAAGGGCGTGCTCGGCACGTTCTGGTTCGTGATCGCCTACGTGCTGCGTCTGTACGTGGATCTGTTCATCGAGCCGACGACGAACCCGATCAAGCACTTCCCGGTGGTCACCGTGGCCGCCAAGATCATGATCCCGATCATCCCGTCGATCTATGGCGGCGTCGCGGGCGCCACCGAGGGCCTGCTCGGTCCCGGGCTCGCCGGCGGCTTCGCCACGTTCACCGTGCTCGTGCTCCCCGGGCTCGCGGGCTTCCTGGTCTGGGAGCTCAAGGAGAACTGGAAGCTGTATCGCGCCAGCCGGCCGCTGACGCTGCAGCCCCTCGTGATCGGCCACCACGGCGAGACCATGGTCGGGTTCCTCCGCCCGGGCTTTCACTCCGGCACGATCCCGAAGCTGTTCACCAAGCTGCGGCGCGCGGCGTGGCGCGGTGACGAGAAGGGCATCGCGAAGCAGCACGAGGCGCTGCATCACGTGGAAGAGGCGATCGCGAAGTTCGTCGATCGGCAGCTGATCTCGATGCTCGTCGAGGTCCCGGCGTTCCGGGCCACCGATGTCGCGCTCGCGCGGATCGACATCGGCTCCAATCGCGTGCAGATGACGATCGCCTGCCCGAGCATCGGCACCACGCCGGCGACGATCCGGTTCGAGCTGCAATCCGGCTGGATCGTGGGCGGGCTCGCGGAGCCGGGCTGGACCGCGCGGCTCGACGAGGATCAGCAGAAGATCTTCGTGATCGCCCTGGCCGGGTTCTACAAGCTCTCGGGCGTGGAGCTCCTCCGCGAGCAGCTCGAGCACGCCCTCAAGCCCGACGATGCGCCCGCGCCGCCGTACGACATCGGCGACGAGGGCCTGGTGGTCTGGCCGGGTGATGGCTTCGAGACCGAGGCGATCTACGATCTCACCGCGGCGAAGCTGACCCCGCTGGTCCGCGGTGCGCCGTACGACGGCCAGCTGTTCGATCTCGGCGGCCGTCACGCGCTGTTCGGGCGCGAGCCGCTGTACTGGTCCGTGTGGTCCACGACGTGGCAGCAGATCTCGCGCGGCGAGCCCCCGATGCCGATCATCGTGGGCCCGAGCCTCCTGCCCTGAGTCCGCGGGACGATGTCTCGCAGCGGAACTGGAGCGAGTGGGCGCAAGACGCGGTACGCTTGTCGAGTGCGGACACGAGCGCTGACCCTGGAGGAGCTTCGCGCGATGGTGGGTTCCCTCGATCCCGATGTCCTCGCCGCCGAGGAAGACGTCGATCGGACCTTGATCACGCTCTCGCTGGAGCGCTCGCCCCTCGAGAGGGTGCGCTTCGCGCAACAGATGCTCGAGACCTTGATGAGCTTCAAGCGTGTCGAGCCGTCGGGTCTCTGATACCGCCACGCTGGTGCGCCTCCTCGTCGAACAAGATCGCGCTTCCCCTGCTGCTCGCAACGCTCGAAGAGCGTCGTCGTCGCGATGGTAGCTGACCGAAGGGTCCGCCCTCGAACCACTCTCACCATCAGTGCCCGCCGTGCCCACCGCCGCCATCGAACCCGCCGCCGCTGTCGCTTCCGCCGCCGTCGAACCCGCCCCAGTCGTGGCCGTGGTGGCCGGAGTCGACGTGGTGTCCGGTGTCGTGGTGCCCGCCGGTGTGCTCGGCGCCGTGGCTGTCGTGACCATCGATCCCCGGCACGTTGCTCGCGGGGACGGCGACGTTGGCGACGTGCGCGAACACCTCGCTGCGCATCGCTGCATAGTCGCAGGCCTCACCGTTCGCGAGGTGGTGGGCGTCGAACGCGGCCTGATCGCAGAACATCGCGAAGGCGAAGCAGACGAACTCGTCGTTGATCCGCAGCCACGCCGCAGACTCGCGAACCTCGTCGGTCGA
>JAYVRN010000323.1:0-5797 GCA_043776275.1 Myxococcales bacterium | reverse complement strand
TGCCGATGCGTATCAGGAGAAGATCGTGTTCGGCGAGGGACCGGCGTACGGCAACAGCACGCGGACCGGGCTCTCCGTCGGCCTCGCGTTCCAGCCGTAGTACCAAGGCGCGATGCCGCGTGCCGTCGTCGTCACTCGGCCCGGGTGAAGATGTCCGAGGGGATCTCCGCCTCGAGCCGGGCGGTGTTCCCGCTGCCCGTCACCTTGAACCACGCGTCCTCGACGACGACGCCCTTCTGAGCGGCGCCTTCCTTGAAGCCCTTGACGATGTCCTGGGTCCACGGCAGCGCGATGCCCGGTTCGGCGGCCTCGGCGGTGACGACCAGGTTCCAGTGCCCGGGCGCGGTCTTGATCCACGCGACCGAGCTCGTGATCTTGAACTTGGGGAACCCGCCGGAGACCACCCAGCCCTCGGCATCCTTCGGGACCTGCGCCACGAGCGCGCGCATCCGGGCGCTCGGTGCGGCGCCTTTCACCGGGCGCGCCTCGTCGTAGATCTCGACAGTGCCGCCCTTCCACGTCAGCCGGTACTTGTCGCCACCCACGAGCAGGCGAAACCCGCTCCCCATCGGTTCGGTCTTCGCGCCGAGCAACGGGACGAGAGCATCGATGCACTTCCGGGTGGCGTCCTCGGGCATCCCCGTGACGTGGCCCTGCCAGGCGGCGCCGGCGCCGATCACCACCACGCCAACCTTGCCGAGCAGCTCGCGCACGCAGCCGAGCTCGTCGGGGACCAGCGCGGAGAACCGGGCGAGCTCGAACTTCCCGAGATCCACCGCCATGATCACGTTGGCGTCGCCGAGCTGATGCGCGATCGGCTCGGGAATGAACGGGAACCCGAGCTTCTCGGCGTCCGCGCTACCCGCGGTGGGCGCCTCGGACTTCCCGGAGCAACCCGCGCACACGAGGGACAGGACGAGGAGGCGTGCCAGCACGTGCCCAGATACCACGAGGCTGCGCTACGCTGTCGGGGTGCCGGCAACGGTCGTCGATGCGGTCGAGTCACCGTTCCCGTGTCCGTGCCAGTGTCACGAACGGCTGACGCTCGACGAGCGCGCCGCAGGGATCACGGCGCTGTATCGCTTCGATGATGCGATGCGCGGCTGGGGCCAGACCGTGATCTGGGATCTCGCAGCTCCGACCTTGTGGCGCTTGCAGCAGCAGCTCGGTCAGGTGACGTGGGTCGCGGTTCGCGACGGCGCGTGCATCCACGCCCGCCTGCTCGGGTTCTGCGTTCACGAGACGATCCACGCGATGTGCGGTGACCCCACGCAGCCGAACTACGGCACGCCGGTCGGGCTCCCCTATGGTGTCCCCGAGGCGATCCCCGCGATCGAGGAGGCGGCGTTCCTGCACCCGTTCAACCAGAACGAGGCGCGTGCGTGGGTCGGGATCGCGGCGGTCGCGTACAAGCTGTTCGGCATCGAGTGGACGCTGCTCCCTGCGCGCGATGTTGGCACCTACGGGTTCGCGGGCGGGACCGCGCTGTGCGATGTGCCGCCGGGCTATCGCCGCGTGCCGCACTACGATCACGCGCAGCACTCCAGGCGCTATCTCGCCCTCGCGCGCAAGCTCGAGGACGAGGCGCGAGATTGGTTCACCGCCGAGCGGCTCGACGAGATCCACGCCAAGTTCACCGCGGCCGAGGCCGTGGGCCGTGCGCAGCGCCCGACGGCATATCCCGCGCCGCGCGCGGCCGCGCGGATCAAGCCCAAGAAGCCCGGTCGTAACGACCTCTGCGTGTGCGGCTCGATGCGCAAGTGGAAGCAGTGCTGCGGCGCGCAGATCGCCGACTGACGTCTGCGGCTCGATGCGCACGTGGAAGCAGTGCTGCGGCACGCAGATCGCCGATTGACGCCGGCCGCGCGTCGCCATGCAACTCCACGCCCGCGGCGGTGTCTGGTCGGGAGATGGCGCGGTTGCCCTGGATGCTCCTGGTCCTCGTGGCGTGTAGCGCAGGTCCCCCGCGCTCCGAGCGCGCGCCACGGAGCGAACGTTCACCGCTGCCCACGGCGCTCCGGTTCGTCGACGATGCACGCGTGACGATCGAGGCCGTTCACCTGGTCCTGACGCTCGCCGCGATCAACGATCGGATCGATCTCGCCTACGTGCCGCCTCCCCAAATCGATCCGAGGAAGCGCCTCGCGGAGCTCCGGGAGCAGCGGCGTGAGCTCCAGGGTCGGCTCCGGCGGCTCCAGGGGAACCGCGAGGTGCCGGTGACCACGCGACGCCGGCTGGGGGCCGTGCGGATCAGCCGTGCGTGCCTGGACAATCCACTCGCGAAGGACTGTTTCTAACTAGATCGGTGGGAGGATCTCGGCGACGTCGACGGTGACGTCGGGGAACGCGAGCATGCGGAGCGTGTCGCCGCGACGATACGTGGTGATCGAGCGCCAGAGGCCGCCATCGCGATCTCGACGGACCTCGACCAGCCCATTGACCAGGTCAACGATCCAGTACTCCTCGACGTCGGCGAGACCGTAGAGCAACGCCTTCTCACTGCGATCGTATGCGAGAGAGCTCCGAGCGACCTCGACCACGAGGTGCGCGCGCGACGCGTGCGCTTGCCAGTAGTCACCGAGCGGCGTGACGTAGACATCGGGTTCGGGCTCGGAGTCATCCGTCGCCGCGATGGGCGCCTGGCAGCGGACGCGGGCGCGGTCACCGAGTGCCCGGAGCATCCGCTCGTGGATCCTCGCCGTCGACTCGACGTGACTCGGGTCGATCGGGCTCATCTCGACGACCATCCCGAACACGAGCTCGACGCGCTCGGTGCCGAACACGCCCTGCTCGACGAGCTGGTCGTACTCGACCCGCTTGAGACGCCGGAGCGCCTGGTTCTTGATCTCGACAGGCCGGACGGACATCGCTTCCATGATGCTACTCCTTGCACGCGGCAACGAGCAGCACGAACCGTGCGCAGGTCTCGCCAGCAAGATCTCGCGCAGTTCGGCGCGGAGCTCGTCCGCAGCTCGGACGCTGGCTGTACGGCACGCCATCGCGCCGGACATCGCGCTGATCATCGCGCGCCAGATCTCCGACGGCGCTTCCGCGTGCCCTGGCCTACGGCTGCGAGGGCGGCATCGTCAGCGTGCACGTCGCGATCTCGATCTCCGCCCGAGAGATCTCCTTGCCGAGCGCATCGCACGTCGTGCCTGGGCGCGTCGTCCGCGCGAGCTTGGCCGGCGGATCCCCGGGGCGGCCACACACGAGCATGGGATCGGCGCCGGCCTTCTCCACGCACGCGATGAACCACAGCTTGTCGTCGCGATATGCCACCGCGTTGCCGCAGCACTCGCTGCGCGTCACCGTGAATTCCGGCGCCGCGGCCTCCCCCTGGAACACCTGGCCCTGCGCGTACGTGCGGCCCTCGTACGTGTGCACCCAGTACGCGCTCACCTTCGCGGGCGCGTCGAGCGGGAACCTCACGGTGATCTTGTTCATCGGATCGCAGCTCACCGTGATCAGCGCGCACGCGAGCAGGGCGGTCCGCATGGCTCGAGCAAATCCATCCCGCCACCGAGGAGGAATCCCTGCGCCGCAGCGGGGCGACCGTGCCGGGATCATGGGGTGCAGCAAGGGTGGTCGCGATCGCTGGCGGGGCACGACATCGCGCTACTCGAGATCGGAGACCGCGGCCTTGAAGCGCCGCGTCCGGATCTTCGGCACGGTGACCTTCGGCGCCTTCGCGACCTTCGCTTCGAGCTTCGCAATCCGATCGCCCGCCTTCGGGTGCGTGGCGGAGAACCCGCCCGAGCCCGTGGCCTGGTGCGCGGACAGCTTCTTCAGGTACGCGACGAACGCGCTCGGGTCGTAGCCGGCCTTGATCATGATCTCGAGGCCCACGGCGTCCGCTTCGAACTCGGTGTCGCGCGAGTAGCCTTTGACGAGCAGCGAGTCGGTCATGTCATCCATTGCGCCGTCGAACACCTGGGCCAGGTTGCCGAGCGCCTGTGCGTCGAGCTCGACGGAGCTGTCGAGCATCTCCTTCATCACGCCCGCGAACCGGGACTTCTTGATCGAGCCGAGGGCGTGGCCGCGGCGCACGTGCGCCACCTCGTGCGAGAGGATCGCCGCGAGTTCGTCCTCGTTGCTCGCTTGCTCGACGGCGCCCATCGTGACGAAGATGTACCCGCCTGGTGCGGCGAACGCATTGATCGTCGAGTCCTCGAGGATCACGAAGTGCCAGCCCGCGAGCGGGGTGGGGCGATCGGAGTCGTGATGGATGTCGAGCGAAGCCATCGCGACCACATTGCCGACCGCGTTGATGTACGCGGTCATGCCTTCGAGCTTGCCCGAATCGAAGCCCTTCGCATCGCGATACTTGTAGTCGGACTTCGCGAGGATGTTCGTCGCGACGGCGCGGCCCACGTAGTACTCGTTCTCGGGCGTGAGGTCTTTTCGCGCCTCCTTGATGCCGTGATAGGCCTTCGCCATACCCTCGGGGGTGAGGTTGACCTTGCAGGACATCGACCCGAAGGCGCCGACGAGCAGGGCGCCCGAGATCAAGTGGCTCACCGGCGACATCACGCGCGACATCACTCCGCACCTCCGGCGAGCTTGCCTTCGGCGACGAACGCCTCGAGCTCGCCGGGATCGATCGAGGTCTTCTCGATCTTGTCGACGTGCGAGAAGTCGAGGTTCGGGTTCTTGTTGCGGTACTCGCCCTCGACCTGTGGCGTGAAGCCACGGCCCGCGAGCTCGACCTCGTCGCGCGATGCGTTCCCCGCGCCTTCACCACCGGGCTTGCTCGAGAGCGTGACCTGCCGCTCGGTCAGGTTGGTCTTGTGGATCCAGCCCGAGGCCGTTCCGGACACCCGGTACCAGTCGCCCTTGGCCTCCTCGAACTTGAGCTGTGCGCCGCGGGACACATCGCCCGCGGTGGGACCGATGAACTTCGGGTTCTTCATCACCTTCGCGGTGAGGACCCGCACCGTGACGATCGAACCGGCCTTCGGTGCGGCGACCGCGAGGCCCGCCACGAACAGGATGCTGCAGATCAAGAAGCGAGGTCTCATCGTCATTTCTCCTTCATGTGCCAGACGCCGTCCCACCCATCCGCGGGCGGCTCGGTCTCGAAGTACGTGCAGCGCTCGACATAGAGCTTGCTCGGTGGATCGTCACCAAGCTCGGAAAACATCGGCTTGGCTTCGGTGAACTTGCGGGCGCGGTAGAGGACGAGGGCCTCCTCGAACTTGCGCGCCGTGGCGAGGAGCGCTGGGTCGGCCTGGCCCTTGAGATCGATCACCTCGAACACGCGTACGGCCTTGTCCTTGCCCTTGACGGCCACCAGGTCGAGCTCGCGGACCTCGACGGCACCGTCCAGCTCGGCGAGCGTGGTCTCGCTGATCATGAGGTAGGTGCCGTACGGCTTGTTCGCGCCCTCGAGCCGCGCGGCGAGGTTCACCATGTCACCCATCACCGTGTAGTTGTACTTGTGCTTCGAGCCCATGTTGCCGACGATCGACCCGCCGGAGTTGACGCCGGCGCGTGCGTGGAGCTCGTGACCGAAGCGTGCGTGCCACCCGGCGCGGAGCTCGTCACATCGCTTGCGCATCGCGATCGCGCAGGACACCGCGTGGAGCGCGTGCTGCTTGTCACGCAGCGGCGCTCCCCAGAACGCCATCACCGCATCGCCGATGTACTTGTCAACGATCCCGCCGTGCGCGAGCACGAGATCGGTCATCTCCGTCAGGTACTCGTTGAGCAGGGTGACGAGGTCCTTCGCCGAGAGATGCTCGCTGATGGTCGTGAAGCCCGCGAGATCGGAGAAGTACACGCTCATCTCGCGCTCTTC
>JAYVRN010000322.1:0-5823 GCA_043776275.1 Myxococcales bacterium | reverse complement strand
GTGCTCGCGCGCCGGCTTCGCACCCTCCCGATCGCCGAGGTGATCGAGCAGGCCGAGGTCCTCCTGTCCGAGGACGCGATCGGCGTGGTGCAGATCCTCGGCGAGCTCCGCGATCCGGAGGTCACGCGGTACCTCCTCGCGCTCGCGGATCGCACCGAGCTGGCCACCGAGCTGCGCGCCCGCGCCGTCGGAGCCATCGAGGCCGATCAGGCCTGGGAGCGCGAGGCCCTCGCCGCCCTCGCCCACCGCGCGGAGACCGACGAGAGCCTGCGCGCCGCGGCCGTGCAGGCGATGGGCGCGTTCGCGAGCTCGACGGAGCTGATCGATCGGATCGGCTCCCTCGCGACCTCGCCGTCCGCGGCGATCCGAGGCGCATTCCTGTGGGCGCTCCAGCTCGCGGGCCGCGCCGGCGGTGATGCCTCGGCGATCGCGCGCCTCGTGGCGCCGATGCTCGACGATGGGGATCCGATGGTCCGCCGTCGCGCGGCCTACGTCGCCGGCAACCTCGGCCTCGCGGAGCTCGCGCCCGCGCTGGTCCGGCGCTGCGCTGCGAGCGAGCCACCGGATCTCCGGCTCGCCGCATACGTCGCGCTCGGGGAGCTCCGCATGCCCGGCGTGCTGACCGAGGTGGTCGCCGCGGTCAGGCGCGAGGAAGATCCGCGGGTGCTCGGCGCAGCCTCCAACGCCCTCGTCGCCACGAACCCCGACGCAGCCGCGATCGTGGGGCTCGCACCGCGGGCGACCCAGCTGCTCTCCGCGCCCGAGGCCCGGGCCCGCGAGGCCGGAGCGGAGATCGCTGGCCTCCTCGGCGGCGCGGTCACCGCACAGGCGATCGCACCGCTCGCCGATGACGACGCGCCTTCCGTGCGCGGTGCCGCCGTGTGGGCGCTCGGCAAGCTCGCCGATCCCTCCTCGGAGGCCGCGCTCCTCGCCGCGTTCAGGGACGATGATCCTGCGGTGCACGAGCGCGCCGCCGCGGGCCTGCTCCGCCTCGGCACACCCGCCGCGATCGCCCAGGCGATCGCCTTCGTCTCCGGAGACGGAGATCCCACCGCGCGCGGCACGCTCGCCGCGGCGATCACGATCTCCCGCCCCCACGCCGCCGCGCTCGGCCCGGCGATCGACGCCGCGCTCGACAAGGTGGACTCCGAGGATCCAGCGTTCGAGCCGCTGCTCCGCATGAAGCTCGCCAGCGTGGTGCACGACGGCGAGGCCGCACCCGCGCTCGACGTCGATGCCGAGATCATCCAGGTGTTCCCCTCGTTCGCGCAGCTGACCAAGCTCGCCGGGTTCGACACGCTCGTCCGGAGCATGCGGACCGCGGAGTCGCTGTTCCACTCCACGGGTGGCGCCGCGGACGCCGATCTGTCGCCCGCGATCACCCTGTGGATGAAGGTGCTCGAGAACTACGTCCATGCGTGGCTCGGACCGCGGATGGCCGGGCTCCAGCGCGAGCCCGCCGTGCTGTTCGACTATGTGGATCGGGTGATCGGCGGCAACTGGCCCGGCTTCCAGCGCTGGCTCGAGCCGAAGTGGCGAGACCCGATCGACGTCGGTGGCGCGCGCGTGGAGATCCCACTCCGCGCGATCCCGAACGCCGTGCGCGAGCTCCAGGAGCACCGCCGCAAGCGGTTGGATTCGCCGCTCTCGGTCACCGAGTGGGCGCGCATGATCGTGCTGTTCGCCGTGGATCACCCCACGGGCTTCAAAAATCTGATGAAGGTCGGCGGGCCGGCCAAGCAGACCGCGGAGAAGACGGTGTCGCTCGCGCATCGCCTGCACACGCTCGCCGCCGTCCGCAACCTGGTCACCCACCGCGCGAGTGCTGGCGTGGCGACGCTGGCGGCGTTCCGCAAGAGCTACTACACGGCGTTCGAAGAGCTGGTCGCGCTCGCGTGAGCTAACGACGAGCGAGCGACTGGGTCACGGACCCTTCTTGAACGCCTGCTCGAGCTTGTCGCGGAAGTTGTCCATCTGCGGATCGGTGGTGTCGAGCTCGAGCACGCCGTTCTCCTCGGTCAGCTGATCGAACTGGATCGAATCGATCGCGTCCTTGAGGTCGAGCCGGATTGGCACGGTGGCATCGCCACCCGGGGAGAGCGAGACGTTGAAGTTCTTGACGTCGACATCGAGGCTGTTGCGATCGTGGATGTGAAAGCTCCGGGTCACGCCGGCGACCTTCGCGGTGCCATCGATCTCGTAGCAGTTGCCGAGCAGCGCGCCGTCGATGTGGAGCGTCACCTGCGAATACAACCCGCTGGGCGCGGACGGGAAGGCGACGATCCCGGGATCCCCGCCGCCTTCGACCTTCCAGGACAGCGCCAACGGGCTCGTCGTCATCGGCTGGGCGTTGTCGCCGATCACCTGCAGGCGGGCGATGTGGAAGGTCGCCGAGGTCACCGTGAGGTCGGTCTTGAGGGTCCCGGGCAGCGTCGGATTCGCGGTCCAGCTGACCAAGAGACCGTGCAGGCTTGATGCGTCTCCCGAGGAGGAGGAATCGTTCGACGTGGTCGCATCGCTCACATTGGTCCCCCCATCACCGCCGCAGCCGGCGGCGAGTGCGAGTAGGACAGCGGCGACCCTCATGGCACGAACCTTGGTGCAACGCAGAGACCACCTCCGATTACGGCGCAACACCGCGAATTTGTGCGCGTCGGTGCTGCGCAGAAAGCGATGACTGTGCACGATCTGTACAACGGTATGGGCACGGAACCACAAACACAAGCGGGCGTCACCGAGATGGCGGTGGTCACCGAGCCACGCGCCTTCCTCGTGATCCACATCGACGAGGGCGGATCCCGGGTGGTCGACCTGCCCGATGGGGTTGACGTCACGTTTGGCCGCTCCCGTGGCGCGACCATCAACCTCGACTCCGAGAAGGTCTCCCGGATGCACGCCAAGGTGCGACGCACCGGCGACGTCATCGAGGTCGAGGACCTCGGCAGCCGCAACGGGACCCGGGTCAACGGCGACAAGATCGAAGGCGCCCGCCGGCTCGCCCACGGAGACGAGCTCTCGGTCGGGCCGATCGTGGCCGTGGTCGGCGTCTCGAGCGCGCTCCGCCGCCCCGCCGCCGTGGTCGATTCCGCCGCCGGCGAGGCCCGGCTCGCCGCCGAGGTCGATCGCGCCGTCCGCTATCACCGCCCGGTGACCCTCGCGATGATCCGCGTCGCCAGCGATACCGTGATCGATTCGATCGCGGCCACCCTGCGCCCGATGGACCTGATCGCCGAGGACGCGGGCGACGACTACCTCGTCATCCTCCCCGAGCTCGGCCGCACCGAGGGCGCGGCGGCGATCCAGCGTGCGCTCGATTTCGCGCGCGCCACCAACGTGCCCGCCACCGCGTCCAACGCCCTGTGCCCCGACGACGGCACCACGGTGGACACCCTGATGTCTCAGCTGCGGAGCGGCCTTCGCACCGGCCGCTTGCCGCGCGCCGAGACCGCCGTCCCGCAGACCCCGGTGGTCAGCGATCCGGCGATGCAGCGCGTGTACACGCTGGTCGATCGGATCGCCGACACCGCGATGACCGTGCTCCTCCTCGGCGAGACCGGCGTGGGCAAGGAGATCGTCTGCGAGGCGATTCACCGGCGCTCCAGCCGGCGCGAGCGCCCACTGATCAAGCTCAACTGCGCCGCGCTGCCGGAGACCCTGCTCGAGAGCGAGCTGTTCGGGCACGAGCGCGGTGCGTTCACGGGCGCCGATCGCCGCAAGATCGGGTTCTTCGAGGCCGCCGATGGCGGCACGCTGTTCCTCGACGAGATCGGCGACATGCCGCTCGCCCTCCAGGCCAAGCTGCTACGGGTGCTCGAGCGCAAGGTGATCACCCGCGTCGGCGGCACCACCGAGGTCGCCACCGATGCGCGGCTGATCGCGGCCACCCACCGAGATCTCGATGCCGACGTCCGCAGCGGTCGGTTCCGCCAGGATCTGCTGTTCCGGATCGGCGGCTTCACGATCGTCGTCCCGCCGCTGCGCGATCGCCCCACGGAGATCATCCCGCTCGCCGAGCACTTCGCCCGCACCGCCGCTGGCGAGCAAGGCCGCGCCGCGCCGCGGTTCACCGACGACGCGCGCGAGGCGCTCGCCGCCTACGCCTGGCCCGGCAACGTCCGCGAGCTGCGCAACGCGATCGAGCGCGCGCTCGTGCTGGCGAGCGATGTGATCACGGCGGCCGATCTGCCCGATCGCCTCCACGACGCGGCCCACCAGGTCCGCCCGGTCGTGCGCTCCTCCGATGTGCGTGGCCACCTCGCCGAGGTCGAGCGCGCCGCGATCGTCGCTGCCCTCGAGGCCGACCACGGGAACCAGACGCGCGCCGCACGCCGGCTCGGGCTGTCCCGGCGCGCGCTGATCTACAAGATGGAGAAGTACGGCTTGAAGCCGCCGCCGAGTCGCACAGATAGCTAGCCTCGCAGGCGTTTTCTCCCCGTTTTCTCCCCTCGGAGCTCGGAGCTTCGGTTGCGAGCTTTGTTTCTTGTTCAACGTGACTCCGCCCGTCGTGCGATCCCGACCCTGGCTTTTCGGTTGGCCGCGGGTCGAGGATCCTGCTAACTCCGGGGGGCGTCGCCCACGCGTCCACCTCGCTCGGCCCACCCGCGTTGGGCTACCACGAGGTCAAAGGGGAGCAGTCCTCGGGTCGGTTCACAGTTCTGGTCCCTTGTTTCCAACGGACATCGACGCGCGGGGTCGAGATCCGTTGGCTGCGAGGTTTTGATGACCAAGAACAAGAACGAGAAGCGACGTGTTCGCGACCGCATGGCCCAGACGGGGGAACGCTTTACGACGGCTCGGCGCCGTTTGGAGGGAGTGGCGCCGCGAGCGGGTACGCCCGCGTCAACAGACGATCACGCGCGCGCAATCGGCTCAGCGCTCGCCGCGGCTGCAACGGTGAAGGACCTACCAACACAAGCTGTCATCAGCCTCTCGGCTGGCGATCGTCCCGAGGCGCGCACCGTCATGAAGCCCCTGCCGGACCTTGTCGAGATTCCGTTCACGGAGCCCTGGATCGAACGCGTGCGCATGGACGGGAACTGGAATCGTCCGCTCGCGTGGTCCGTTGAAGACGTTTTCGCCTCGCCGTGGCCCGAGCCGACCGCCATTGAAGCGATGCACGCTCTCTTGCGACTCTTCGACCCGGACGCAACTCGGCGCATCTTCGCCACGGCGGAGCGCAATCTGCTCTGGGAACGACTCGCGATGCGCTGGGCTCTTTCGCTGAGCCCTCTGTTCTCGCTCGGCGTGGATCTCATTGATGCCGACGCGTGGCGCTACACGTCTCTGATCGATCGGCTTCGAATTCCGGCCGAGCATGAAGGGGCGCGGCTGGAGCTCGCTATTCTCGCCGGGCTCAATCGTGCCCGACAGTTGTTCGAGTACGAGCCGCTACGCGGCAGCGGCGTCAACCCTGACTTCAGCATTGAGATCGGTGGCTCGAAGCTCTACCTGGATACGAAGAAGACCAAGGAAAGCGTTCGGTTCAAGCAGGACTGGCGATTCTTCCTGTCACTGACTCATCACGTACCTCACGGCGTGAACTTGTCCGTCACCAATAAGTTCGAGAGGCTTCAGCACGAGGACGAGGGTCGTCGTTGGATCGAGCAGAACCTCGAGCGACTTGGCGTCGCCATCGAAGAACGCGCCCGCGCCCTTCTAGCGAACGGCGAGTTCCCAGCGGAGGGCGACGTCGAAGGGCTCGTGCAGCTCGAACTCGCCTTTCCACCAGGTCAAACCGGCTCCTCGAACCATCGCGGAACTCCGATGGATGGGGAGTATGAAGCTCGTCGAATCGTCCATGGTGCAATCCAGAGCGGCGCCCGC
>JAYVRN010000321.1:0-5826 GCA_043776275.1 Myxococcales bacterium | reverse complement strand
GGCGATCGCGGTGCGTGGCGGTGTCTACTACGACACCACGGCGGTGCCCGATCGTACGATCGAGCGCCAGTACCTCGATTCGAACAAGATCGGGCTCGCGGCGGGCGGGAGCTATCGGTTCGGCGCGTGGCGGGTCGATGCTGCCCTCGACGCGGTGCTCCCGAGCACCCGGACCGTGCCGCAGAACACGGCCACGACCCCGGACTACGACCGCGCGAAGGCTCCCGGGGACTACCGGGGAACGTTGATCACGTTCGAGGCCTCCGTGGCGCGCAGCTTCTAGACTTCCGGAGGGCGCGCTGGCTATCATGACCACCGGGGGGGTCGCACCACGTGCGTCGTCGGGTCACCACATCACTCATCGGGGTTTGCGTCAGCTTCGTCGCCGCGGGCTGCGCGGCGGGCTGCGTTGATGGCTTTCGTGGCTCGAACCTGCAGGTCGATCTCGCCACGGCGATGCCGGCACAGGCCTCGCCAGGCGTGCCACCGAGCGCGACCCAGCTCCCCTCGAACGTGCACTTCACGATCTACGGGATCCAGACCACCTCGGATCGCGACCGGCTGTTCGAGCTCGACAAGTTCGAGATCCACCCGATCGTCGACGTCGCCTCACCGTGCTTCATCGACGTCGGCGAGCACGTCCCGCACCCGGGCCTGCACGTCAGCCAGTACGCCGCGATGATCGCCGCCGACACCGGCATCCCGGACTACCGCAACCCTCCCGCGGGTGCGACCGAGGCCCAGAAGACCGACGCCGCGACCGCCGCGCAGCGCATGCTGAACATCGCGGCGCTCGGTGGAGACAACGGGATCCGCGCGGTGACCTCGGCGTCGGCGACGATCTATCCGTCCGTCGCCACCGATTGTAGCGGCCCGGGGATCCCGCCCGCGATGTGCACAGATGACGCCTCGAACAAGCGCCGGCTCGAGCAGTGCCAGAAGGCGTGGGCGGACGATCCGAACCTGTGGGAAGGCACCGATCGCGTGCTCGTCGCCCCGCTCGCCGGAACAACGTATGGGCTGGTCGATGGGCTGAACCCGATCAACCTGGCTCCGATCGGCGGCGCGCAGTTCTTCATCGACGAGGCCGTGGGCTCGATGGACGCCTACGCGATCTACTACCAGACCGACGACAAGGCGGACCCGGGGAACCTCCTCCTCTACGGCACGCCGACGCATCCCACGCGTGGCGTCACGCACGTTCACCTGACGAGCACCGTCAACCCACTCCTCACCGCCGACATGGCGGTCTTCGTCGATCTCGGCGAGGATGACGTTCACTTCTAGGAGGGCACATGCACACCCGCGCGATCCTGATCAGTGCTGTCCTCGCCGCCGCCCACGGCGGTTGCAGTCAGGTCGATTGTGGCGACGGAACGGTCGAGCGTGGTGGGAAGTGTCAGCCCGCGAACGAGATCGTCGGCAATGCGATGTGCGGCCCGTTCACGACGCTGCAAGGCGACAAGTGCGTGCCGATGTTCCCACCCACCGAATGTGATCCGGGGACCACCACTCCTGACGTCGATCCGGCCACGGGGGTCACCACCTGCGTCGGCACCGGCGGTGGTGGCTGCAGCTCGGCGTTCGCGTGCGCGGCCCCGGCCGCGGGCAAGCAGTCGATCTGCGGTCAGCTCTACGACTTCGAGAACGACCAGAAGTTCGCGGCCGTCGGCGCCACGGGCGCGAAGTGTGCGGCGGTGACCACCGACGGTCCGTGCTCGCTCAACATCAAGGCATACGACGCGATCGCGTTCGGCACCAACCCCGCCACCGCCGTGCCGCTCGCCACCAGCGAGGTCTACATCGATGACTGCGGCCGATACCGCGTGCCGGACATCACCGTGCCCTCCGGTCCGTTCATCGGCCTCGGGATCGACGACGCGATGATGGGCCCGAACGGGACCACCAACACCGTCGGCGTCGCGATCCCGAAGCAGGCCTCGATGGCGACCAAGGACTTCGACGCCTGGATCGTCAAGAAGACCACGACCGACCAGTGGGTCGCGTCGGGCGCGCCGGCGCTGTCGGGCGGGTACTACGTCAACGTGTTCCGTGCGCACCGCGTCGGGGTGGATCTCCAGGCGGGCGTGCAATCGACCCGCGGCGGCAACCCGAACCTCTCGAACGACTACTACTTCACCGCCGCCCAGACCACGCGACAGACGATCGCGCCCACCGCGACGACGACCGGCGCCAACGGCACGGTGCTGGTCAGCAATGCGGCGGTCTCCGAGGGCCCGACCTATGCCGGCATGGGTGCGATCCCCGCCGAGTGCGTGTGGGAATCCCACGCGGGCGCGTCGCTGCCGAACATCGTGTTCATCCAGTTGTTCCGCCCCCAGAACGCCGTCGCCCAAACGTGCACGCTCTGAAACCAAGCCTCACCCTGGCGATCGTCCTCGCGGGCGCCGCCACCGCCGCCGCCGAGCCCACCAGCGGCGTCGACGGCGTGCTGTTCCGCAGCTCGTACGATACGGGTGGCGTGTTCGCCGTCGAGGGCGCGCGGCTGATGCCGAAGCGCGATCTCTCGTTCAAGGTCCTCCTCGGCTACGCCCAGTCCCCGCTCGATCTCGCGGTCCCCGGGATCGGGAATGCGATGGGCGACACGTCGAAGGATCGGATCCTCGACTACGTGGTCACGCTCGACATCGCGTTCGGCATGTCGCTGACTGACAAGCTCGCCGTCGGCTTCGACGTCGGCGGCTATCGGACCTCCACGGGGGTCGGCTACGGCGCGCGCGGCCGGTATGCGAACGGCGCGGTCTCCACGAAGTCCACCGGCCTGGTGGCGCTGCGGCCGCTCTCGAACATCGATCCGTCGGCGAATCCCAACGACAGCACCGCCTACCTCGGCGATGGGCTCGCGGGTCCGCTCGATGCGCGCGTGGGTGCGAAGTACGCCTTGTTCGCGAACCAGAACCTCGCGCTGACCGCGGTGGGCTCGGTGTTCCTGCCGTTCGGCGAGGACGAGATGCTCCTCGGTGATCGCGGCCTCGTCTTCGAGCCCAAGCTCGCGCTCGACTGGCGCAAGGATCGGATCCACGCCACGCGGGTGGTCGGGAACATCGCGGCGCGGCTTCGGCAGCGCAGCGTGCTCGAGGGCTACGACACGATGGATCCGAACGCGACCGATGCGGACGCGAAGGTCTATCTCGATGTCGGCTCGGAGGTCGTCGTCGGCGGCGGCGCGGTCTACGAGCTGACGCCGCGCACCGTGGCAGCCCTCGAGGCGCAGGTGTTCATTCCGCTGCCCACGAGCGCGTCGTGGGGCTCGTGCCACCGTTACAGCGGGGAGCGCTGCAGCACCCTCACCGACGCGGACTATTTCGGCAGCGCGAAGGCGGGTGATCTCACCGCGCTCGTGACGCTCGGGATGATGCTGCGCGTGTCCGCGGATGTCACCGCGAACATCATGATCGGTACGGGCCAGATCGGTGCGCGTGGCGATGACTTCCGGCTGACCACGGGCCTCGTGTGGGCACCGCAGCCCGCCGGCGCCGCGGCACCCGGGCGCAACGACAAGGACGGCGATGGGATCCCGGACTCCGTCGACGCGTGCGCCGATGAGCCCGAGGACAAGGACGGCTTCCAGGATGAGGACGGCTGCCCGGATCTCGACAACGACGGCGACGGCATCCCCGACGCGGACGATCAGTGCGCGAACGAGCCCGAGGACAAGGACGGGTTCAAGGACACCGACGGATGTCGCGAGGACGACAACGACGGTGACGGGATCCCCGACACCGCGGACAAGTGCCCCGATCAGGCCGAGGACAAGGATGGCTTCGAGGATGAAGACGGTTGCCTCGATCAGGACAACGATGGCGACGGCTTCGCGGATGCCGTCGACAAGTGCCCGAACGATGCCGAGACGGTCAACGGCGTCGACGATGACGACGGCTGCCCCGACGTCCGCGGCACCTCGGGCCCCGAAGAGCGCGCGGATCGCATCGACCTCAAGGGCGGTCAGGTCGCGTTCACGAAGAACACCAGCACGCTGACCGCCACCACCAAGCTGCTGCTCGCTCAGGTGGCCTCGATCATCAAGACGCGCAAGCTCAGCATCCGCATCGAGGTCCACGTGCCGCTGGGCACCAAGGCCACCGGCGCCGCCGCGATCGGTGCCCAGAAGAAGAAGGACAAGACCACGGCCCAGGTGCGGGCGAAGGCGATCCTCGACTACCTCGTCACGCAGGGCGTCACCCCGCAGCAGCTCCAGGCCGTCGGCATCGGCTCCGATCGTCCGCTCGGCTCGGCCAACGCGACCGACGCGGTCAACGAGCGCACGGACTTCATCAAGGCGCAGCAGGGAGGTACCCCGTGAAGAGGTTCGTCCTACCCGTGGTCCTGCTCGCCGCCGCGACCGCGCGGGCGCAGCAGCCGACCTCGATCACCGATGTCGAGGTGCCGACGGTGGTGATCGAGCAGGGCGACACCACCACGGGTGTCACCGACTCCGATCTCGACCTCGCCAACATCGTGCAGAGCGCCGCCAAGGGCGTGACCACGGTGCAGGAGGCTCCCGCGATCGTCACGGTCGTCACAGCCGACGAGATCCGCGACCGCCAGTTCCAGACGATCCAGGACGTCTACGCGACGGTGCCCGGCTGGACCAGCTCGAGCCTCGCGTTCAACACGTTCCCCGAGCCCCTGGTCCGCGGCCAGGTTCAGGCCGTGCAGTTCCTCCACGACGGTGTCTCGCTGTTCGATCCATACGCCAACATCGCGACGATCTCTCGCGTCCAGCCGATGGAGATGGTCAAGCGCGTCGAGCTGATCACCGGCCCAGGCGGCGTGCTGTGGGGCTCGAACTCCTTGCTCGGGATCCTGAACGTCATCACCAAGGATGCGGAGGACGTCGAGGGCGTGGAGGTCGGCGGCACGGCTGGTGATGGCCGCGGCGATCGGCTGATGGCGCGCGCATACGTCATGGCCGGCAAGAGCGGCATGATGGGCGGCAAGCTCAAGGCGTTCGTCCACGGCAGCTTCGAGACCTACGATGGTGCGGCGCAGAAGTTCCCGCTGCTGCTGTTCCACTCCGCGCTCCCGCAGCCGAACTCGCCGAACGTCTACGGCCCGCTGGTCGAGAGCGATCAGCCGCGCTCGATGCTGGTCAGCCTCGACGGCAAGGTCACCTACGGCGACTTCCAGCTCCGCGTCTCGTTCCCGTTCGGCAGCCGCTACAACCCGGCCGCGCTGTCCGCGAACCCGAACCGCGAGCACCTCCCCGAGGACAGCCGCTGCCCCGAGGGGATGGCGGATCCGGCGTGCTCCGATCCGCTGCACACCAGCCGCAAGAACCGGCAGGACATGTTCGATCGCTACGCGGTGGCCGAGTACCGCACGCGGTTCGCGAAGGGCAAGGCCGGGATCACGGCGCGCGGCTACCTGATCCAGTTCGTCCGTGGCTTCGCTCCGCTCCAGGTGCTCGCCCCCTCGGCGCTGATCCAGGGCGGCCTCGCGTTCGCCGTGGATCTGACCTCGTATCGCGCGGGCGGCGCGTTCGATGGTGACGTGGAGCTGTCGCGGAAGCTCCGGCTGCTCTACGGCGCCGAGGCGTTCAACGAGTTCAAGATCGACAACGTCACCGATTCGCGGCAAGGCGCCGGTACGCAGTCGACGATCGCGGCGCCGTACGATCTGACGCGGCTCCCGCTGCTGTGCCCGCGTACCTACGACACGACGAAGATGATGCTGACGCCGATCCCGGGCTGCGCGCTGACGTTCGCGTTCCCGGCCGATCGCACCGTGCTCGGCGCGTACGTCAATCCGCAGTACCGCCCGAACAAGAAGCTGATCTTCGACGCGGGCGCTCGTCTCCAGGTC
>JAYVRN010000320.1:0-22204 GCA_043776275.1 Myxococcales bacterium | reverse complement strand
TATCTGCGGTACGGGGCAACGGCCGCGAGCAGTGCTCGTGCTCGTGCTCGTGCTCGGGTTCATCCGGTTCAGCGCGTTCACCCGGGTGGCGTCGGCATCGGCAACGGCGTCGGCAACGGCGTCGGCATCGGCATCGGCATCGGCATCGGCATCGGCATCGGCATCGGCATCGGCATCGGCATCGGGCACGGGTGATGCACGGCTGTCGGGCATGATGACAACCGCACGACACATGGTCTCGAGCATCGGATCGACGGCCGCGGATCTCGCGAGCAGGGTAGGTGGTGGCACGGCGGACCTCGCGAAGCGGGTCGGTCCGAAACGTGGCCTCCTGGGCCTGCTGGCCACGGCTGCGGCGATCGGCGGGGTGGTCTACTTCGTCCGCTACCTGAGGACCCGCGCGGCGGAGCAAGAGACCGCTGGGGGCGGCAGCCAGCCGATGCGCAGCGCGCGGATGGAGCGGGCCGCGGCACGCGCCGATGTGGTCCCCGAGCCGATCAGCCACTGACCTGGCGCTCGTGCGCTGGCGCTCGTGCGCTGGCGCCCGGTGTGCTGAAGGCTCGCCCACCGCAGGTTGATCGGGGATGATGGAGGCGATGGCCCCGCGATCACCCGTCGCCGAACGACGCGAGCAGCTCCTCGCGGTGCTGGCCGATCTGGTCGCGCGGGGTGGGGCCGCGCAGCTCCTCGCGCGGCCTGTGGTGCCCGGGGCGGAGGCGTTCCCGGAGCCGTGGCGCGCGACGCGTGGCGGGGTTCGGGCGCTGCTGCGGCGGCTCGCGTGGCATGCCGGGAATCCGCGGACGATCGAGCTCGGTGACGAGCGTCTCGGGGCGCCACCGACGGAGCGGAAGCCCGAGACGCGCGTCGGCCTGACGATGGTGCGCGCGAAGCAGCTGCAGTTCCGCGTGGAGTTCCTCGGCGAGGACGACGTCGCCGGGACGCTGGCGCACGAGCTCGGGGTCGCGCATGCGGCGGTCAACCGCCCCGATAGTGTGGATCCGTATCGGTCCGGGGAGCAGCCCGAGATCGAGATCGACGTCGAGCGTGATCACGAGCGCGGCTCGATCGCGACGGTGTATCTCGGGCTCGGCGTGATCGCCGCGAACGCTGCGTTCCAGGAGTACTCGCGACCGGGGCGGTTCAACGGCGGGTACTCGCCACTCGAATACGACGTGCTGCGCGCGGGCTACCTCCCGATGTCCGAGCTCGCGTACCTGCTCGCGGTGCAGGCCGCCGTGTGCGGCACCGGGATCCCAGACGGGCTCGGCGGGCCGCAGCGCGACGAGGTCAGCTCGTGGCTCACCGCGCTCGCTCCGCAGCGCGCGGAGCTCCGCGAGCGACTGGGGATTCCACGCGATGCGGAGGCGGCTCCGCGTCGCGAGACGCCGGAGCGGTTCGCAGACATCGATCTCGCGGAGGACGCGCCACCACCGCGCAAGACCGCGTTCCGGTGGCGGACGCATCGCGGAGGCGTCGGCTTCGTCGCGGGGGCGGTGCTCGGGGTCGGCGTCGCGGTCGCCGTCGCGACGCCGAGCCTCACGCCGCTGTTGATCTTCGGGGCCGCGGGGGGCGGTCACGTGGTCGGTCGCCGCGTCCGCGTGCCGCGCTGTACGGCATGCGCCTCGGTGGTCGTGGCCTCCGCGACCACGTGCCCGGCGTGCGGGGCGACGCTGCGTGGGGACATCGCGCAGCTCTCCGATCGCCTCGAGGCCGAGGAGCAGCTCGAGGCCGAGGCCCGGGCCGATCGGGCGGATCCGACGGAGGCGACCGAGACCCCGGATGCCACGCCACCTGCGTCGGCCGCGTAAGTGGTGTAGTGGCGGCGGGAGCGGACGGAGCACGTCAGGTGATGTGCGACAGCGCCGCTGATTGACGAAGATCCGATGTAGGCGAGTCGCGCTCTCGTCGGCACATTTCCCGATTCCTCGACGAGGAAACTGATCCCGGCTTGCCGTTTATTGGGTGTTTTCCGTGACAGGGACGACCCCGATCTGTATTTTCTACAGTGGGACTTTCATCGACCTTGGAGGAATTGGGATGAGCAATCTGAACGAGATCGCACATCGGCATGGTCGGGACCGCTGGAAGGACGCGCTGTTCATCGGCGCGGCGTTGCTCCTCACAGCCATCTCGATCGGTTCGGTGACATCGAAGGCGGCGGGAAACACCCGCGAAGCCAAGTGGAGCGTGACGGTCGTCGAGAGCAATCTCGAAGTCGTCCGCTAAGTTAGCCAGTACGCCGACGGATCCGCCCGCCGCTGAGCAGCCGATCGAGGCTGTCGGCGGGTGATCCTTCGAGCACCGTGATGCCATGCCGCGTCAACAGACGCCGGCCGGGCTCGATCAGCGCCTTCTGGTCGCGGGCCATCAGTTCGCGCACCCGCTGACCGTGCGGCGTGGTCGCGATCGGCAGGAACGCGGTGGTCGAGGGCACCAGCGCCACGACGGTCCCCGCTGCCTTGCGGAGCCGCGCCAGCGCCTTGATGGCGCGGGGCTCGTCTTCGGCGAAGCCGGCGAGATCCGAGACCAGGACGACGACGTCGGGTCGTCCGTTGACGACGGCGCGCTCGACGGCTCGCATGAGGCCCTGTGCGCGCTTCCCGTGCTCCCAGGTGGTGCGGTACGGCAGCTCGATCCCGCGGAGCCGGCAGAACTGGCGGAGCGGCGCGAGCTGGGCGTCCTGCTCGACCACGGGGGCGAGCTTCGCGCGCTTCTCGCCCTTGGCGTTCTTGTCGCCGCCGACCATCAGATCGATCAGTCGGCGGCACAGGCGCCCCGTGGCCGCGACGTCGTAGAGCTGGCCATCGGGGCCCGCCTGGATCGAGGTCCAGCGACCGTCGTCGAGCGGTGGCGCGACCTTGATCCTGACGTCGATCGCTTCCTGATGCGCGAGGTACCGCGCGACCAGGGCCACCAGCTCGCCAGCCGTGACATCGGTGAGGTCCTCGTCGACCACCGAGCGCGTGTCGAGCAGGCGATCCACGAGCTGGAGGTAGTGGTGGTGACCGGTGTCGGGCGGTAGCTCGACCACGGGCCGCGTGTCGAAAGCGATCAGGCCGATCCGATCGCTGCTCGCGACCGAGGACTTGGCGAGCGCCGAGACCGCATCGCAGGCCCAGTCGAGCGGTGTCTTGCCGAGAGCGCCGCTCCGCATCCCGCCGCCCACGTCGAGCAGCACGAGGTGCGTGGTGACGATCTCGTTCTCGAGATCGCGGACCATCAGCTGGCCGCGCCGAGCCGTGGCCTTCCAGGCGATCATCTTGAACGGATCGCCATGGCTATGCTCGCGAAGCTCGCGGAGCTCGCCGGAGAGCCCGCGGCGGCGCACGTGGTGAAGGCCGACCTGCTCGTGCAGCGCGCCACCGACGGCGCGGACGGGTGCGCCGCGCATCGGGACGGTGCGCGGGAAGACCTTGATCGCGATCGGGTTCGGGAAGAACGCCTCGATATCGAACAGGCCGAGGGCATCGCCGAACGTCAGCGCCGCGCCATGGAGGACCTGGTAGCCCGCGGCGAGCGGCTTGACGATGGTGGTGACCTCGACCTGCTGGCCACGCTTCACCGTGGCGCTCGGACGTTCGTCGAGCTGGAGGCCCGACGCGGCGAGGATGTTGGTCGAGAGGATGCGCAGCTTGCGGCTGCCGTGGTTTCTGAACGCGAGGTGGAGCTGGAACGGCCGATCCGCCGAGAGCGCACCGCCCGGCTGATCGCCCGGCGGCACCCACCACGACAGCTCGATCTTCTTCCGGCGCAGCAGGATCGCGGTGGGATAGAACGCGAGGTAGAGCGCGAGCAGGACCGAGAGGATCGTGCCCGAGAGCGCGACCAGCGGCGGTGTGCCGTGCAAGGCCCCGACCAGGAGGAACAGCAGGGCGGTCCCGAGGATCAGCTTGCCGCGTGTGGCGAGCCGCGGGATCAACCTACGCTCGCTTCGGCAGCTTGTAGCTGACCTTGTCGACCGCCTCGGAGACCACCGCCGTGCCGAGCTGACCTTCGAGCTCCGCCTCGGGGGTCATCAGGATGCGGTGGCCGAGCACGAGCGGCGCGAGCGAGCGAACATCGTCCGGCAAGATGTAGTCGCGGCCGCGCAGGAGCGCGAGCGCCTTGGAGGCGTGGACGAGCGCGAGGCCCGCGCGAGGCGACGCACCGAGGTACACGCGCGCATGGTTGCGCGTGAACGCGACCAGGCCGAGCACGTAGTCGATCAGTTCCTCGGCGACGAAGACTTCCTGCGCGAGCGCCTGCATCTCGAGCACCTCGGTGGGGCCGAGCACGGGGCGCACCGGTGGCGGTGGCTTGTCGTAGGTGCTGAGCATCCGCTTCTCGTCGGAGGCCGACGGGTAGCCCATCTTCAGCTTGATGAGGAAGCGATCCACCTGCGCCTCGGGCAGGGGGTAGGTGCCCTCCTGCTCGATCGGGTTCTGGGTGGCGAGCACGATGAACGGCTCGGACAACGTCCGCGTCTCGCCCTCGATCGTCACCTGATGCTCCTGCATCGCCTCGAGCAGCGCCGATTGCGTCTTCGCGGGGGCGCGATTGATCTCGTCGCCGAGGAGGACGTTGCAGAACACCGGACCCTCGCGCAGCACGAACGTGTTCGTGCGCATGTCGAGGATGTACGTGCCCGTGATGTCCGACGGCAGGAGATCCGGCGTGAACTGCACCCGGCGGAAGTTGCAGCCGAGCGTGCCGGAGAACGCCTTGACGAGTGTGGTCTTGGCCACGCCGGGATAGCCCTCGATCAGGACGTGACCGCGGGCGAGCAGCGCCACGAGCAACGCCTCGGTGATCGACGGCTGGCCGATGAACGCGCGTCCGACCTCCTCGGTGATCGCGCGAGACAGCTGGTTGACGCGGGCGAGCTTGTCGGGGCTGAGAGAGGGGGGCATCGGCTAGGTTGCTTGTTGCGGGGCGTCGGGGACGTCGGCGCCGAGAGTACGACACAGCTCGGCCACGTCTTTGTACAGGGTGTCGAATTCGCGTCGCTGAAGGTGTCCTGCGCTCCACGGCGCCGCGGCCTGGCCTCGGCTCGGGAGGGCACGCAGCCGCCGGTAGACGCGGGTCAGGGCGACGCCGGCGACCGTGCCCCGTGCCTTGGACAGCTCGGCGACCAGCTGGGTTTCAGGAACCGTGTAGAGCGGCTCCGGGCGGCCCGTGAGGTCGGCGAGCAAGCGCTGGACCTGATCGCGGAGGATGCACGCGATCACCAGGTGCGAGCCGGTGCCCGCATCCGCGGCGACCACCAGGCCGTGCGGCTCGTCGCGCCGCGCGGGGCGATTGAACTTGAGCCAGGCGCCGTCGATTTTCGGTCCGCGGCGGACGGGGAGGGCCAGCATCGCGAGGAGGAGCAGGGCGGCCGCGAGCGCAGCGGCCAGCGCCTTCATCGCGGCGGGCGTGAGCAGCCACGCGCGTCGCTCTGACAGCCAGAAGTTGAGATCCGCGATCGAGCGCCCGAGCTCGCCGGCGTGGGCATCGTCGATGTACGGGCGGGGCTCGCCGTACATCGGCACGTCGCCGCGGAGCAGGATGATGTGGCGCGCTCTGCGATTGCCGCGGTCGAGCCAGTTCAGCACGTTGCTGGTCAGCTGCACGTTGCCGGGGAACTGCAACATCCGGTTGATGAGGATGCTGGGATCGCTGATCGCCACGAACCGGCCGCTGCCGCGCTCGCCGGCGACCACGATCGCTCCATCGTCGAGCGCGACGATCGTCGAGGCTCCATCGACGTTGGTCATCACCGCGGGGTGGTTGGTGACGACATCACCGACATCCTTGGCCAGCGGATGGTCACCGCGCGCGTTCGCGATCGGTGCATAGCTGCGCCCCTCGTAGAACCGGCTCGCCTTGGCCTGCTCCACCTCGACACGGAGCATGCCCATCGACTGCATCGCTTCCTTGCCGTCGCCGAAGTCGTCCGCGATCACGACGTTGCCGCCGGCCTGGACGAACGCGCCGAGCTTCTGGGGCTCGACTCGCTTGAGCGGGTAGACCAGGAACAGGATGTCGTCGGCCGAGATGTCTCCCCACTCGAGCGAGCTGACCGCCTCGACGGTGAACCCCATGCCCTCGGCGAGGCCGACGAAGCTCGCCATGCCGTTCCAGGCCTGGCTGTTCGGATCGTACTCGAGCGCGGGGTCCGGCGGCGGCGCGGCGGCGACCGGGGCACTCGCGAGCGCGAGGACACATGCCGCCATCACTGTGCGCCTCACGCGATCTCCTTGCGGAGCTCGTCCGCCGCGGCGCGGATGCTGGCCAACGCGACGGCGAGCGGCCCGGCGCCCTGATATTCCTCCACGGCGAGCAGGGCGAAGTAGCCGTGTGCGATCGTGTGGACCACGACGTCGAGCTTTGCGTGCTGAGCGATGAAGTAGTCCAGTCCCCCGTAGTGCCAGGTGCCGAAGCACGAGTGGAGGTGGGAGAGCACCACGCCATAGTGCGCGGTCAGCACGGCCCAGTCGTGCTTGTCGAGGGTCGAGAAACTGTCGACCATCTCGCCTTCGGAATCGGCGAACGCTCCGCCGACCGCGCCAGGTGTGGCCTCCACCGCGCGGCGCATGATCTCCGCGAACTGCGAGCTCACGGCTTGGACCCTTCGAGCTTCGCGATCTGGTCCTTCTCGAGCTCGACGCGGATGCCGTGCTCCTTGATCAACTCGTTGACCCAGGTGGTCATCAGGCCGCGGCGCGCCTCCTCGAACATGTCCACGGCGATCTCGTCCTGCGTGAACTCCTTCTCCGGGAGGAAGGACGTCATCAAGATCACGTCCCAGCCCCACGGGGTCCGTGTGGTGGGCGAGACCCGTCCCACGTCGGGGATCGCGAACAACGCATCGGCGTAGTGCTTGTCGAGGTGGCGGCGCTCGGCGATCGCCACCGCCGCGACTTCGATCTTGAGATCGCTGCCCACGGTCAGCGCATCGGCGGCGTCGCGGAGGTTCGCGCCGAACAGGCCGGTCTCGTTCGCGAGCGAGGCCGCGAGCTTGTCGGCCAGCGCCTTGGCGCGTGCGTCCTGGGCGATCGTGGCGCCATTGGGCAGGTTGACGCGGGCGTACGCCGAGGTGCGCAGCTCGGGGCGGTGCATGCGCCAGGCGTTGGTGGCGAGCCACTTCGTCAGGACGTCACCGAGGTCCGACGGCTTCTGGTAGCGGGGCTCGAAGCCGATCTCGATCATCCGGTTGACGAGCGCGCTGCGCGTCGCTTCGACGACCATCGGATCGGTTGCCAGGCCGCGCCGCTCCGCCGCCTGAGCCAGCAGCTCGAACGAGACGCACTCGTCGAGGGCCGCCTCGCGGGTCCTGGCGCCATGCGCGGCCTGCGCCGTGACGCACGAGCCCCACACCGGGCGGCCGTCCACGCGCGCGACCTCGACGTCCGCGGGATCCTGGCGCGGCGCGACGGCCGAGATCAGTGGTCCCCCGGGCTGCTGGGCGGACCCGGAGCCGCCGCCGCCGCCGCACGCGCCAAGGGCGAGGACCGCACAGAGGAACAAAGCCCGCGCACGCATGAGGATCAGTCGCGCTGGACGAGTGCGAGCCGCGCCATCTCCTTGCCGACCGAGATCACCGCGACGCCGATGATCATCACGAGGAGCGCCGCCACGTAGTCCCGACGCGCGAGGTAGTCCAGCGTCTCCTTGAAGAAGAACAAGCTCCCGCCGATCAAGGCGAGCGCGAGAGCTTCGAAGAAGTAACGGCGCATGGATCATCCTTTGATGTGTCGGATCAGGATCAGCGTGGCCATCGCACCGAGTGCGATCGTCACCGAGAGGTAGAAGCGGAGCCGCGGCTTGCCGGTCTTCGCATCGGCACGGGCCTGCGCGAGCGTCACGATCAGATCGCGGTCACCCGTGCGGTGCGGGCGGAGCACGCCAAGGAACGCATAGTGGAAGATGCCGAGCCAGAGCACGATCGCCCCGGCGGTGAGCGCCGTGGTCATCAGCGCCACACGGCCGGGATACATCTCGCCGAGGAAGTCCTCGATCGCGGGATCGAAGTTCACCCATGCGATCAGCACCGTGGGGATCACGAGCGACATCCCGACCAGCATCCAGTACACGCGCTCGCGGCGCCGCCAGCGCTCCGCCGGCCCGGACGCAGCCGACGACAGGCCACGGACCGAGCGCGGCTGCGGCGGCTCGTGGAACGTGGTGAAGAACGACACCGAGAACAGATAAGCCACCACCCCGAGCGCGACCAGGCCGAACCGGATCGGGCCATAGACGTGCGACGACGCGATCTGTGGCGCCATCGCGACCGGGATCAGGAGCGCCGCCGGGAACAGGCCGAGGAGGATGCCCTCCGATCTCCGCGCGAGCCCGAGGAGCAGGGTCACGAGCGGCAACGCAGCTCCCAGCATCTTGCCGGCCCCGTGCAGGGCATCGACGAAGATCGCCGGCAAGATGACGATGGAGATCCACACGTTCACGCCAAGCGTGAAAGCGACGACGTCCGCGAACGTCCTCCAGCGCCGCTCGGTTGTGGGCTCCTCGACCACGGGCGTCGAATGTACAACGTGGTGGAGCCCCGTGCCCGTCGTGGGCGCTAGGATGCCGCCATGAAACAGGTGGTCGTCACGATCGATGGCCCGGCGGGCGCCGGGAAGAGCAGCGTCGCGAAGCAGCTCGCACGCCGGCTCGGCTATCGGCTCCTCGATACCGGCGCGATCTATCGCGCGGTCGCGCTGACCACCCAGCGCGCGGGGACGGCCTGGACCGATGGCGAGCGCTGTGCCCAGGTGGCGCGCGATCTCGACATCCGGTTCGACTTCGTCGGCGACAAGAACCACGTGTTCGTGGCCGGCGAGGACGTCAGCGCGGCAATCCGCACTCCGGAGGTCTCTCAGGGCGCATCGCAGGTGTCGGCCCACCCGCCGGTCCGCTCGGCGCTGCTCGAGCTCCAGCGGCGGCTGGGCACCGGGGGCGGCGTCGTGGTCGAGGGTCGCGACACCGGCACCATCGTGTTCCCCAACGCCGAGGCGAAGTTCTTCCTGACCGCCAAGGACGAGGAGCGGGCCCGCCGCCGGGTCGCCGAGCTGGCCGCCTCCGGCACCGCGGTCGACTTCGCGGTCACGTTGAGCGAGATCCGGGAGCGGGACCAGCGGGACGCCAGCCGGGATGTCGCACCGATGGTCCCCGCCAGTGATGCCGTGATCGTCGATAGCTCGACGCAAACCCTCGAAGAGGTTGTGGAATCGCTGGCGACCTCCGTGCTCGCGCGCGCCTCCTCCTTGTAGGGGTGGGGCAGGTCGGTGGTCCGGACCGGCGGATCCCACCGCCGCGGTTGACTTTTCAGGTCGCGGACGGTACCAACTGCGCCCTGCGTCGAGGGCTGCTTCGGCAGTAAATCCAACTCGGCGTTTGCTGGAGATCTGTTTGAATATGGTTACTCAAGACACAACCGCTGACGAAGACTTCGCTTCGATGTTCGCTGAGAGCCTCGCCCAAGATGGCGGGGTCAAAGAAGGCGAGATCCTTCGCGGCACGGTGATCGCAGTCAACAAGGACTTCGCGATCGTCGACGTCGGATACAAGAGTGAGGGACAGGTTCCCCTCGAGGAGTTCCGCCAGGCGGATGGCTCCATCGGCGTGAAGCCGGGCGACGTCGTGGACGTCCTGCTCGAGTCGCGCGAGAACGACATGGGCATGATCGTCCTCTCCAAGGAGAAGGCCGATCGGTTCAAGGTCTGGGACGAGATCAGCGCCGCGTGCGAGCGCGACGAGCTGATCGAGGGCGTCATCACCGCGCGCGTGAAGGGTGGCCTCTCGGTCACCATCCGCGGTGGCGTGAAGGCGTTCCTCCCGGGGTCGCAGGTCGACCTCCGGCCGGTCCGCAACCTCGATGCTTTCCTGAACCAGAGCTTCAAGTTCAAGGTCATCAAGTTCAACAAGAAGCGGGGCAACATCGTGTTGTCGCGCCGCGTGCTCCTCGAGAAGGAGCGCGCCGCACTCAAGGAGTCGACGCTCGAGCGCCTGAAGGAAGGCCAGATCGTCGAGGGTATCGTCAAGAACCTGACCGAGTACGGTGCGTTCATCGACCTCGGCGGCATCGACGGCCTCCTGCACATCACCGACATGAGCTGGGGTCGGGTCAATCACCCGTCCGAGCTGTTCCAGGTCGGTGACCACGTCCGCGTGAAGGTCTTGAAGTTCAACGCCGACACTGAGCGTGTCAGCCTCGGCCTCAAGCAGATCTCGGAAGATCCGTGGAGCCGCGCAGCCGAGAAGTACGTTCCGGGCACCGTCGTGCGCGGCAAGGTGGTCTCGCTCAAGGACTACGGCGCCTTCATCGAGCTCGAAGAAGGCATCGAGGGTCTCGTCCACATCTCGGAGATGTCGTGGACGCGCCGCGTGAAGCACCCGTCGAAGATGGTCGCCGTGGGCGACATGGTCGAGGCCGTTGTTCTCGACGTCGACGTGAAGCAGAACCGGATCTCGCTCGGCATGAAGCAGCTCGAGCCGAACCCGTACGAGCAGCTCACCGAGAAGTACCCGCCGGGTACGGTGGTGAAGGGCCTCGTCCGCAACATCGCGGACTTCGGCATCTTCGTCGAGATCGAGGAAGGCATCGACGGCCTGGTCCACATCAGCGACATGAGCTGGACCCAGCGCGTCAAGCACCCCTCGGAGCTGTTCCAGAAGGGCGACCCGGTCGAGGCCGTGCTGCTCAACATCGATACCGGCGACGGCGACAAGCCGAAGATCTCGCTCGGCATCAAGCAGCTGGTTCCCGATCCGTGGGACCGCATCCCGAATGACTACCCGGCCGGCAAGGTCGTCGACGGCAAGATCCTCAAGGTCCTCGACTTCGGCGCGTTCGTCGAGCTCGAGAAGGGAGTCGAGGGTCTCGTCCACGTCTCCGAGATCAGCGAGGAGCACGTCGAGGATCCCCGCACCGTCCTGACCCCGGGTCAGGAGGTCAAGGTCCAGATCCTCCACGCCGATGGCGGTGAGCGGAAGATCGGGCTGTCGATCAAGGGCGCCTCGCGGGCCAAGGACATGGCCGACGCACAGGGCTTCGCCTCGCCGAACGCCGGTGGCGCGACGCTTGGTGACAAGTTCCGCGGCAAGCTGGACAAGCTGAAGCCCAAGGACGCGCAGTAGGCGTAACCCGCCGCTGTCGACCACGCCGCGCCTCTCACGAGACGCGGCGTTTTTGTTTTTGTTCCCAGGTTCGGCGGGTGGTCCGTCTACGGTGCATGAGGGGTTGTCCACGATGAACCGAGCCATCCCGATCGCGGCTCTCCTGTTCGGGGGCTGCATCGTCGCGAAGCGCTCGCTCGCGATGCCGCCGAACGACCAGACCACCGTGGCGCTGCTCACCGGGACGCTGACCCACCCGATGGACGACATCGCTCGCCACCCGTGGTTCGCGGTGCGCAAGAAGGGCGAGACCGAGTGGCGCGTCTACGAGGTGGGCGGTGGTGGGACCGAGGCCGATCCATTCCGCAAGCATCAGCCCTACCTGACGCCGATCCTGCACGGGCTGTGGCGCGGCGCGGAGGCCGAGCGCGCCGCGGCGTGCATCGAGAAGCACGCGCCCAGCGTGAAGAACTACATCGAGAGCCACTACATCTTCTACCCGGGCCCCAACAGCAACACGTTCGGCGACGTGGTGCTCCGCAAGTGCAAGCTGTCGGCGAGCTTGCCGGCCACCGCGATCGGGAAGGACTGGCGCGGTCTCGTCGGCGCGAGCATCACGAGCGAGCGCACCGGTGTGCAGCTCGAGACGCCGATCGTCGGGCTCAAGGTCGGCCTCAAAGAAGGCATCGAGGTCCACGTGATCGGGCTCTCGTTCGGCATCGATCTGTGGCCACCGGCGATCATCCTGCCCTTCGGCCCGGGCCGGATCGGGTTTGCAGACCGATGAGGGCGCAACTCGCACTCGCACTCGGCCTCGGCCTCGCCGTCGTCCCTGGGGTCGGCCACGCGCGCCCGTTCGACGAGTGGCAGGGCGGGGCGTGGTTCCACTACGAGCTGACCGCGCTCCACGACATCGAGGACACGAAGGCAGATAGCCCTGCGAACGAGCTGATCCTCGCCGGCGTGAGGGTCCACGGCTTCGTGGGCCAGAGCGAGACCATCGGCTATCACGTCGGGCTCGACTTCGCGTTCGGTGGCACGCTGCACGAGCGCGGCTTCGCCTACGACGTCGCGCTGTTCCCGGTGGGCGTCGGCGTGCGGTTCGGGCGCACCGGCGTGATCGCGTTCGGCGCCGGGTTCCAGGCGATCGGCGCGACCAGCACGATCGATGATGCGGTCGCGCTCCCGCTCGAGGTCAACCTCGAGCTCGGCGATGGACGGTTGCGGTTCCTCGCACGTGGCCGCGCGGCCTATATCGCCGGGGCGGACGACCGGCAGAGCGCGGCGCCAAGCATCGCGTTCGCGGATGAGCTCGACGCGACCGTCGGCCTCCGCATCGGTCACCACTACGAGGACTACGGCTTCCCCTCGGGCAACGGATACTTCATCGGTGCGTCGTATCGCGAGCTCGCGGGGACGCGGTTCGCGGGGCTGGTGATCGGCTACTCGATCGACATGTCGACGCCGCGCAAGCTGGTCAACCCGAAGCGCCGCGTAAATGAGCCGTACCGTCGTGGCTGTTCGGAGTGCGACTGACTACATCGCGACCGGCGCCGCGAGGTATGCGGTCGCCTGGGTCTTGAGCTGATCACCGTCGGTGGCGAGGTTGGTCTGGCCGCCGGCGCCGGTGCCGAACGTCATGCCGGCGATCCCGGCATCGACGAGGTCGGGCACGTGGCCGAAGAAGTAGTGGGCCCGGTTGTCGCGCCAGTGCTCGTTGCTGCCGCCGCATGTCGTCGCAGGGACGCCGAGCGGGGTCTGCCACTCGAGCGCGGGGCGCTGAAGCTCGCTGGTGAGCGCCTTCACCCAGCGCAGGTGCTGCGAAAAGTTCGGGAGCCCCACGTTGGCCTCATCCCAGTACACGGCGCCGCGCGAGCCGCCGGTGACCGAGCACGTGTTGCCGCCGCCCGACGTCTCCCAGAACCCGGCGTCGCGATCGAGGGTCTCGACCGTGACGAAGTCGGTGTCGTCGGCCCCGACCGAACGGAGGAACTGGGCGACCGCGATCCCGGACTCCTCGATCTTCGCGGCCGGGTCGAGCGGGTCGTAGTACTTGCCCCACATCGACGCGTGGAACCCGATCTTGGTGGTGGGCGAGACGGCGCGGCCGAGCGCGATCAGGCACCGCGTGAGCCCTGCCGCGGTCTCGGGCAGCGCGGCGCACTCCGGCAGGTCCGCGTGATGGACCTTGGCGGGGAGCTGATCGGGCGGCGTGCCCATCGCGGCGCGCTGCATGAGATAGCCGAAGAAGTCGGGCTCGAACTGGACGGCGGCGGGCTTGCCGTTGTCGGCGATCCGCTGGAACAGCAGCTTCACGTCCGTGAGGTACTGATGCATCTTGGCGGTGTCGGCGAGCGCGGCGTCGTTGTTCTGCTCGAGCTCGAGAGCGAGCTGGTAGTACGTGAACATCGGCGTCACTTGATGCGTGCCGGCGGTCTGGGCGAAGAACAGGGGATAGTTGCCCTGCGCATTCCACGTCGGCCAGCCGCCGCTGTTGCCGTAGCCCACGAGGTACGCGTAGTGAAGGTCGATCGGGACCGCGTGGTCGTACGGGCCGCCGTTGTCGTTGCCGGCGCCGATCATGAAGTTCGGCGAACCGCGGAGCGCCATGGCGAGTGCGCGCTGTCGATCGCGGAGCGTCAGGTTCGAGCTCCCATCGGAGCTCCCGCCATCGCCGGCGGCGACGTCGTCACCACCGCCACCGCCGCCCCCGCACGCGCACGCGAGCATCACGCCGATCAGGGCTCTCCGCATGCGATCATGATGCCCGAAGTGGGGCGGTTTGCGTCTACGATACAGGCGATGCGCGTGTCGGCTGGCGTCCTACTCATCGCGGCATCCTGTGGCGGGGGCGGCGGTACTCGCGATGCGGCGCCAGGCGGCGACGTGCAGCTCGTTGATGCGCCACCAGCGATCGTCGAGCCGATCCACTTCTACGGCCGGTGGGACGCGATGTCCGCAGGCTGGCCGGGCTCGACGATCGCGGCGCGGTTCGCGGGCACGCAGCTCCAGGCGACGTTCAATGATTCGGGGAGCGAGTGGCTCGAGGTCACGATCGATGGCGCCGGCCGTGCCCCGATCCATCTCACCGGTGGCACACAGACCGTGACTCTCGCCAGCGGCCTGGTCACAGGCGAGCACGACGTGGTGATCTCCAAGCGCACCGAATCGTTCTTCGGCACCCTGCGGTTCGATGGCTTCCTGGGCGCGACGTTGATCCCATCGGCGCGCGCGAGCCGGCTCGTCGAGTTCATCGGCGATTCGATCACGGCGGGCTATGGCGTCCTCGGCGCGTTGCCCTGCCAGTTCGATCAGGCCACCGAGGCCGAGCCGCACGCCTGGGGCGCGTTCGCCGCCGCCGAGCTCGGCGCCGCACACACTGCGCTCGCGTACTCGGGGATCGGGATGGCGCGCAACAACGGAGGATCCACCACGAACACCATGCCCGTGCGCTACGCGCGCACGTTCGCGGAGGCCGCGGCGCCGGTCTGGACCTGGAGCTACACGCCGGATCTGGTGGTGATCGGCCTCGGCACCAACGACTACTCGAGCGGCGATCCGGGCCAGGCCTACGAGGACGCGTACGTCGCGTTCGTGCGCGATCAGATCCGTCTGCACGCGCCGGCCGCGCCGGTCCTCCTCGTGACCAGCCCCATGATGAGCGGCACGCCGCGGGCGCAGATGCGCGCGCGGCTCGATGCCGTGGTCGCCCGACTCGCGGACCCGAAGGTCACCGTCGTCGAGCTTCCGGAGCAGCTCGCGAGCGACGGCTACGGGTGCGACTACCACCCGAACGAGGTCACGCAGCACAAGATGGCCACCGCGCTGGTCCCGGCGATCCGCGCCGCGACAGGCTGGTGATAGGATGACCATGTGATTCGCTGGCTCCGCATGATCGCGACCGCGACGATCATCCTGTCGTTGATCGGCCTCGGCGTGATCTCGGGGCTGTTCCTGGTCGCCAACAGTGGCTGGATCCCGGTGACCATCCCGCCGTGGCTGCAGGGGCTGTTCGGCGAGCGGCCCCACGACGTGTGGCTCCCCGCGCTGATCGGGGGTTGGCTCGCCAGCGCCGTCTTGCTCGCGGGCCTGGTCCTGTGGAGCATGTTCTATCTGTGGCGACGCCGGCAGTACGAATCGCTGATCGGGCGGCTCGAGCGCGAGCTGGCGAAGCTACGCAACCTGCCGTTCACCGAGCCGGCGCCTCTCGAGGACTTGCCGGAGCAGCCGAGCCTCGCGGCGGCGCGCGTGATGAACGCGCTCGATGACGATGGTGTGGACGCGCGCTGATGGGGGCCGCGCTCGTCCTCCTCCTCGTCGGGCTCGGCGCCATGGCCGCCGGGGTCCTGATCGGTCGCTACTACGTCCCCGATGATCGGCAGCTGCGCCGAACCGCGCGCCACAGCCGCGCGTACATGCGTGCGCTCTCCCACCTGATCGCCCGCGATCACGACACCGTGGTCAGCGAGCTGCGCACGGTGGTCGAGGAGAACGTCGACGACGTCGAGCCGTACTTCGCCCTCGGCGCGATGTTTCGCAGCCAGGGCGAGCACGAGCGCGCGATCCGCGTGCACCAGGCCCTGGCGCTCCGCGAGCGTGACAAGCGCAAGCTGCGCCAGCGGGCGATGTACGAGCTCGGGCTCGACTTTCGCGCCGCCGGGATGCCACGCCGCGCGACCCGCGCGATGGAGGAGGTCCTGCTCGACGAGCCGGGGCACGAGGGCGCCCTGCGCGCGCTGGCGGCGCTCTACGAGGAGCAGGCGCGCTTCAACGAGGCGGCCGGGCTGTGGGCGCGACTGGGCAAGCGCCGCAACGAGGACACCAGCGTGCGCGAGCATCACCTGCTCGTGGCCGCGGCGCAGGCGGCGCTCGGCCGCGAGGATCTCGATTCGGCCAAGCAGCTGCTCAAGGCCGCGCTCCGCCACCAGGAGTCCGGGCACTTCTTCGCCGCAGCGGCAGAGCTCGCCGCTGCGCGCGGGAACCACCGCGGCGCGATCGAGCGGCTCAAGCAGGCGCTGATCGCCGAGCCCGCCCTCGCACCGCATCTGCTGCCGGGGCTGATCGCGTCGGAGCAGGGCCTTGCCAGCGATGGCGATGCGCCCTCGGGAGGCAAGCTGATCAAAGGTCGAGCCGACGATCTCGATGACGCCCCCAGCGACGAGGCAGCTGACGCCGGCAGCGGCGCACTCCAGCTCGCCGCTGGTTCGTCCACGGCCGTGGTGCCCGCCGACGGCGTCGCGCTGGTCCCCACGGCCAGGCCGAGCGCCTCGGTCAGCGATCGCGTGCTCGCCGTGCTGGCCGACGTCGAAGCGCAGGTCGGGCCGAGGCTCGAGCTCGCCCTGATCCGCGCCCAGCTCTCGCCGCCGTCCGATCCCACGGCGCAGGCCGCCCTCGCGAAGGATCTGGTGCTGCGGTTCCCGGAGGCTCTCGCGGCGCGCGTCGCGACCGCGCGCCTCGCGCTCGCCGGTGGTGAGGCTGATGCGGTGAAGGGCGCGCTGGAGGTGCTCGTCGCGGAGCAGGGCGCACTGGCGTGGGCGCTGCGGGGCCGCTGGCAGTGCGGGCACTGTGGCCATCGCCCGGGGACGTTCAGCTGGCGCTGCGGGCAATGCCGCCGATGGGACACGCTGAAGATGGAGACCGGGGTCGAGCCACCTCCGCTACCGCCACGCGAGCGCCGTGCCGCGCCGCGCGCCGCGCGTCCCGAAGGGCTCCTCGGCTCGGCGCCCGACGAGGCGCTGCCCGCACCGACGCTCGATCCGGGGCTCAGCGACGACGAGCTGGCGGCTGCTGGGACCCGTCGATCGCTCCTCGGGCGCGTCGGGGGCTGGTTCTCGGGTGTCTGGCGCCGGGATCGCTGACCCAGTTCTGGTATACCCGCCGCGATGACGCCGGCCGATCCGCCCGGAGAGCCGCCCTCGGGAGGCATCCCGCGCACCACGACCGATCCGTCGATCACGAGCCCGATCACGGGGCCGACGCGTAGCCGCAGCGCGACCTGGTTCGGCGCGGAGAGCCCGGGCCGGCGGTTCCTGTCGCGGTGGGGCTTCCCGCTGTTCGCCCTGCTGATCCTGTTCCTCGGGCGCGAGGTCCTTCTGCCGTTCGTGTTCGCGAGCCTCATCGCGTACATCCTCGCGCCCATCATCAAGCGGATGACCGAGCGCAAGGACGGCACCACGCGGATGCCGCGCGGCGGGGCGATCATCCTCTGCTACCTCGTCTTCATCGCCCTGGTCGCGGGCTTCTTGTTCCTGCTCGTGCCGCGGCTGTCGAGCGATGTGGCGCGCCTGGGCAAGGAAGCTCCCGCGCTGCTGAAGACGATGAACGAGGAGTGGACGCCGCAGATCGCGCGCTGGCTCGAGACCCGGTTCCCGTCCCTGACCGAGAAGCCGGTGGCCACCGACGAACCGGCGATCGTCCCCGATATCCCGCTGCCCCCGGGCACGGCGGTGACCATGACGCCGCTCCCCGATGGGCGGTTCGCGATCCAGCTGTCGCCGAACGGGTTCGACATCAAGCCGAACCCCGACGGCGGCTACCACCTCCAGGGCAACGAGGCGCCACCGGAGCGCGCGACGACCGAGGACAAGCTGCGCTCGTACGTGCGCACAGCGTTCGTCGGGCTGCAGAGCAAGCTGAACGATGTCGTGCAGGCCGGGCAGTCGCTGGTCGCCGGGTTCATCCGCGGCATCTTCCTGTTCTTCTTCACGCTGATGATCGGGGCGTTCATCCTGATCGATCTCGAGAAGGTCCACTCGTTCCTGCGGAGCCTGTTCCCGGGCAACGTGCGCGACGACTACGACGTGATCATCGCGGACATCGATCGTGGTCTGTCCGGCGTGATCCGCGGACAGCTCCTGATCTGCCTCATCAACGGCATCCTGACCTACATCGGGCTCCTGATCTTCAGCGTCAAGTACAGCCTGATCCTCGCGGTGGTCGCGGGCCTGATGTCGCTGGTCCCGATCTTCGGCTCGATCCTGTCGTCGGTCCCGATCGTGCTCGTGGCGCTGGTATCCGGCGACTCGGGGATCGATCCGTTCCGCGGGGTCGCGATGACCTTGTGGATCGTCGGCATCCACTTCATCGAGGCCAACCTCCTCAACCCCAAGATCATCGGCACGGCCGCGAAGATCCATCCAGTGCTCGTGATCTTCTCGCTGTTCCTCGGCGAGCACAGCTACGGCCTCGTCGGCGCGCTCCTCGCCGTACCGATCCTGTCGGCGGTGCAGGTCGTGTTCATGTACTTCTATCGCAAGACCTGGAAGGATCCGGCACGCCGTGTCGAGAGCGGCCCCATCAAGCCGGCGCCTCTGGCACCGACGAGGTCGTGATGGTAGGTCGTTGGTGATGCGCCGCGTGCTCCTCGCCGCTGCTGTGATCGCCAGCACATCGGTCGTGCGTGCACAGCCCGCCGATCCGTACGCGCCAACGCCGGCACCGGCACCGGCACCCACACCAACACCGGCACCCACACCGGCACCGGCACCGGCACCGGCACCGGCACCGCCCGCGCCCGTGCCGACGGGGCCAGCCGATCCGTATGGACCCGAGATGCCGTCGCACGACGTCGTGCTCGGGGAGCAGGTCGCCGATTCGCTCGTGCTGCGCGCCCAGGAGCTCTACGACGCGCGGGTGTTCGTCGACGCGAAGCAGCTCGCCGTCGAGGCGCTGGTGGCGAGCCCCAAGGGGCAGGCGGCCGAGCACGCGAAGTTCCTGATCGCCGCGATCAACAAGCAGCTCGGGATCTCCGACGCGGGTGATCCGCAGGTCACGCCCCTCGATACCGCGCCGACCGCGCCGGCCCCGATCGCCCCGGCCGTGCCGCGGGACACCGATGGCCCGAGCGATCCGGCGCGGCTCGCGGCACGCGTGCACGGGGGCCTGTATGCGGGCCTGATCGGCACCACGATCGGCTCGATGTTCTCGAAGAACACGCCCGCGGGTGGCGCGATTCCGGTGGGTCTCGTCGGTGGCGTCGTTGGAGGGCTGGTGTTCCCGCGGATCACCGATCGCCTCGGCTGGAACCAGGCGCAGATCATGACCGCGGGAGCGGGTAGCGTGTGGGCCGGTGTCGCCGGCAGCCTGATCGCCGACGCGGTGAAGACCGATGGCACCACGGCGCGCCAGGTGCTCGTCGGTGGAAGCATCGGCTCGACCGTTGGGCTCCTGGCCGGCGCGGGCCTCGCCACGCGCGACAACTACACGCCGGGTGATCTGGCGCTCGTCGATACGCTCGCCGGGATCGGTGTGTTCGGCGGGTTCACGATCGGCATGCTGATGCAGCCCGCCGAGTCCGAGGCGTACTCGGTCAACGCGGTGCTCGGTGCGGCGGGCGGCATCGTCGTCGGCCTGGTCGCTGCACCGAACACCAACACCACGCCGCGCCGCATGCTGCGCGTGGCGGGGCTCGCGGCGGCGGGCGGTGCCGTACCGTTCCTGCTCTATGCGGGGATCCACGACAAGAGCTCGACGACCGACGAGCGGATGACGGGCCTGCTGTCCTCGGTCGGGCTCGTCGTCGGAGCGTACGTCGGGTTCCGGCTGACCCGCGACCTGGACGTCGATCTCGACGTTCAGGGCGGAGCCAAGAAGGCCGCGCCGGTCGACGATGCGCCTGCGGCCGTGCTCGGGCGTCACTCGGACGGCCGCTGGTCGCTCGGGATGCTCGGCGTGCAGCCGCTGTCGACGCAGCTCGCGCCACAGCCGGGGCTCGCGATGCCGCTGGTCGGCGGCGCGTTCTAAGGTTAATGCCGCTCCGACAAGAGTGGCATTGGTTCTAAGGTCGGCGGACGCGGAACACGAGCGCGCCGCCGAGCCGCACGTCCTCGTAGTCCGCGAACCCGATGCGCTGGAGCCACGCCCGCAGCTCACTCGGTTCGAACCGGCGGATGCCCGCGGCACGCGCGGTGAGCCGGCCGAGCAGCGAGGGCGCCTCGGCGAACGTCGAGCCCATGTAGATCCCACCGGGCCGGAGCACACGACGGATCTCGCGGAACACGATCTCGGGATCATCGTAGGCGTGGAGCGCACCGGCGTTGTTGACGCCGCCGAACGCGCCATCGACGAACGGCAGCGAGTGCGCATCGGCGCGGACCAGGACGACGTTGGTGTACCCGCCCGTCCGCTGTGCCGCGACCTCGAGCATCGCGCGCGAGATGTCGAGGCCCACCACAAGCGCGCCGGGGGCGGCGGCCGCGAGGGCACGGGCGAACGCACCCGGGCCGCACGACAGATCGAGCCAGGGACCCGGGCGATCGTCGAGCGAGAGCCCGTGCTTGTGGATGAACAGCTCGCCGGCGAGGCCACCGACGGAGGCGCCCGCGCCCTTGCCCGCGAGCAGCCGCACGAATGTGGGGCGCCAGAACCGATCGTAGATGCGGGCGACGAGATCGCTCTCCATCAGCCGCTGCTCGGTGTTCGCCGCGGTGGGCTCGCCGACGGCGGTGTCGATCAGGTCGAGGACCCCGGGGGCGGCCCAGCCGGGCTCCATCCCGCAGGTCATGCAGCGCGCGGCGCGAACATCCCGGAACGGCGCGGCGGCCTTGCAGCGAGGACAGGACAGGATCGGCAGGACAGCGGGATCCACGGTCCATGTTTGTACCCCAAAGCTCCCCCCCACATACGTTCGCGGGCACATCGCCAACGTAGCGAATGCGGAACACCAATTCTTGAATGTCGACCGGGTTTTAGGTACGACGCAACGTCAGAGGCCCAGATGACGACAGGCATTTGCCGCGGGGTGGCACTGGTGATCGCGTTGACCGCTCCCGCGCTGGCGCAGCCCGCGGGCGGCGCAGCGAAGACGCCGGTGTCCAAGGGGACTGCGAAGGTTGGAAAGGGTGCGAAGGCCGTGAAGGTCGACGTCCCGCCCGCGGTGATCACCGCGCTGTCCGCGCCGGATCCCGAGGCCGCGGAGAAGGCGGCGGAGGCACTCGGCGCGAGCACGTCACCCGCGGCGCACGAGGCGCTCCTCGATGCACTTGCCCTCGGACTGCCTCCCGCGGTGGCGGTGCCCGCGATGACCGCGCTCGGCGCGCACCCTGCGCCCTCCGACGTCGTGGCGCTCAAGCGCTATGCGGGTCACCACACGCCGGGTGTGCGGATCGCGGCGCTGGCCACACTCGCGATGTATCCGGATCCGGTGGCGCACGCGGCGATCGTCGCAGGGCTCCACGATCCGGTCGGCATGGTTCGCACCGCCGCTGCGGGCGCCGCTGGACGCGGTCGCGTGAAGGCGGCGATCGAGCCGTTGTTCGTGCTGCTTGCAAAGGGCGAGGATTCGTCAGCCCGTGCGCTCGCCGTCCTCGCCGATCCGGACCTCGCGCGCAAGGTCGCCGATCAGCTCGGCAAGGTCCCCGATCCGACCCTCGCGCTGGCGCTCGGTGCGATCCTCAAGCGGACCGACTTCGGTCCGGACGAGGCGCGCGTCGAGATCGTCCGGGCGATCGCGAAGATCCAGGATCCTTCGGCGATCACCGCACTGACGGACTATCTCGATTCGTCTCCGAAGTCGCCACCGCGACCCTCGCGTGGCGAGGCGCAGATGGTGGTCGAGGCGCGGATCGGAGGTGGCCGATGAATGGGCACGTGACCCGGCTCGTCAGCCGGACCCTCGTCGCCCTGGTCCCGGCGCTCGCGCTCCTGGGCGCGGCCGCGAGCTGCGCACACCCGTCCGTGTTCCGCCTGTCGTCCGATGAGAACAACGCGTTCGCACTCGACGACGCCCTCGCCAAGCGCAAGCTCCCCGCGCAGCCGACGCCGGTCAACGCCAGCGGCCAGCCGCGCGTGTTCGTGCTCGCCGCCGGCGCGCCGAGGACGATCATCGCGTACGACCTCGCCGCCGGGAACGTACTGTGGAAGACCGATGCGGACGTTCAGTCGCGGATCGCCGTCGGTGGGGACTTCATCGTCGAGGTCGAAGGGAAGCAGCTCGTCGCGCGTGATCAGGCGCGCGGCGCGCCGCGCTGGAAGGTCGATCTCGGAGGGACGTTCGTCGGTGCCGCGGCGGATCGCGAGCGCGCGTATCTCGTCACCAAGAGCGGCAACACGTGGTGGCTCGCTGCGTACAGCGGCGCCAGCGGCGAGAAGCTCTGGAAGGAAGATGCGTCGGGCCAGCTCGGCGCGCCCG
>JAYVRN010000319.1:0-22262 GCA_043776275.1 Myxococcales bacterium | reverse complement strand
CGCCTCTCTCGACCGGGCTGTTCGCGGCGGCCCTCGCCGAGAGCGGTGGCTCGTATCACACCACGCTCGCGGAGAACGAGACTGCGATGCAGGCCGTCGTCGATGCGGTGGACTGCACCAGCGCACCCTCGGTGCCCGCGTGCATGCGCGCGGTCCCAGCAGCGACCCTCGCCGCGGTCCCCTCGGCCGGTGGCCCACTCGGGCACGGGATGCGCTACGTGCCCTCGATCGACGGGTATCTGCTGACCGACACCGTCCCGAACCTGATCGAGCAAGGACACCACAACCACGTGCCGCTCGTGATCGGCAGCAACGCGGATGAGACCTCGCGGATGGTGCCGCGGGTCACCACGGCCGCCGAGTATCAGGCCGCCGTGCAGCAGCAGTACGGAGCACCCGCCGCGGCGCTGCTCCAGCTGTATCCCGCTTCGGCCTATGCGACGCCACAGAAGGCGCTGATCCGCCTCACGACCGACGTGACCTGGACGTGCCCGACTCGCAGGCTGGCGCGCTCCGCGAGCGCACACCAGGCAGAGCCCGTGTTTCGGTATCACTTCACCTGGAGCGCCCCCGGCGCCAGTGGCGCAACGGTCGGCGCGACCCATGGCATCGAGCTCCCCTTCGTGTTCGGCAACTTCGCCGTGTTCACGGGCTTCACGCCGTCCGCGGGCGACCTCGCACTCTCGACGGCGATGGGTGGCTACTGGAGCAAGCTCGCTGCCACGGGCGAGCCGAGCGGTGGCACGGCACCGATGTGGCCGCACTACGACCCGGCGAGCGATTCGTATCTCGAGCTCGGCTCGGCGATCACCGCGCGGGCCGGACTGGCGACCACGCAGTGCGACGCGCTCGATGCGCTGATCCCGTGATCTCCGCGGGAGAGACCGCTACGACGTGACGGCGCGTCGGGTCACGAGCTGGTCGATCACGTAGTCGCGCAGCATCCGGTGCTCGCGCCGGGAGGCGTTCCCGATCCGCAGACCCGCCCGGCACCAGAACCGTGGCTGCCCATCGGGCCCGCGTCCCGGCATCGGCGTCAGATGAGCATGCGTGACCACCGCGCTCGCCCAGATCACCTCGTCGAGGCCGGGCAGATCGATCTCGAGCTGGACGATCGGCTTGGCGGTCGCGGGATCGAACGGCCGCTCGAGGCGCAGGCCGAGCGTCGAGAGGTTGCTCATCGACGCGTGGTGGAGATCGTCATTGGTGACGACCCCGCAGAACCCATCGATGGAGATCCGCGGCGCACGTCGACGGGCATCGAGCAGGTTCACAAAACAAATGGTACGGGCCACGCCATGAGGGTCAAAGTATCTGGCCGTCGAGGACGGCTCACGGCTATGGTGGGCCGTGGAACCTGCCCCGACGCGATGGATTCGTACCGCCGACCAGCTCGACGCCCTCGTCGACGAGCTCGCGGGGTACCGCGCGATCGGCATCGACACCGAGGCCGACAGCCTCCACCACTACACGGAGAAGGTCTGCCTGATCCAGCTGACGGCCTTCGGTGGGCCCTCGTGGCTGGTCGATCCACTGGCCCTCCGCGATCTCTCGCCGCTCGGCCCGATCCTTGCGGATCCCGCGGTGCTCAAGGTCGTCCACGGGGGCGACAATGATGTCACCTCGATGCGACGCGACTTCGGCTTCTCGTTTCGCACGATGTTCGACACCTCGATCGCGGCGCGGCTGCTCGGTGACACCGAGGTGGGCCTGCAGGCGCTGGTGCGGAACCTGCTCGGCGTCGAGCTCAGCAAGGGCAGCCAGCGCGATGACTGGTCGAAGCGTCCGCTGACGCCGAAGCAAGAGGCCTACGCCCTCGCCGACGTGGCGCACCTGATGGCGCTCGCCAGCAACCTGACAGAGCGGCTCGCCACCGCCGGCCGCACCGCGTGGGCCCGCGAGGAGTTCGCGGCGCTCGCCAGCCTGCCACCCGCGGAGAAGCGGACGGGGCCCGACGAGTTCCGTCGGATCAAGGGCTCGGCGAAGCTGCCGCGCCGCCAGCAGGCCGTCCTCCGCGAGCTGTACCAGTGGCGCGAGGCGCGCGCCGCCGCCGCCGATCGGCCGCCGTTCAAGATCGTCAGCGCCGAGCTGCTGCTGGCGATGGCCGAGAAGGTCCCGGCGACCGTCGACGACGTCGCGCGCGCGCTGGCCTCCCACCCGCGCGAGGCCGTCCACGCCGAGATCGTGTTCGCGGCGATCACGCGCGGGCTCGGCCTGCCCGAGAGCGAGTTGCCGGCGCGCGAGCACGGCGATCGGCCGATGCTCTCGGCCAAGGCGCGCCGGCGCGTCGAAGCATTGCGCGCCTGGCGCGACGAGCAAGCGAAGCGCTCACGGCTCGATCCCTCGATCATCATGTCGCAGCGCCTGATCGAGCGCCTGGCGCTCGCTGGACCGCAGACCCTGTCCGATCTCGCCGGCGTCGAGGGCGTGCGGCAATGGCGCGTCGTCGAGTGGGGCGCGGCGCTGCTCGCGGCCTGCGCCTGAACGGTTCGGACCCGCCTCAGAGCTTCGTGGCGCTCGGCGCGAACTCGGGGAAGTCCATGCACACGCGCGAGGCCGGATTGACGTCGACGCAGGCGCGGAACGCGTGCGGCGTACCGCCCGGATCGGTGTGGCCCGCGATCGAGAACGAGCCACCCTGGTCCGCGGATGCGGGCCGTCCCGAGACGATCGCGGCGGCGAGGTCGTACCCGAGCGTGACCTCGACGGCATCGCCGTCTGCGAGCTCGAGCGGAGGATCGAACCGCAGGCTCGTCCGTCCGCAGTCTCCCGACGAGAACGGCTGCTCGGCAGTCATGCCCGGGCCGCTCCACATCATCGTCGGCGCGCTCGCCTGGCTCTGCCCAGACGCCTTGCACAGCTCGACACGCGCGTAGTGATAGCTGCCGGGCGACACGCCCGTGTCCTGGGAGTTGAGCTCCGCGTTGACCTCGGCGGTCGGTCGCGCGAGGTCGAAGAAGCTCGAGATCCGCGGTCCCACGGGCAGCTCGAAGCCCTCGATGTTGCAGCCATCGATCGCGCCCCCGCACTCGGGGTTGAGCCACACCATCGCGGTGGCCCCGAGGTTGTGCTGCGTCAGCGGATCGACGTCCTCGACCAGATATGCGGCGATCATCTTGAGGCGAAGCGAGGTCCCATCGGCGAGGAAGCCCTGCGCCTGCGCACCCTGGGCGATCGTCTGGTTGGAGAGTGCGAGCCGAACGCTGGCTTCCTCACATCCACTGGCGAGCACCACAGCGGTCACCACGATCAACGTGCGGCTGTTCATCGCGACGTCGGTTCGACCGAGGTCTGGCGACGTGAAGGCCGACCACGCCGTCGGCGCGACTACCGACAGTTGATGAGGCCGCAGCCGCAGCTCGTCAGAGCGTGCTTCCGCAGCAGCGTCGTCTGGAGCCAGCCGTGAAAGCTCGACCGGCGGCGCACGAACAGCTTCGCCGCCGCCACGCCGGCGCGGCGGACCTCCTGCACCGGATTGCCGACGAGAGGCGGGCGCGGAGCGGGCTGTGGGGCGCGTGGGCTGGGCAACAACACGGGAGGGCAGCTCGTACCACTGGATCTGGTGATTCTCAAGGACAACCTCGGGCGACCTTGAAACCCTCGGAAACCGGACGATCCAGAGCGGGTGCGCATGCGGCGCACGCGAGTCAACGGGAGGGTCCTCCGATGCGGGCAAGCATGCGTCCGAGCGTGAGTGGTGTGGTGCTGGTCATCGTCGCGGCATGCGGCGGTGGAAGCTCGAAGTCCACAGAGCCGCCGCCGACCATCTCGATCGAGCGCGTTGTCGCCGTGGTTGCACCCGACGGAACGCCCCGGATCCACCTCGTCGAATCGCACACGCCCAACTGGGCGAAGGTCGTCGTCGATGGCGCCTCGGAGGGGGACGCCAACTTCTGGCCACTTGCCGAGGCGAAGCGCTCTGCTGGAAAGCACACGATCACCGTGGAGGTCGTCCTCCCCGGACTTCGTGAAGGGGATCCAGAGCAACGCAGCGCAACAACGGTCGAGATCACCGTCGCACCCAAGATCGCCGAGTACGTCCTGCGCCCACTCGTCACGCGCAACGCGCCGACGATCCCTTGCAACCATTGCGCCGGCGACAACGGTGCTGCGAGCTACGACCCGCAGCTCAACGTCTCGTTCCGGCTCACCGCGTCGCCGGGGGACAGCGTGAGCTGGGAGGGCAAGCCGCTCCCCTCGACGGGGCAGAGCCAGGAGCTCTCGTTCCCGCTCGAGGCCGGGTTCGCCGAGCTCTCGGTGGCGCACCTCCTCGACCAGTACGGCGGTGTTCCGCTGCCCCTCGTGGTGACCACGCCCGACGGCGGAACGGCGCTGGATCGTCCCCATCTGGCGGGGGTGCCTGCCGCCTTCGCCGTGTTCGACCGGCCGGCCTACGAGATCGGCGATCCGAACCACGCTCCTGGCGCCGATCGGAGCGTCCTGATCCTCAGCGACGCGAGTGGGCTGCCGTCGAAGCTGGTCGGGATCGCCGACAAGATCCGAGACGTCGATCTGATCGCTCTGGTCCGCGAGAAGGAGGCCTATCGGCGCGCGTGCGGGCGCTACAAGGACGCCGACGGCAACACGGCCACGCACGAGATCATGGGGTTCGATGTCGAGGTCCGCGTGTTCGACCGGCGTTCGCGGAAGACCCGTGGCAAGCAGCTGTTCCGGGCGCGACCCGCGACGTGCCCCGACACGATCTACACGGTGAGCGCGAACTCGTTCGATCCGATCCGCGGCCGCGTCGAAGATGCGGAGAAGCTGATCCTGTCGTTCGTGAAGTCCTGAACAGGTCCCATCCGGCGGCTCGGTCGGTGTTTGCCAGTCGAAGGGGCGATGGCTTCCGCTATGGTACCGCCGTGAGTCTTCGTAGCGCATGTGTCGTCATCGGTGTCGCGATCGCTGGATGTATTGGAGGCGGGCCATCGCAAGGCGAGCTGGTGGTCGGCAACGCCAAGCCGTTTCGGTTCAAGGTCGACGACCGCCAGATCTACTGGCTCGACGACGGCATCCCCGACCAGCTGATGCTGTACCGAGGATCGCTCGACGCTCCGCTCGACCGTCCAGCGCTCTACGGGATCACCACCGCCACCCCGGTCACCGGCGGCGCTGCGCTCGCGATCGACACCAGGAACATCTACATCGGGGCAGATCAGGGGATCTCCCGGATCGGCAAGACCGAGGACGCCGTGATCCCCGCGGTCACCGGGACGGTCGCACCGATCGATATCGCGAGCGACGACACGACGTTGTTCTGGGTCACCGAAGGCCTCGGTGACACCTTGTTCTGGCGGTCACTCTCAGGTGGGCCGGTGACCACGATCAGGATGCCGGACGAGACCCTGCAGCTGATCATCACCCCCGAGGTGGTCTATGTCCGGACCTACGTCGCGGTGTATCGGGTCGGTCGTGTCGACCACGTGGTCACCCGGCTCGCCGCGGCCGCCGACTACGAAGCGTTGCTTCCAGAGCGAGCCCGCTTGTATTCGATCTCGATGGCCCTGGCAGGGGACCACCTCGAATGGATCGTCCATCAGATCGGGATCTACACCGATCAAGATCACGGCGCGTTGATCGAGATCCCGCTGGACGGCCGTACGCCCGTGGTCGTGCGTTCCGATCTCCTGGCACCGCGGCTGGTCGCCACCGATCCGAGCGGCGCGGTCTACTGGTTCGAGACCAACGAGACCCACGTCGGATACGATCAAGTCAGCTCCAGGATCCTGCGCCTGGCGCCGGGCGAGGTCGAGCCCACCGTGATGGTCGAACACGTCGCACCATCGGATCTCGCGGTGAGTGGGGGGTACCTGTACTGGGCGATTCCGGGCCAGCCCACGCGCAACGGCGAGATCCGCCGGATCGCGCTGCCCTGAGCCAACCGCGCACGGTCGGGCTTCGACGGATCGGGCCGCTGGCAGACCACCCAGCGCTCCTCGTCGGGTAGCTGCTGTACATTGGGCGCATGGTCTCGGGGTCCACCGGCGTTCCGGACATCAGGCGCTTGCTCGGCCGGATGATCCGCATCGGGCGGACGCCGGCGATGCTGCCCTCCGAGGCGCGCTACGTGGTGCTGACGAACATCGTCGCCATCCTCGGCGTGGTGTTCACCCTCGGGTTTGCGCCCGTCCTCGCGCTCTCGGGTTCGTTGATGTACCCGCTGCTCCAGGGCGCCTACGCCCTCGTCTACCTTCCACCGCTGTGGCTCAACCGCCGCGGCCACCACATCGCGGCGACCACCGCGCTGCTGCTCGGCAGCCACCTCGCGGTCGTCTCGCAGGTGCTCGTCGAGGGTCACGGGTTCGACGTGCAGCTGTTCTTCATGCTCCACGCGGTGCTCCCGTTCATGCTGTTCGCGCCGCGGCATGACCGCATGATGTTCGCGCTGTCGGCGCTGGCCGGGGTGGACCTCGTCGTCGTGGTGGTATTCGGTGACCAGCTGCCCCAGCTCGGCCCAGGCATCTCTCTCACCCGCCTCGCGGTGCTGCGGCCGGTCTTGATCGGCGGGCTGTTCGCGACGGTCGCGGTCTGCGCGTACTACGCCCGCCATGCGACCTTGCTCGCCGAGGCCGCGCTCGATCGCGCGCATCAGCGGTCCGAGGAGCTGCTGCTCAACATCCTGCCACCCACGATCGCGGGCCGGCTCAAGGCGGAGAACTCCACGATCGCCGATGGCTTCGCCGATGTCACCGTGCTGTTCGCGGACCTCGTGGGATTCACGAAGCTCTCGGCCCGGCTCTCGCCCCAGAAGATCGTCGCGCTGCTGAACGAGCTGTTCTGTCGCTTCGACGATCTCGCCGATGAGTTTGGCCTCGAGAAGATCAAGACGATCGGCGACTGCTACATGGTGGCCGGCGGGCTGCCCGAGCCGCACCAGGACCACGCAGGCGCGGTGGCGCAGATGGCCCTGGCGATGATGAAGATCGTCCAGGAGTACGGTGCCCGCACGGGTGAGACACTCGACGTGCGGATCGGCATCAACAGCGGACCCGTGGTCGCGGGGGTGATCGGCAAGCGCAAGTTCATCTACGATCTATGGGGCGACACGGTGAACATCGCGAGCCGGATGGAGTCCCACGGCGTACCTGGCACGATCCAGCTCAGCGACGCGACGCACCAGCTCCTCGTCGGGAAGTACCAGATGCAGCGCCGAGGGACGATCGAGATCAAGGGCAAGGGCGCGATGGAGACCTGGCTGCTCGAGCCCACGCCCACACACGCCAGCTCCTGACGGCCGGACCTGTCCCCGCGCGAAGACCAAGTAGCCCGACGCTCTCGCCAGTGGTCCCGCGCGCGGTGCGCTACCATCATCGAGCGTGAGGTGCCCCACCAACGAGGCCCTGCTGGCCTACGCCGCACACTCAATCGAGCGCGCGCATGCGTTCGAGGCGGCCCACGCGCAAGAGCTCGACCAGCACCTCGACGACTGTCCGACCTGCCGCGGCGTGGTGCGCGGGGCCCTGGCCTCGGGGCCGACGGCGATCGGCACGCCGCAGCCGCGCGCTCCGGGTGAGAGCCCGCCCGCCACCGCTGCGGCGCCATCGCCCGCGCGTGAGATCCGGCTCGGGGACCGGTACGAAGTCAAACGGCTGCTCGGGCGCGGCGGGATGGGTGCGGTCTACCTCGCGCGCGACCGCACGCTCGGTCGCGACGTCGCCGTCAAGCTCCACGGCGTGGGCTCCGGCGGCGAGCGGTTGCACCGCGAGGCGATCGCGATGGCCAAGCTCGCCCACCCCAACGTCGTCACGGTGTTCGAGGTCGCGAGCTTCGAAGATCGGCTGTACGTGGCGATGGAGTACGTCAAGGGCGGCACGCTGAGCAGCTGGTTGCGAACCGAGCCACGGACCTGGCGCCAGATCGTGGACTTGCTGATCGGCGCGGGTGAGGGGCTCGCCGCTGCGCACGCCGCAGACCTCGTTCATCGCGACTTCAAGCCTGACAACGTCCTCGTCGGCGAGGACGGGCGCGCGCGCGTGAGCGACTTCGGCATCGCCCGGCTCGAGTCCCGCCCCAGCGACCGGATCCTCGCGATCGGTTCGGAGTCCACTCCGAATGCGCCGATGACGGTGACCGGCTCGGTGCTCGGCACCCCGGCGTACATGGCCCCCGAGCAACTCGTCGGAGATCCGGTGGACGCGCGCGCAGATCAATTTGCGTTCTGCGTGGTCGCCTGGGAGTGCCTGTTCGGAGCGCGGCCGTTCGGCGGGACCTCGCTCGCCACGCTCGCCGCCTCGATCTCGCTGCAGCGCCTCGAGCGCCCAGCGAAGTCCGCGGTCCCCCAGCGCGTCGTCGAGATCATCTCGCGCGGCCTCGCTGCGGATCCGGCGTCTCGGTATCCCGACCTGCCCACGTTGCTCACCGCCTTGCGCAGCGCGATCGGCCACGGACGACGTCGCTGGGTGATCGGCGGCATCGCGCTCGCCGCCGTCCCGATCGCGGTGGTGACGACGATGTTCGCCACCCGCGGCGGGGGCCACACCGCCGAGGAGTGCGCCGTCGGTCTCGATGCGCTCGCGGGTGCGTGGGATGCGCCGATCCGCGAGCAGCTCCGCACGGTGTTCGTGGCGGCGCGTCCCCGGGATGGCGCGCAGATCCACACCCGCGTCGCCGCCAGCTTCGACGCGTATGCCACCTCGTGGCTCACCGCTCGGCGCTCGGCGTGCGAGGCCACGCGCGTGCATGGCGAGCAATCGGAGGCGGCGCTCGATCTGCGGATGTCGTGTCTCGATCGGAAGCGCACCGAGCTCCGCGCCCTGACTCGCGAGCTGACAACCGCCGACGCAGCACTCGTGATGGGATCTCAACGCGCGGCGATCGATCTCTCACCACTCGCCGCGTGCGACGACGTCGCGGGCCTCAGCGCGCCCGTGCAGCCGCCCGATCCTGCCTCGATGGCGCGCGTCGAGGTGTTGCGCGCACAGCTCGCGGAGGCCAACGCACAGCGCGTGCTCGGGCGCACCGCCGTGGGGCTCGCGAAAGCGCAGCTCGTGGTCGCGCAGGCCACCGCGCTCAAGTATCGGCCGCTCGAGGCCGAGGCGCTGCTGCTCGCCGGAGATCTCGAAGAGCGTGCAGGCGATGCAGCTGGAGGCACCAAGACCCTCGAGCAGGCGATCGTCGCGGCCAACGCCGGCAACCACAAGCTCGCCGCCGCCGAGGCGTGGTCGAGGCTGGCGTGGATCATCGGTTACCGCGAGCGTGACTTCGATCGCGCGATGCTCGACGTCCAGATGGCCGCCGCCGCGATCGAGGGCGCCGGAGGCAACGCCGAGCTGTCCGCTCAACTGACGAACTACGAGGCCCTCATCCTCGAGACCAAGGGCAAGCTGCCCGAAGCCAAGCAGCGCTACCTCGCGTCGCTCGCGGCGTACGAACGGCTCGGCGAGCACGACAGCCCCAAGATCGCGCTCGTCCTCAACGACCTCGGCGGCGTCGAGCGCAAGCTCGGGAACTACCCCGCCGCTCTCGAAGCTCTCGAGCGAGCCCTCGCGATCCGGACCCACGCGTTCGGCGAGAACCATCCATGGGTGTTCTCCTCGGTGGTGAACCTCGGCAACGTGGCGTGGTCCAAGGGAGACAATGCGGGCGCCGAGCGGTCCTTCCAGCGCGCGCTCGCGATCGCGGCCGAGGTGTTCCCCGCGAACCATCCGCAGACCGCCCTGGCCCTCGCGAACCTCGCCTCCGTCTACGATCACGAGGACAAGCTCACCGAATCGCTCGCCACCTATCGCCGCGCCCTCGCGATCTACGAGGCGCTGCGCGGCCCAACGCACCCCGATGTCGCCGACACGCTGCGCAGCATGGCCAACGTGTTGATCGAGGACCACCAGGTCGAGCCGGCGAAGCAGGCATTCGAGCGCGCGCTGTCGATCATGACCGACAAGACAGACGATCCGAGCCTGCCCAAGCTCCTCGCGGACTACGGCCAGCTCCTGATCCACGACGATCCACGGCGCGCCGAGGAGCTGCTCCTGCGTGCGGTCAAGCTCGGCGAGGCTGCCTCGGCCACCGATCCCGAGCTCGCCTATCCGCTGACCGCGCTCGGCGAGCTGTACGAGATCACGCATCGTGCGAACACGGCGCGACCGCTGCTGGAGCGCGCGCTCACGCTCCGCGCGTCGGAGGAGGACGGCGACGCCGAGGCGTATGCCGGGACCGAGCTCGGCCTCGCGCGGGTGCTGTGGCTCCCGCCCGCGGACCGGCCACGTGCGCTCAAGCTCGGGACCTCGGCGAAGGCACGCCTCGACAAGGCCTCTGCGACCAAGGGCAAGGCCTACCTCGACGTCGTCGCCTGGCTGGGCGCGCACGGCGGCAAGACAACGCTGCCCTGACCTGTGACTCCGTGTTCCCCGTCATGCGCGGAGTGCCCGCGAGGGTCACGATCGGTACGTGGACTACTGGCCACCGCATGAAAGCATCGTCCCCGTTGCGATGCCGGATGCCGATGAGTAACAGGCACGGGCGGTGACCGATCGGGTAGCCGGCCAACGGATCGAAGATCGACCGGAAGCTCGAGTAGCCACCACGGCACAAGTCCGCGTTGACGCGGTGTGTTGCCATGGCATCGCCGATGCACCTCACCACGGATGTGAAGACGATCGGCCTCTCTGTCACCCTCGCGCTCCTGGGATCGTTGCACCTCGGAGGATGCGTCGACACCGATCCGTCGTCGTGCACCACCGACAACGCCGACTACCCGGACTGTCTCCCGGATGACGATGGAGGCAAGGCCGACACCGCGTCCGCCGCGAAGGCGCAGATGAACGATCTGACGATCGTGATGCCTCTCGCGAAGACGCAGACCGAGCTGACCAAAGGCTATCTCGCGGCCTCCGACGGAGGCACCACGCCCCTGCTGCCGAAGCGCCTCTACACGGACCTGTTCCCGGATCCGACGGGGCAGCTCCATCCCGGACAGGACGTGGAGATGCGGTACGCGAACCTCCGCGTGGTCGCGATCCGCTTCGACCCGTGCTTCGCCAACCTCGGACCGGTGACGGCACCGAGTACCTGCGACAACCAGATTCGCCTGGTGTTCCAGTCGCTCTCGTTCGCCGACGGTACCAGCGCCGTCGACGGCGCCGTCCACGCGTTCTATCGCGTCACCCGCGCCGAGCTGACGACCGCGATCAACGAGGTGATCGCGCTTCGCAAGGCCAACGGCCAGACCACCGCGATGGGCCCGCTCGCACCGCACCCGCTCCTCGTCGGCCAGGGCCTCGATGGTGCGTTCGGAAAGGGCCTTCGCGCGATCGTCCTCTCCCACGCCAGCTCCAAGAACCTGGTCCGGTTCACGCACTTTCAGTCATCGAACCTCCAGACCGTGTGGGGGTTCGCTGGCTTCGACATCACCGGGACCACGACGCAGACGGCGAAGATCATGGAGGTCCCCACGCTGCCCTCCCACGGCACGAGCTCGAGCTTCTTCCAGGGCTTCGTCGCGCCGATGGCGGGCGGGTTCACGCCCGAGACCACGCACGCCGATAGCATCGCGCTGCTCGTGAACGCGTCGAAGGCCAAGACCGCCACCAAGGCCAAGCAGAGGGCCGCCTATGACGCCGCGCTGCGGATCGAGAATCCGAACGTTCACTCACCGAACACCATCGATTGTGCGAGCTGCCACCTCGCACAGCCCGCGCGACTCCTCGTGGGTGATGACGTGCTGCACCTCTCGGCCACGGGCAACCCGAATCTATTCCAGCGCGACACCAAGTACGTGTCGGCGCGCAGCATGAAGCAGACCACCAGCCTGCGCGGGCAGCCGCTCAACGTACACATGCTGAGCTACCGCGGCGATCAGCTGATGATCGGCCAGCGCGTGATCAACGAGACCGCCGCGCTCGTGGCCTACGTCAACGGTAAGATCCTGAACTGAGCGCTACTTGGTCGCCGGCTTCGCGGGCATCTTGTCTGCGGGCTTTGCCGGCGCCTTGTCGGCCGGCTTCGCAGGCGCCGTCTCCGGCTTCGCGGTCGCCGCCTCCGGCTGCTTCGCGATCACGAGCTCCTTGAACTTGTCGTACGCCGCCTTCGGGACGATCTTCTTCGAGGTTAGCTGGTCCTTCTTCGCGTACGGGCGTCCTGCGATGATCTTCTTCGCATAGGCATCGCCGACGCCGGGCAGCGCCACGAGCTGCGCCTCGGTGGCCGTGTTGAGATCGATCGGCTCGGCCTTGGGCGGCACAGGCTCGCCCTTGGCGACCGGAGCCTTGTCGGCCTTCACCGGCGCGGGCTTCGCGGGGGCGGTCTTGTCAGGCGCCTTGGCAAGGTCTGCGTACGCCACCGGGGCGACGAGCAGTGAGATGGCGAGCGTGAGACGTGCGAACAGGCTGGACGTGGACATGTGGAGGAGCTCCTTCACCGTGGACGTACCACACGGCCGGATCCTCCAACTTCGACGATGTGCGGGCGTTTTGCCGAGACCGTCGACGAGAATCCAGGCGAGGCGGATCGCCGCCGCGAGGCCGCAGCGGTCGAACGCAGGCGGCCCGTGGCTGATTCTTGGCCTGGCATTTGCGCGGGAGTGGATCTAGATTCCGTCGGTGGTCTCGGCTGTTCGCCCACGCCCCCAGGATCCTGCCGTCGTCGCGCTGACGGATCTCGAGCTGCCACGGGCGTGGCCGGACTACGTGTTCCGCCGGATCGGCGCCTCGTTCCGCTTCGTGCGCACCCTGCTCCTGGGCGGTCGTGACGTGGAGCTGCCACCCGAGCTCCACGCCCGGGACCAGCTGCCGGCGTATCTCCTGCGCGAGTTCCACCGGATGCCCAACGGGTACTACTCGCAGACCCTGGCCAACGGGTACGAGCGCGGCTTCGAGCGCGCGATGCTCGGCCAGGTCACCGCCGTGCGGACCTGGATGGCCCGCCAGTTGAGGGAGTGTCACGCGGTGCTCGATCTCGGCTGTGGCTCCGGCAAGGTCGCCGGCGCCGTCGCGGCCGCCGGTGTGCCCGATGTGTGGGGCCTCGACGCGAGCCTCTACCAGCTCAAGATCGCGGCCCGCGAGCTGCCGACCCTCAAGCTCGTTCAGGGGCTCGCGGAGCGTACCCCGTTCAGCGATGGCCGGTTCGATGGCGTGACCGCGTGCTTCCTGTTCCACGAGCTTCCCACCGACGCACAGGACGCCGTGCTGGCCGAGATGCGGCGCGTGCTGCGGCCCGGCGGGCGCGTCGTGATCTCGGAACCGTCGATCGAGCAGATGCACAACCGCAACTTCATCTCCTTGTGGAGACGGCACGGCTGGCGCGGGATCTACTTCCGCCTCCTCGCGCTGATGGTGACGGAGCCGTACCTCTCGCAATGGCACGGCCGCGATGTCCCGGCGTGGGCCGCCACACACGGGTTCATCGTCGAGAAGGACGAATCGGACCTCCCGTTCCGTCGCATCGTGCTGCGCAGGCTCTGAGCCTCAGCGTAGGCGCGGGAGCTTCACGGGCCGCTTTGCCGGCCGCTTCACCGGCCGGTTTGCGGGAATCGGGGGCCGCGGCTTCCCGATCCAATCGACGCACGGCGCATGCCGGCTCATGTACTTGTCGCCGGTGATGCGCGCGACCCGCTTCCAGACGGTGGTCGTCTTGGCGGCGACGGCCCGATCGACATGTGCGATCTCGCAGAGCCGGGTCGGCTGACCGAGCAGGAACTCGAACACGGTGGCGCGGTCCTCGAGCTCGTTGGTCGTGCCGTAGGTGTTCACGAACCCGGCCGGGCGCTCCTCTTCCTTGACCGCCGGATCGCGATACTCGAACCCCGCAGGGTTGAGGGCGTGCCACTCGCGATCGTCGTAGGCGCGCTCCCCGGAGGTCGCGTGGTCGAACAGGTGAAATAGCTCGTGGTGGACGACCTGCTCGATCGTGAAGTCCTGGTAGAGCGGCGCGCCCTCCACGAACTGCTCGACGCTGATCAGCACGCGGCGCTGATCGAGGATCGCGACCCCGGCAGGCGCACGCTCCTCCGGCTCTCCCTGGATCCGGATCGTGCGGCACAGCGCCACGTGCTCGAGCTTGGTCGCCGCGAGCAGCGCGGGCGGATACATCGCGAAGGCGATCGCCACGCCATCGATCAGATCCGGATCCACGCCACCCGTGTTCGCGCGTGTCGCCACCTCGCACCGAACGCACCGGTTCCGCAGGCTGTCGCGATAGGCGTGCGCCGCACAGGAATCGATCACGGGCTCCGTATCGATCTCCACGCGGTTGCGCGCGAGCGTGGCGCGGAGCCCGGCGATCTTCGTCGAGAACGTCGCGGCATCGATCAGGTTCGTCGGCTCGCGCGGCGGCGCCGCCGGAGGCCCCACGGCGCCACAGCCGATGCCGATGCCGAGCGCGATCGGCACCAGAGACCGAAGCATGGATGGTCTGTACGCACGCGTCGTGCCACCTCACGGCGGAGTGCGGACCGCGCGGAGATCGAGTGGTTGGCGGACGCTGGCGCACCGAGGTGAGGTACCAGCGCCACACGCGTGAAACGCGACGACGGGGCACAACGCCCGACGCGCGTCAGACTTACACGCCGCTCTCGGGATCCACCGAGACAATTCGAAACGTCCCGCGACAGACCGAGGCGACCCGCCGCACGTCCAAGCAGCATGGCTTCGAAGATCTCCGCCTCTGCCTCCGTCGGGCGCCGGCTTCGCCGTTATCTGGGCACGCTCCTCGCGCTCGGCTTCGGCGCGGCATGGTGGAGCTTCATCCCGGCCAGCGCCGCCGCCACGGTGCCAGCGGTCGCGATGCGCGTGCCCGCTGTGGAAGCGGCGAGCCTCCGCGTTCGCGTCACGGGGATGGCGACGTTGCCGGAGCGACGCATCGCCACGACCCACCCGCCGAGACGACACAAGGTGCGGCCTCCCGTGGTGATCGCGACGCCGCCCGTTGTGATCGATCCAGCGCCCGTGGTGATCGAGACGCCGCCGGAGATCGCACTCGTGCCGCTGCTCGATCCCCCGATCGAGCGCGAGCCTCCCATCTCCATCCAGCCCGACGTCCTCCGCGATCTGCCGCAGATCGTCACGCGGAGCTCGTGATGGCGACGTTCCGCGCGATGAACACCGACGTCGCGGTGTTCGCAGGTGGCCCCGATGAACGCCGCGTCACCGATGCCGTCGCGCGGACCTTCGCCGCCGCCGAGCGCCGGTTCAGCCGGTTTCGCGACGACAGCGAGCTCGCCTGCCTCAACCGTGCACGCGGACCCATGGTCGTCTCGGCGGAGATGTTCGCCGCTCTGACCGACGCGCGTCGTTACGTCGAGCTGACCCGTGGGATCTTCGACCCGGCGATCGGAGGCGACCTGATCGCGCTCGGGTACGATCGTTCGTTCGCGCCGAGCGCACTCGATCGAGAGGCGAGCACCGCGGCGCCGCGAGCAGCCAGCTTCCTCGACGTCCGCCTCGATGCCACGCGGCGCGAGGTCACTCGCCCGATCACGCTCCAGCTCGACCTCGGCGGGATGATCAAGGGGCGCACCGTCGACGAGGCTGCGGCGTGGCTCACGCGTCACGGCGCGATCGACGCCGGCGGCGACGCCGTGCTGCGCGGCGGAGATCGCGACGGCTGGCTCGTGGGGATCGAGGACCCGCGGGACGCGTCCAAGCTGATCGCGACCGTACGCGTGCGCGATGGTGCGATCGCGACCAGCGCCGCGAACCGCCGCCGCTGGCGAGTGGCTCGTGCGATGCGCCACCACCTCGTCGATCCGCGGACGCAGCACTCCGCCGCCACGGACCTCCTGCAAGTGACGGTCCTCGCCCCGACCGCGGCGCACCCCGGGCTCCGGGTGCTCTATGCAGGCGCCGGCATCACCGTGGTCGGCCTCGTCATGATCCGGATCGGGGCTGTACTCGCACGCGGCGCGCGGTCGGGCCTGCCCCACGCTCGCGCCCGATGAGATCGAGCTAGCTTACTGGGGGCGCGCGAGGGCCGCGTCGACCACATCGGCGAGGATCTTGGCGCCCTGTGCGGTCGGGTGGACGTCGCACGTCCCATCCGGCATCGCGATCAACAAGCCCGCCTTGCACGGGTCTCCGCTCGACGCTGCATCGAAGGCGGCCATGCCATTGGCGAGCACGCCACCGTGGGCGGCGATCATCTCCGCGAGCGCGGCATCGATCTTCTCGAGCGCGTACTGCGCCGTCGCGTCAGCCGGATATGGGTTGTAGATCGAGAGCGCGACGAGTGGACCAGCGTAGACCTTGCGCACCTGCCGGAAGATGAAGTCGACGTTGCGCTCGTAGTCGCCCATCGTCGTCACGAAGTTCGCCAGGATGCACGGCAGGTCGCGGCCGCACAGGTGGTCGAGGAGGAACACGTCGTTGGCGCCGATGTCGATCGTCACGAGCTCGGTCGCGGGGTTCGCGGCGAGGTACTCCACCGCGGCCTGGAGCTGGGTCCCGTCATAGGCGGCGTGCAGCGGATAGGCCTGTCGGTTCTCGCGGCAGTGATTGTCCGCGCCCGTCGGCGACACGAAGCCACCGGTGGCCTCACCGGGGCAGGACAGGTTCGTGACCTCGAGCCCACGCTGCGTCGCGAGGAGCTCCGGGTAGCCGGAGACCTGATGGGTCTTGAGGTCGACGAGCGGGCTGAACCCGAACGCGACGGAGTCGCCGAGCGCGAGATACCGCGCGGGCCCCTCGTCGCTGGGGGTCGCCGTGGCACAGCCGGAGGCAGCTGCAAGGACCGCCGCGAACGTCCAGACCTTCACGGGGACCTACCAACGCACGATCCATGCCCGCGCCGGGCACCGAGAACCACGCGTGTTCGCTCGCCCACCTGTGGCCCGATCATCAGCCTGGCAGATCGAGTCGCCACCATTCTCGCGGGGTGTCGTGATACGAGCTGTGGATGCGAAACACCCTCCTCCTGCTGGTGCTGCTGGCCGCATGTAGCAAGACGTCGAAGCCCGCCTCCGAGCTTTCGGGGTGTGATCGCTATGCCGAGATGGAGGTTCGCTGCGGGGACACCAACGGCGAAGAGGTGCGAGCGATCGCCACCGAGTACTGCGTGAAGTCGCAGAAGGAACCGAAGGACATGATGTCCAAGATGATCGCGCTCGAAGCTACCTGCGCGCAGACCACCACGGAGTGCGCGCCGTACAAGGCATGCATCGAGAAGGCCAAGGACGATCACTCGCCGATCGGCCCGTGATGCCACGCCTCCTCGTCGTCGCGGCGCTGCTGATCGCGAGCTCACATGTCGCGATCGCGAACGTGGGCGCGCCCACGTTCGGAGGGCAGCAGGCCGGTGAGCCGGCCGGGATCGTCGACGTCGCGATCACGCACGAGGAGCTGGTGATCGACCTGCGCCCGCTCGCGCAGCAGGGCCTCGTGACCGTCGCGGCCACGTACCACCTCGACAATCGCGCCACCGCGAAGCGGCTCGACCTGGTGTTCGCGTCGGGCGCGGAAGGGCTCGTGAGCTTCCACGTGACGCTCGATCGGAAGGAGATCGAGACCCGGCTCGTCACCGGGCGCGACCTCCCCACGAGCTGGCGCACGCCGACCAGCACGCCGTTGCCCGGCGGCGGCGAGCTCGGCTTCGATCTGCGTCACGAAGGAGGCACCGCCGCCTTCCAGCTCGACGTGGCGCCGGGGCCGCACGAGCTCGTGATCTCGTATGCGGCAGAGGCGATGACGCATCACGCGCACGAGCCGAACTTGATGCACCAGTTCGCGTACGTGCTGTCACCGGCGAGGACGTGGGCTGGGTTCGGCGGCCTCGACGTCACCGTGCTGGTGCCGCCCGCGTGGACCGCGGCGATCACGCCCGCGATGACCCGCACCGGCGACACGCTCCGGGCCAGGTTCGCGGACCTCCCCGCCGATGCGATCGCGGTCACGGTGACGGCGCCCCTGGGCGCCTACCGCCTCGTCGGCGTGGCGACGTGGATCCTGTTCGCGCTATCGCTGTTTGGCGGCGGTTTGCTGGTGCACCGGATCGCGTACGGCGCCGAGCGAGCGCGTTCGGCGCGCGGCATCCTGTCCGGAGAGGGACGAACGACGTTCGCACTGGCCGCCGCGTGGGGCACCGTGTTCGTGGTCAGCGGCGGGTTCATGCTGTTCGGCCCCGCCCTCGCCCTGCCCGAAGGGCAAGCCGATCACCGCGGCTACGGCGGCGCGTTCGCCATGCTCCTCGTCCTGATGGTCTCCGTGGTGGTGTTCGTGATCGGCCTCGTGCTCGGACGACGCGGAGCCCGTCTCGGTCACGCCGCGGGAACTTTGCCCACACCACCAGCGCCCTCGTGAAGCGGCGCGGTACACTGGCGTCGATGTTGAGAGCACTGGCGAGCGTCGCGTTGCTCGCGGGCTGTGACTCGATGTTCGGCTTCAACGACTCGAGGCCGGACGCCCCGACCGACGCATTCGTGCCGGTGTGTCTCGGCAAGCAAGGCCCGGGCAGATCGGGCCTGCTCGAGGTCTGCCTGGACACGCCGCCGGCCGAGACGCGCGACCTCCCCGCGACCCTCGACTCCGAGGCCGCCGGCGCGTGCACCACGCTCGTCGCGCAGACCGACGCATTGCACACCGAGGTCTGCCTGGTGATCGCGCGGAACCTCGTGGTCGGCACCGCCCTGGAGCTCCGCGGGCGCTATCCGATCGCGCTCGTCGCTCTCGACACGCTGACGATCAGCGCCGAGGTGAGTGCCGCGAGCCGCCGTGACACCCTCGTGGTTGGGCCGGGGACCCCGTTCCCCGGCTGTTCGTTCGCCGGGCGCAACGGTACCAATGGGGTGACGAGCACCGGTGGCGGCGGAGGGGCCGGCGGGGCGTTTGGAGGGATCGGCGGGGTCGGCGGGGATGCGGGGACCGCGATCGGCGGCGATGGAGCGCCCGCCGTCCCACTGAGCTTCCTCCGCGGAGGCTGCCCGGGTGGTCGCGGTGGCGATGGTGCCGGGAGCAACGCCAACAACGGGAACGGCGGCGCCTCGGGCGGAGGGCTCTACTTGATCGCCGGCAAGGAGATCTCCGTGGCGGCCACGATCAATGCCTCCGGCATGGGTGGAGCCGGCGGAGCTCGCGGGCTCGCCCTGGACTTCGGAGGTGGCGGTGGCGGCGGCGGATCGGGCGGCCTGATCGGGTTCGACGCTCCGCGGGTGCGGCTCGAGGCCACGGCGAGGCTCGTCGCGAACGGTGGCGGCGGTGGTGGCGGTGGCGGCACCGGCGCGGGCGCGAACGCCGGTGTCGATGGGCGCGATCCTGATCTCGCCAGCGGTGCGCCGCCGTTCGGCGCGGCGGGTGGCGGACCCGGGCTCCCGGGTGGCAACGCGGGCGGTGGTGGTGCGGCCGCGGGCATCGCCGCCATGAGTGGTCTCAACGCCTCGAACGGTGGTGCCGGCGGTGGCGGCGGTGGCGTGGGCCACATCGCGATCTTCTCCGCCGAGGTCTCGGACGGTGGTGCGGTGTTCTCTCCCGCCCACGCTCCGTAGCGCGGTCACCTTGCGCAGCGTGCGACGGTGTACAGCTTGCTCGGCGCGGCCTCCCCGTAGGCGCGGTGATAGAAGATCCGGTCGTTGCCCGGCGTCACCGTCGGTCCTTCGATGATCGCGTCGGACGTCGGCCCCACGATCGTCGTCGGCGGTCCGAACGGCATCGTCACGCTCGGGCGGCTGGCCGTGAGGATCGCGGTGGTCACCGGGGCGAGCGTGGTCTGCGTGTAAAAGATCTGCAGGCCGTCGGTGGAGATCTCCGGCGCATACTCGAGCTTGTCGGGTGTGTTGAGGGCGCCGAGGAAGTTCGCGGTGTCGGTCGGGTAGTGGAGCATCGTGGTCGGCGACAGGCGGCGCAGGTACCAGAGGTCAGCCGCCGCCGGCAGGCCACCCGCCGGGAGGAGCCATGCGGCGCGCGAGAGCACCGCGAACGTCTCGGATGGCGCCACACCGATGTCCATGTTTCCGTAGAGCACGTTGCCGCTGACGTTGGCCTGCGGCATGCCGTACACCGGCCCGACGTAGGTCACCGTCCCCCAGGATGACAGCGTGCCGTGCGCGATCTGGCCCGGCGTCCCGCTGCTCGTGAAATAGAAGTTGCCGTGCGGATCGATCGAGGGCGCACCTTCGATCCCGGTTGCGGAGTTCACGCCCTGCACGCGGCCCAGGTACACGAAGCCCGAGGTGGTCCAGATCGCGTAGTGCAGGTCACGCTCGTCGATCACGCGGTCGCTGAAGTAGAGGAACACCAGCCCGTTCGCCACGCGGATGAACGGCTCCTCGATGTTGATCGGCTTGCCGTTCTCGAGCGGCAGGTTGAGCACCGGCACCTCGGCGTCGTTGCACCAGCCCACCCCCAGCTCGGAGGACGTCTCCGAGAGCTCCACATCGTCGGATTCCTCGACAGCGCATCCGGAGAGCACCACGACGGCAGCAAGGAGGGCGCGCATGCCCTCCCAGGCAGCAAGGAGCGGGCCAGGCGCGGTGTGGGAATCCCCGACGCTCAGTCCGCCGCGCGCGCGCCGTCGTTGCCGCAGTCCACGCCGCGGGTCGCCACGCACTCGATCGCGAGCCGATCGAGCGTGGCTCTCGGTGGTCGCGACGATCGCGAGGACGTTCCGCATGGCGCGGAGGATGGCGCGACCGCGGTCCGATCTCGGCGCGACCGTGTGGTGATCTCAAGGGACCGGGAGAAACGCCTTCACCGGATGCACCTCGTACCACCCGTGGCTCGGATCGAAGCGGTAGGTCCCGATCGCGATGACCTCCTGGCCTTCGGGGGGATCGAGCACCGGGCCGCCGGGCAACGCCGGATCCTTGTACATCGGCCCACTCTCGGTGGTGCCGCCGAACTGGTTGTACGGCGCGTCGGCCGTCGGATAGGGGATCGGCTCGTCGACGAGCATCTGTGCGTGGGTGTCGCCATCCTCGGCGTGCACGTTGACGAACGAGCGGACGCGGACGCAGATCTCCTTGCCGGTCACGAACCGTCCACCGACCAGGTCGCGGACCGAGTAGATCTTCGGGCACTGGGACGCGACCGTGGCGCCGGGGACCAGCCGGCACAGGTGCCGCCCGACATCCTCGGCGGCGAGGTAGCGCGCGCCATGCTCGGGATCTGTCGTCGAGTCGCGGATCGTGTAGCCCGGATCGCAGACCTGTCCCAGCGGACAGTCCGCATCGACATCACACGCGCCGTTGACGTCGTGCCACGGGTCCGCCCAGAAGATCTCGCGCGGCGGAGCGCCGCACGTGCGGGTGGATCGATCGCAGATCAGGCGCGCGTTGCACTCCTGATCGAGACCACAGCTCTCGCCTGCCCCTTTCATCGGCGCGGGACCGGACACGATCGTGATCTGGGCGTCCTCGAGGATCGGCAACGTCACCTCACGCTCGTTCCAGAGCTCGCGGCGGAGCGTACCGGTGACCTTGATCGTCGCGCCCAGCTCCGGCAGCTCGTCGCCGAGCGCGAGCGCAGGGGCATGCACCGCGAGCCCCCACGCCTCCGTGATCCGGTTCGAGTTGAACCCCGGCTCCTGGAACGTGATCCCGGCGGGCTTCGTGGAGCGGAACAGGATGTACCGGGCATCGGTGCGCAGGTAGTCCCCGGAGGCCTCGGCGAACGACGGCGCCTTGCCCATGGTCTCCTCGTCATCCTGCTCGAGCACCCACTCCACCGAATCGCGGTGGTTCGCCATCTTCACGCGCTTGGCCACGGCGCGCGTCGAATCGAACGTCACGGCGTGGACCTCACCGGTGACCTCGACGCGTGCGCCGTCCTTGCCGCCCTCGGCGACGGTCTCGGGCGTGACCTTGGGATCTCCGCACCCGATGAGCGTGGCCCACACGATGATCGCGCCGAGCTTCATCCCCGCACTCTAGCTCAAAAGAACGAGACGACTGTCAGCGTGGTCACCGGGCCGACCTCGACGCGATCGGTCTCACGCATCGAGACGCCGACCGCACCGCGAACGGCATAACGCCCGAACGGCAGGGCCGCGCCGACATCGATCACCGCATCCCAGGACGCGCCCAGCTCGGCCATCCCGCCGAACGCATAGCGCCCGCGCGCCGTGGAGCCCGCGACGATTGACCCGATCGGCAACGTGACGGCCGCGGCGAGCTCGCCATCGCGATCGCGGCCATCGAAGTCCGCGCCGAACGCCGCCTCGACGATCGTGTACGCGGCGCCGAGCTTGTGTCCCGCGCTGACGATCATCTCGAGCTCGCCCTCGGGCTCGTTGAAGCCCTGGGCCTTGTACTGCCCGGTGACCGCGAGGTCCGTGGTGCCGAGCCGGAGGCTCCCGATCGCCCCGAGCCGGGGACGCCAGGGCCCGACCTCGGTGCTCGCACCGCC
>JAYVRN010000318.1:0-1827 GCA_043776275.1 Myxococcales bacterium | reverse complement strand
AGGCGACGCCGAACGGGCCCGCAGCGCCCAAGCCCGTCGAACCTCCTCCGATCCCTGCGGCGGGTGCGCCTTCGGGCAGCCCCGACAAGGGTGCGGGTGGTGCACGCGTCAGCCCGGGTGCCGAGGTGCCGAAGGCGCCGCTGGCTCCGATGGTACGGCCGGATAACGAGACCAAGCCCGCGCCGGCGAAGGGAGGCTCGAAGTGAGAGTCCCAGCCCTGATTGCACTGTCCGCGATGCTCGTGAGCTCGCTCACCATGGTCGCCGGGGCGCAGCCCGGAACGATGCCCGGTACAATGCCCTCGGATCCGGCCAATGGCCCGGGCCTTGGTGGTCCGCGCGGTGTGCCGATCCCCTCGATGCCCGCCCCAATCCAGCTGTCTCCGCAGGAGAAGGACGAGCTCAAGGACGTCGAGTCCGAGTACGAGAAGTTCACGCAGGCGGCCGTCGAGCACGACGCCCGGATGCGCACGATCGCGCGCCGCGAGTTCGACACGCGGACCGCGGAGCTGACCAAGAAGTACGCGGACAAGATCGCCAAGACCGAGGCCGATCGCGGGAAGCGCCACGGCGAGACCGTCGCGAAGCTCGAGAAGTTCCTCGTCGATCACCCGGATCACGAGACGTTCACGCCCGATGCGATGTTCCGCCTCGCGGATCTGTACATTGACAGCGCCGACGAGGAGTTCGAGGCGCGGATGACCGAGCAGGAGAAGTCCGGGAAGCCGGCGGACTCCGATGCGGCGCAGATCGTCGACTACTCGCGCTCGCTCGCGCTGTGGGAAGGCATCCTCACCAAGTTCCCGAGCTACCGGCAGACGCCCTCCACCTTGTACTTGCTCGGCTACTACGGCCGCACCAAGGACGAGCGCAAGTCGCTCCAGCTGTTCCTCGCGCTCGCGTGCGCGAATCAGTTCAAGTGGAACGATCCGCCGCCGCCGCTCCCCACCCGGGACGAGGCGCTGAAGCGGGTGTCGCAGAAGCAGCTCCGCGATCCGTACGCGCAGTGCAAGCCGTACCCGAACGCCGAGGTCGAGCTCGTGCGTCACGCCTGGGTCCGCGGCATCGCCGATCTTCACTTCGCGGTGCCGGGCGAGATCGATGAAGCGATCGCCTCGTACCTGAAGGTCGCCGACGGTGGCAACGACTCCAAGCTCTACGCCGAGGCGCTCTACAAGCTCGCGTGGTCGTTCTACAAGCGCGACATGATGAAGCCCTCGATCGAGCGCTTCGATCAGAGCGTCAAGCTGTACGACCAGATCGTGGCCGCGGGCGGCACGCCGGCCCTCGAGCTCCGCGACGAATCGATCCAGTACATCTCGGTCGCGTTCACCGATCCCTGGGAGGGCGAGGCGGACGGCAACCCCAGCCGCTCGTTCGAGCGCGCCAAGGAGTTCTACAAGGGCCGCGAGAACGAGCCCCACGTGCGCGACGTCTGGGTCGCGATGGGCAAGGCGTTCTCGGATCTCCAGGCGTGGGACCAGGCGGTCGATTCGTATCGTCTCGCGATCGGCCCGCCGTGGGAGCTCAACCCGAAGAACCCGCTGGTCCACCAGGAGATCGTCAACGTGTTCGAGCTCAAGGGCGACAAGTTCGCGGCCGATGCCGCGGCCGCCGAGCTCGCCACGCGCTACGCACCGGGCACGCCCTGGTTCGCGGCGAACGAGAAGGACCGCGAGGCGATGGAGAACCAGCGCCGGATCGCCGAGCGTGCCCTCTATGCGGCCACGCGCAACACGCACACCGCCGCCACCACGATGCGCAAGGACTACGACGCCGCGCCCAAGAAGGATCCGCAGGCGAAGCAGGACTACCTCGCGATGTACAA
>JAYVRN010000317.1:0-5862 GCA_043776275.1 Myxococcales bacterium | reverse complement strand
GGCCTCCGCCGCGGCGGTCGCAGCCTTCGCGGCCTCCTCGGCCTTGGTCTCCGCCGCATGCCTCGCGGCCGCAGCTTCTTCGTCGGCCTTCAGCTTCGCGGCGGCTGCCTCGGCTTCCTCATCCGCGTCGGCCTTGGCCTTCGCAGCGGCAGCCACGGCGGCACCATCGTCGGCTCCGTCGTCGGCGCCATTGTCGGAACCACTGTCCGAACCATTGTCGGCGGCCTGGTCGCCCTTCTTGCCCTTCCCCTTCTTGCCCTTCTGCTTGGCCGACTTCGGGAGCTCCGCCCCTGCGTCGGGCTCAGCGACCGGCTCGGCGGCGGCGGCAACCGCTGCCTGCACCGGGATCGGGAGCGATCCTGCGGCGCTCGGCTCGGGCTCGAGACCTACGGCCCCGATGAAGTCCTGCACCGTCGGGTTCTCGGGTTCGATCAGCGCCGCGATCGAGAAGAACTTACGCGCGCGCGCGATGTCGTTGGTCTTGTCGAACGCGATGTTGCCGGCCTGGATCGCGACGTAGAGCTTGTCCTCGCCGGACAGCTTGTCGATCACGCTCTCGGCGACATCGAGGAGCTGAGCCCACTCGCCCTTCTCACCCTGCACCTGACGGAGCAGCGTGAACGCGGCGACCACGCTCTTCATCGGCACCGCGCCGTTCTTCGCCGTGGCGGCCATCGCCTGGCTGAAGAACTTCGCGCCGCGATCGCGATCCTTGAACCGCTGCAGCCACTCGAGGCCGAACGTGCGCAGGGCCTCGACCTTCTTGCCGTGACCGTCCGCCTTGTCCGCGCGCAGGCCGTGATGAGCTTCGAGCTCGTCCCAGCGCTGCGTGGTGGACAGCAAGGTCTCGTAGATGAAGTTCGCCGAGGGCTCCTCGATGTCCTTCGCGAGGATCTTGGTCAGCACCACTTCGAGGCGCGGATCTTCCGGTGCCTCGATGCGCATGATGCGAGCCGCACGAACGAGGGCGCGGATCGCGACGTTGTCGTCGACCTTGTCGGCCCGCTCGAGCGCGGAGTCGACGAGATCGCCCCAGAACTCGGGGTCGTAGTCGAGGGCGAGCAACGCGTCCTGGACGCGCATCGAATCCGGGCTCTGCTCCAAGGCGCGCTGGAGGATTGGCAGCGCCTTGTCCTTCTGCCCGTTGTCGAGCATCGCCTCGCCGACGATCTGCGCGAGGTTCGATGGAGAGTTCGGATCGCGAAGCTCCATTTCACCGAGCTTGGCGACCATCTCGAAGCGCCCGATCTCGCCGTACACTTCGCGTGCGCGCGAGAGTGCCCTGACGTTTGCGGGGTGAAGCTTCCATGCACGTTGGTAGAGGCCGATCGCTCGATCTCGTTCGGGGATCACATCCTCGACGAGAGCAGCGAGCTCGCAAAGGCGCTCGGATTGCTCGGGCTTCGTGCCCGATGCTTCCAACTCCTTCTCAAGCTCGTCGATGGCAGCAGCCCAATCCCGCGACCGGCGCAGGCGTTCCCGAAGCAGCGTACGCGTATCCATCTGCGGTCTATCCTCCCGCAAACAAAGAGAAAAAGCGGACCCTCATCCTATGAGCCTTATATCACGCCTAGTTAGGAGCGTGGGGGAGCCCCCGGGCGGTTTCTTTTGGAGCGCGATCGAGCCGCCGTGTTCGCCGAGCTCTCGACGAAGACTCGGTGTCGTTGCCGAGCCGCTGGTGGCCAACGCAGACCGTCTCCTGGGCGATTGGCCAGGTGATGCCAGTGCCGAAACGAGCCGAAACGAGCAACGGCCCCCGGGGTGGGAGCCGTCGATCTCGCAGGGCGATCCCGCCGCGAGCCTTACTTTCCGGCCGCGGCCTTCTTCTTCTTCGCGTCCTCGAGCATGTCCTCGGGGGACATCTTCTTGTTCCCGCCGGCCGGTGCCTCGGTCTTCTCCGCCGGGCCGCCGCCGCCGCCGTTCTGCATCGCGCTCTTCGCGGCGATGTCGAGCAGCATCTTGCTCGCCTGCTGCTTGGCGAACTCCACCGACGCGCCGCCGGACTTCGAGAAGTCCTCGAGGTCCTTCTTCGCATTCGCGAAGTCGCCCTTGCGGAAGTACGCCTGACCGCGCTGGAACTTCGCCTTGTGGTTGTCGCGCCGGCTCTCGAGCGCCTTGGTGAAGGCCTCAATCGCCTTGTCGTCGAGCCGCTTGTCGTCGTAGCCCATGCCGACCTCGTACCAGATGTCCGAGACCTCGTTGTCGCCGGGGACGATCGCGGCGCCCTGGGTGGCCACGGCGATCGCCTGATCGGTGTAGTCCCACTGGCGGTAGATCTCGGCGAGCGCGACCCATGGGCCCGGCGCCGTCGGTGCGGACTGGAGCGACTTGGTCAGCGCCTCCGCGGCCTCCTTGGACTTGCCGGTGTCGCGGTAGATCCGACCGAGGTAGTAGTGCGCGCGCCACAGCTCGGGGTTGAGCTCGATCGCCTTGGCGAGGTACTGCGCCGGCTTCTCGAAGTTGACGGCGGTGAGATCCGGCTGGACCTCCTCGATCTTCTTGTTCTCGCGACGGGCCTGATCCTCGCGCGCGTTGTAGATCGCCTTCTCGTACAGCGTGTACCCGTAGACCATCTGGTACATCGCCTGCTCGGGCGCGACGGTGACGGCGCTCTGCATCGCATCGGACGCCTTGCCCCAGTCACCCTTGCCGATGTACGCGCCCGCGAGGCCGTACCAGGCGACGTGGTTCTCTTTCCACGCATCGACGGCCTTCAGGTAGCGCTCGATCGCGGTCTCGTACTGCTTCTGGCCATAGGCCTTGGTGCCCTCGTTGGACAGCTTCACCGAATCATTCCGCGACTTGTTCGGGCAGCCAGTGGCGCCGAACAAGAGGCTCGCGGTGAGCACACAGGACGCGAGGAGCTTCATGCGCGAACGGTAAAACGAAGTGGGATGGGTCACAAGTCATCTCCTGTGTTTCGTCAGCCTGAAAGCAGCCCGAAAACCGTCGAGGCCAGCACGGTGCTGGCCTCGGTCGTCGCTAGGTCGTCGTCGTCAGCTCACGAACCGGCGGGGCGGAAGGTGAACGGGTAGTTGACCTGCACGCCGCCGCCACCCTTCGGCTTCGGGAACTCAATGTCCTTGATGACGCCGGCGACGCAGGAGGCGACGTTACCGTCGACGCCCGAGCCCGAGGACGAGGCCACGTTGCCGTTCGGGGTGATGAAGAACTGCGTCGTCACCGTGCCCGCGAGGCCCGGCTTCGCGAGGAGCTCCTTCTCGTAGCAGTACTGAATCTTCTGGATGTTGCGCTTGATGTAGCGACGGATGATCGCCTTATCGAGGTCACCCTGCGCGTTCGGCTGGCCGATGGAGACCGTGGGGACCGAGGCCGTACGGCCGCGCATGCCACCGCGACCACCGCCGACGCCGTACCCCGAGCCCGTGCCCGAGCCGTGACCGATCGTGCCGTACCGGCCGGTGCCGATCGTGCCCCAGCCCGTGCCGCCGCCGCCAGGGCCGAAGCCCGAGCGACCAAAGCCGAAGCCGCCGTTCATCTCGCCGGCCTCGTTGCCGAGGAGACCGCCGTAGATGTTGCCGTCGTCGAAGCCGCTGGAGATGTCGCCGGTGCCGGTGAGGGAGGCGAACGCGCCACCCTGGGTCAGGGCCGACGAGCCAAGGATGCCGGCGGTGCGCGCCTGCTCGATCGCCTGCTGGCGCGCGAGCTGCGGGTCCTCCTGCTCCTTCTTCATCTTGTACTGGCCCTCGGCGCGGTCCGAGTCCTTCTTGCCCATCTTGCCCTCTTCGAGAGTCATCGCCGTGCCGGTGCCACCGGACTCCTCGGCGCCGTCATCGGGCTTCTCCTCTTCCTCGGGCGGCGGGGGATCGTCCTGCGAAGCGCTGTTGGTGCGCGTCGAGGTGTCCTCGAGCGAGGCGAGGTCGATGTTCGCGCCCGAGTCCTCGACCGGGATCTGCTCGAGGACGAGCCAGAACCCGAGGTGGACGGCGAGCGAGCCAGCGAAGTACGCGAGCACGCGGCTCTCGAGCGCGGCGAACAGCGGCATCGCATGGCGGCGCGGCTGCGGGACGGCCGAGACCAAGAACGTGGTCTTGCCAGCGCGGACGCGGATCTTCGCGCCCGGCGGGATCGGAGAGATCGTCGTGCGGCCTTGCGCCGCGAGCTCCTGGAGCGACGTCGACTGGCCGTTGACGACCATCTCGCCTTCCATGCCGCTGGCGAAGTTGAACGCGAAGTCGTCACCCGACGGTGCGACCAGCGGGAAGTCCGCGGACGGCGCACCCTCGGTGGCGAACTCCACGCCCGGCGCGGTGCCGATGCGGAAGAACGGGCTCTTCTTCTCGGAGCGCATGCGCGCGAGGCCGTACGTCGCGGCCATGATCCCGAGGAAGAAGCCACCGAACATCATCCAGTCGTAGGCCATCGGCAGGACGCGCGGGCGGACCGCGAAGCCGGGCTTCTTCAGGACCTGGGTCTCGTAGTCGTAGCGACCCTTGTTGTAGGCCGCGTTATCGACGGCCATGTAGAACGAGACGCCGGCCATCAGGATCATGGCGAGGGCGAACGCGAAGAAGCCGTAGGTCACCGGGGTGACCTTGCCGCCGCGCGGGTCCATGCAGTGCTTCACACCGACGACGGAGTCGCCGAGCATCGCGGCGACCTCGACGGCGCGCGCGCCACCGATGTCATCCGCCTCACCGGCCATGGAGGCCTGGAAGCCGGCCGCGGGCGCGGCGGTCGCCGTGCCGTAGATCGCCATGCCCGGGGGCGGGCGAAGATTCGACGGCGCCATCGGCGGAGCCGAGTACGACGGCGCGGGCGCGAACGCCTGAGGCGCGGGGGCCGGCGGAGCCGGAGCGCGGGGCGTGGCGGCCGGCGGCGGCGGAGCCTGGAGGGTCTGCGCCATCGGCTGCACCGGCGGCGCGGCCGGGCGCGGGGTCGAGGCGACCACGTCCTGCGCGGGCGCAGGCGGCGCGGCGCCGAGGTTGACGGACGTCGCGACGTCCTCTTCCTCGCCGGCACCGATCGCGAGCTCGATGCGGGTCTCACCGACGACGATGGTGTCACCCGACTGGAGCTTGGCCTTGTTGACCTTCTGGCCGTTGACGAAGGTCCCCTTCGTCGAGCCGAGGTCGATGATGCTCACGTCACCGGGGCCGTTGACCTCGATGATCGCGTGCATGCGACTCACCGTCTCGTCATCGAGCTTCAGGTGGGCCGAAGGCACCTTGCCGAGCTTGATGACGCTCAGGCTGAGCTTCTCCTCGCGGAGCAGCTGGTCGCCTTTGAAGATGCGGAACGTGAGGGGTACTTTTGCGCCGGCCATTTGGATCTATCTCCGGTGGGAGAGCGTCGAACAAAGGCCGGGATTGTCGAGACAGGCGCGCCCAGGTGGGCGAACGCCTTCCCGACTACAAATCCTCAGCCGACTTGATGATCTCGGGGATGAAGTTCGTGCGGATCTTGATCAGGGACGAGTGCTTGCCGAAGTCGGTGACGCTGACGTCGGTACCCTCGGGCTTGACGAGGTCACCCTCGATCGTATCGCCCGAGAAGTCATAGACCTTCACCTTGTTGTTGCCGCCCTTGTCTCCGCCCTTGGCAGGCTGAGCGAGAGCGGTTCCTCCGATGAGGCCGATGACAGTAGACAGCGCGAGTGCCGAAACGAGCTTCCGCATGGTGGTCGACCCTTTCAGGTTCGTCCCGCTGCAGAGATCCGTGAGCACGGAGACTCCGACACCGGGTTTGGTTCTGGGTTCCGAGATTCTTTCCGAAAACGTCCGCGAGCGCCAAACACAACGGTGACACGACGATCCCGGGGTGGGTTGCGATCGATTCAATCGACCCACCCCGAGTAGTTTCAGATAGTTACTTCTTCGGAGGCGTGGCCGGGGCCGCACC
>JAYVRN010000316.1:0-5865 GCA_043776275.1 Myxococcales bacterium | reverse complement strand
CGCTGCACGATCGCGATCCGGCGGAGATCGAGGCCGAGCTACGCGCCGATGGCGAGACCGAGGCCGCGATCGAGCGCGTGCTCGAGACCCGGCGTGCCGTGGCGATCTGGCGGCGCGAGCAGCACGGGACGTTGGGCGCCGTACGGCTGGTCTCGCAGCCGAACGTGCAGCGACGCTGGCAACGCCGCGCGTTCGTGCTTGGCGCGATCGGCGTCCTCGCGCTGATGCTCGCCGGCTTTCACCCCGTGATGGGCGGGCTCGCGTTCGGGATGATCACCACCGGCGCCGTGGTCTCGGCCCGTGATGCCTACGAGCGCGATCGGCGGTTCGCGCTGCACGCCCGGTGGGCGCAGCGCCGCTGACCGAATCAGCGCGTGAGGACCGTCGCCGCTCGTCTCACTTCTTCGGGGCGACGGGGGCGGGCGAGGGCATCAGCTGCGGCTCGCCGGTGCCGGGGGCCGAGCCTTCCTTCTGCTGATCGGCATCGACGATCCGGTAGTTCTTCACGCTCTTCTCGTCGAACTCGAACGACTTCGCATCGACCGAGGTCTTGAAGTCGGGCGCGTAGAACCGGAAGTGGTTCACGTTGTTCGCCGAGTCGATGATGATCGACTGCGTGACGTGGAAGTCGGTGACCGCGACCACGAGGAACAGGTTCTTGTACTGGGCCGAGGGCTTCTTCGGCGTCAGCTTGAGGACGAGCTCCTCCTTGCTGCCGTACTTGCCGGTCTTGTCGATCTCGGCGTTGAACTCGGTCTTGAGATCGCCCTTGCCGTACAGGAACGACACCGCGACGGGCATCAGGTCCTGCTGGAGGTTCTTCTTCACGACCTGCTTGTTGTCGTGCTCGACCATGTACAGGTAGGCGCCGTTCGAGATGAACGACTTCTTCACCGAGACCTTGGTCTTCTTCTTGTCGTAGTAGTCCCAGCGCATCTTGCCGGGCTTCTGGATCCACATCTTGCCGTCGCTCATCTTCGTGCTGCCGAACGTGTCGTACGTGACGGCCTGCCGGAACAGCGCGGTGACCTGGTTGATCGAGCCGTAGAACTTCTGGACATTGTCGAGCGCCGCGGCCGCCGTGACCTCGGCGCTCGCTGCAGCGCTGCCGGTGGCGGCGCCGGCCGGCGTGCTGACCGCCACGACGATCGCGGGCTGTGCGGCCGGTGCAGCCGGCGAGGAGACCCCGAGGAACGCGCGGGTGAGGATGCCGATGAGGTTCATGGTGTCTTCTAGTCCTTGGCCCTTGGACGCAGTGCGCCGCCAGGGGATTCAAGCCGGGAAGTCGTTGACTTCCCAGGTGGTAGCACGGTCGACCGTTCGATACGCTATCCGGGATGAGACCGGTCTGGGTGCTCCTGGCATTCCTCGGATGTGGCAATGGCGGCACGGCCCGCCCTGGTCCCGTGACACCCACCCCCGATACGCCGCATGGCGAGCTCGCGGCGGAGGACCTGTTCGTACCGACCTACGCCAAGGCCGAGCTCGACAAGGCGCTGATCGCGGAGCGCGGCGCGGAGGCCACCGGTGAGCGCATCGTGGGCGAGCTCGAGGCGAAGACCCTCGATGGGCCCGGCGAGGATCGGCTGCGGGTCGCGCGCGCAGATCTCGCGGTGCGCCGTCGGTTCATCAAGTCGCTCGAAGCATGCGAGGCCTCGGGCCACGCGTGCCCACCGCGTCTCGACGATCCACCGTGGTCCTACGATCCGGATCCGGCCGTCGTCGTGGCGCCGAAGGTCGACGCGGAGCTGCGCTTCGATCTCGCGAGCTGGCAGAAGCTCTCGGCCGAGCTGTTCGGCCGCGCGTGCGCGTGTCGCACGATCGCGTGCGTCGATTCGATGACCGTCGTGATCGATCAGCTCGAGACCCGGCCGATGGCCGAGGTCCAGGGCGACGAGACGGCGAGCCAGTCCGTGATGCGCGCCCGCGAGTGCCTGTACCGGCTGCGCGGCAAGACCGCGACGCCGGGTGGGCCTGCGCCGTCGATCGACGAGTAGCGGAGACGCCTACGCCGCGACCAGGACCTCGCGCTTGTTCGTGTGATCCGGCGAGCTGACCACCCCCTGCTTCTCCATCTCCTCCACCAGCCGCGCGGCGCGGTTGTAGCCGATGCGCAACTGGCGCTGCACCCACGAGATCGAGGCGTTGCGCGTGGTGGTCACGATGTACACGGCCTTGTCGTACATATCGTCGTCGGACTTACCGCCGCCGGAGCCACCGATGTCCGGGTTGCCTTCGCCTTCGTCGTCGCGCGGCTTGAGGATGTCCAGGTTGTAGACCGGGCGCGCCTGGGTCTTCAGGAACGTGACCACGCGCTGGATCTCTTCCTCGTCGACGTAGCAGCCGTGGAACCGCTGCGGCGCGCCGCCGCGATCCGAGAACAGCATGTCGCCCGCGCCGAGCAGGGCCTCGGCACCGTTCTGATCGAGGATGGTGCGCGAATCGATCTTCGACGTCACGTGGAACGCGATGCGCGACGGGAAGTTCGCCTTGATGAGGCCGGTGATCACGTCCACCGACGGGCGCTGGGTGGCGAGGATCAGGTGGATGCCTGCCGCGCGCGCCTTCTGCGCGATGCGGGCCACGCTGGTCTCGACTTCCTTGGGCGCGCACATCATGAGGTCGGCGAACTCATCGATCACGACGACGATGTAGGGCAGGCGGTGCTGCGGCGAGGTGACGATCTTCTCGCGGTGATCGGCCTCCTCCGGCGTGTCGGAGTCCACGGCCTTGTTGACGTCGTCCTCGAGCGCGGCCGCGGCGGCATCGGCCACCGCGCGCAGCTTGTCGGCCTCGACCTTGGCCATCTGCTTGCCGAGCTTCTCGTTGTAGGTCGAGATGTCGCGCACGCCCATCGTGGCGAGCATGTCGTAGCGGCGCTCCATCTCCTCGACGGCCCAGCGCAGCGCGAGGTTCGCCTTCTTCGGATCGGTGACCACGGGAAGCAGGAGGTGCGGGATGCCCTCGTAGATCGAGAGCTCGAGCATCTTCGGATCGATCATGATCATCCGGACGTCTTCGGGGCTGCAGTGATAGAGCAGGCTCGAGATCATCGCGTTGACGGCGACGGACTTGCCGGAGCCGGTGGTGCCGGCGACCAGCAGGTGGGGCATGCGGGCGAGGTCGACGACGGCCGGGCCGCCCTCGATGTCCTTGCCGAGCGCCATCGGGAGGCGCATGCGGCCCTTGCGGAACATGTCGTCCGCGAGGATCTCCTTGATGAAAACCTTCTCGCGGGCCTTGTTCGGCACCTCGATGCCGACCGCGGCCTTGCCGGGGATCGGCGCCACGATGCGCACGCGGAGCGCCTCGAGCGCGAGCGCGAGATCATCGGTCAGGTTGACGATCTTGTTGACGCGCGTGCCGGGCGCCGGCGCGAACTCGTACATCGTGACGACGGGGCCGGGGCGGATCGCCACGACATCGCCCTTCACGCCGTAGTTCTCGAGCGTCTGGGTCAGCTTCGCCGAGAGCTCGAGCATCGCGGTCTTGTCGATCGCGTTCTGATTGTTCTCGTCGTAGTTGAGCAGCTGGATCGACGGCAGCTTGTAGTCGCCATCGCCGAGCTTGATGAACGAGGCACGATCCGCATCCGCGGCTTTCTCCTTGGCCGCCATCTCCGCCTTGTCGGCGTGCTTGAACCGCGGCTCGACGATCATCGGTCCACCGCCTGCGGGCGGCGTGATCTCCTGTGCCGCCGCGACGACCGGGCCCGAGTCGTCATCGACGATCATGGCCTGGGGCTTCTGATCGTTCGCGGCCTCGGGTGCCTTGGTGCCCTGCGGGAACCGCGAGCGCTTGGGCTTGGCGCCCGCAACGTCGTCGGGCGAGGCCGCCACGGTGTCGGTCGCGGCGGGGCCGGGGACCACGGAATCGATCTCGGTGACCTGGATCTGCCGCTTCTTGCGCTTCGGCTTGTCGTCCTCGGCGGCCGAGGCGCCACGCTCGATGATCGCGGGCTCGGCGCGACCCTCATCGGCGCCGACCTCGAGGACGTCTTCTTCGTCGACCTCCTCGTCCTCCTCGTCGTCGCTGTCACCGCCACGCTCGGGCAGCATCGCGCGGAACACATCGCCCCAGAACCGGGCGACGGCGAACGCCGCAGTCTTCATCGCACGGCCCACGGCGCGCGCACCGGCACCGATCAGATGGAGGACATCGCGCATCCGCAGCGGCGTGGCGACCACGACCGCGATCACCAGGCCCACGCCCGCGAGCATCGCGGTGCCGGCCGTGCTGATCACCGCGCGCAGGATCTCGGCGAGGTGCTCGCCGATCGCACCGCCCGGACCGTGGCCCATCACCCGGTAGCCGGAGGCGGCGAGGTGCACGAGCATCGCGAGCGAGACCACGCCGATCAACGTCCCGGCTGCCACCGTCACGGGCATCACCGGCTCGCGCTCGATCAGCATGCGGACCGCCGCGACCACCGCGAGGGCGATCAGCAAGTAGCCACAGACCCCGGCGACGCCGTAGAACATCCCTGCGCTGGCGCGCCCGAACGGCCCCATCACGAGGCGTCCGGCCTGCAACGACACCATCGCGACCAGGAGAAATAGCGCGGCCCCAAGGCCGATCACGCCGATCACCTCATTGCGCCGGTCAGCGCCGGTGCGAGGGGTGCTCTCCGAAGGCTCTCGAATCTTTCGGTTTTTTGACATAAGTACTCCAGAGAATCCCAGGAGTACCTTATCCTACATCCACCGATACCGGCTCCCAAGTTTTCACTTCACCGGTGACACGCCGCGTCACAGCACGGGCGTGAGATTGTGGGGGATGGTCGCTCGCGATCCGATCGCTGACCTTCACCGCCGGCTCGGTCGTGGGGCCCGGCCCAAGGCCAAGGTCCGCGCGATCGTGCTGGCGTGGTGGAGCGATCACGGGTTCGCGGATCACCCTGCGACCGTGGGCAAGCGGATCGCGCTGGCGCTGCTCGAGCGCAAGGCGATCGAGGACAAGGTCGCCGCGATCATCGTGCTCGGGGAGCTGCTCGGCGATCAGCTACGCACCGCGGACCTGACCAGCTTCGCGCGCCTGTTCGCGCGCCGCCATCTCGAGGACGAGGTCGTGGTCGATGCGTTCGCCACCACGGTGCTCGGCGCACTCGTGGAGCGGGAGCCCGGGCGCGCCGACGCGATCCGGACCCTGACGCAGTGGCGCACCGCCGACACGGTCTGGCAGCGACGCGCGATGTGCATCGCGTTCGCGAAGCTCGCGCCCCATGGGGATGAAATCGCCGGGATCACCGATGCGATCCTCCTCGTGTGCTCGACGGTGGTGTGGTCCCACGAGCCGCTCGATCAGAGCGCGGTGGGACGCGTCCTTCGCGAGCTCGCACGTGCCGAGCCGGTGTGCGTCGAGGCGTTCTTTCGCCGCTACGCGCGCTTGATGTCGAAGCCGTGTGCCCGCCTGGTGGCGGCGGCGTTCCCGCTGACGATGCGCGCCGAGCTGATGACTCATCACCATCGCGCCACGACGATCGGTCGCTGAGGCAGCGCTGCCTCTCGCTACCACTCGTCGCGTCTCGTTGCGCTGGTCAGCTCAGCAGGTCAGTGACAGCCGCCGACGACCACTTCGCCGCCGTCCGGGAACTCGCAGCGGATCGCCGCGCAGGTGCCGACCGGCAAGGTCTCGCGGAACGCGGTGGGGTCACACGCGAACGCGCACTGGCCGGTGGACGGCAGCGACGAGCAGGCGCTGACGCCCTGCACCGTGGTCAGCGCGTTGACGAACGAACCCGCACCGACGGGGATCCACTCGCCGTTGTCGAGCGTGTTCTGGATGCTGGGCGAGCAGCCGTTGGGGCAGACGACCTTCTGCACCGTCGGGCCGGGCAGCGTGTCGCCTTCGAAGGTCGTGTCCTGA
>JAYVRN010000315.1:0-22396 GCA_043776275.1 Myxococcales bacterium | reverse complement strand
CGCGATGGCGGCGAGTCCTGGAGCGGCCGCAACAAGGGCATGCTCAACGACTACCTGCCGCAGGGTGAAGCCGACTGGGGCCACGACCCGCACTTCGTCACCCTCTGCCCCGCGCAGCCGGATCGGCTCTGGCAGCAGAACCACTGCGGCATCTTCACCAGCGAGAACGGCGCGGCGCAGTGGAAGCGCGTCAGCCAGCCTGACGTCGACGTGCACTTCGGCTTCCCCATCGCCGCCGACGACAAGGACCCGAGGACTGCCTGGGTCGTGCCTCTCCGCAGCGACCAGGAGCGCATGACGATCGGCGGCGGCCTCGTGGTCGCCCGGACCAGCGATGGTGGAGCGAGCTGGCAGAGCTTCCGGGAGGGCCTGCCCCAGGAGCACTGCTACGACGTGATCTATCGGCACTCGCTCGACGTGAGCGGCGACCGTCTCTGCTTCGGCACGACCACGGGCAACGCCTACATCTCCGAGGATCGCGGCGAGACCTGGCGCTGCCTCGGCAACAACCTGCCGCCGGTCCACTCGGTCCGCTTCGCCTGATGGCCCAGGTCACGTTCACGAAGCACCTGCGGAGGTTCTTCCCGACGTTGAAGGACGCCGAGCAGGTCGGCGGCACGACGGTGCGCGAGGTGCTCGATCATCTCGACAAACTCTACCCGGGCTTCAGCGGCTATGTCGTGAATGAGCTGGGGAGGCTGAGGCGCCACGTGAACATCTTCGTGCGCCAAGAGCCGATCTACGACCGCGAGGAGCTGAGCGACAAGGTCGGCGAGGCGGACGAGGTGTTCATCGTGCAGGCCCTCTCCGGCGGCTGACGCCACCACACGGGCGCGGCCAGAGCCCTACTCGGTCAGCCCGATCTGCACCGTCGTCCCCGTCGTCGCCACACCGCGCCCCGCCCTTGACCTTCGGAGAGCCGCTGATCCGGCCCGCGACGAGGAAGTCCCCGGGGCCGCAATAGTCGACCGTTCGTGGCCAGCCAAGATCGAACTCGGTCAGGCTGACCGGCGACGTCAGCGGCTCAGATCCCTCAGCCGCGAAACCGTGGGTGGCCGACCGTAGCCGGCGTGTGGCTAGGTCGACGATGCCTCAGAGCGTCGAGCCGCGCTTCCGAGCGATCGCCTTGAGGCCGCGTTCGGCGCTGTCCTTGACCTTCGGGACGCGATCGTTCGCTGCAGCACGAAATTTCGACTCTGCGGCAGCGAGCTCGCCGACGTCGTACAGGATCCAGCCGAGCAGCGCTGCGGCTTCACCGGCACGCGTCGAGCTCGGGAAGCGCTGCATGTAGCGTGTGAGTGCGACGCGTGCCGCCTTCGTGTCACCGGCACGTTTCGCTGCCGCCCCCACCCAGAAGCAAGCGTCCTCACCAAGCGCATCGGCCTGGGCCGCTGCGCACGCTGCCGCAAATGCATTCGTCGCTCGCGTTGCATCACCTGCTCGCAGCGCAGCCACACCATTGCGGAACTCCAGCTCTCCGGGCTTCGCCGCAAGGGCGGGCGCAGGAGGCGACGATGGAGGCGGCCGGGTCGCGTCGACGGGAACTCTCTCCGTTGCCGTCGAGCTAGTCGCGGCCTGAGATGCGCGAACCGTCGTGGACGATCCGGAGTCGGACATCCCTACGGTCCTCGTCGTCGCCTGCTGCGTAGTCTGCTGCTTGGTCGTAGTGACGGCGGCTGTCTTCGATACCTCGGGCGCGACCGGCGCGATCGCGGGTGCGAGCTCATCTCGCTGGGTGGTCTGCACAGACCACATCTGCCCCGCTGCCAGGAACACTGTCGGTTGACCTCCCTTGCGCAGCTCGACGCTACCTTCGGTGACGGAGACCGACTGTAGCGAACCGTCATGGGCCGCGACCACGAAGCGAGTGCCACGGACCTCGACCTCGGCGTCTCGAGTCTTCACGCGAAAGCGCTCGCTCGACTCGAGTGTAGCCACTACCACCGACAATCGCCCCTCGTCGAGCGCAACGACGAAATCCGGCCATCCGCTCACCGGTTCGAACGACGCGGAACCGAGCGCTGCAAGCTTCTCCTTCGGGGCGTGCTCCTGCGAGCGCGTGCCGAACCACAACAGGATCGCTGCTGCCGCGGCCACCACAGCGGTCACACCGATGACGATCGGAGAGACAGATCGGCGTGATCGCTGGGCCACCGAGGCGGCGCTCGCGAGGAGCGACGTTCGATTGTGCTCCGCGCGGTCGGATTCGGGCTCCGATGCCGGCAGCGTCCGCGCCATGGCATCGAGCTCGTCATCGCCCGGCAGCCACTTGGCGGGCGTGCTCATGCCTGCATCTCCTCGATCGCGAGGCGCAGTGACTCGCGGGCATCGGTGAGTCGACGCCACAGACTCGCCTCGCGGATCCCGAGCACGCGAGCGGCTTCCTTGCCGGGGACTTCTTCGATCACACAGAGCACGTATGCCTCACGCAGCGCGGGCGTCAGCATGTCAACAGCAGCCGAGAGCCATCGACGCTGTTGCTCGTTCATCAGCGCCTCACTCGGACCGACCGCTGCCGACGTTGGGATCGCCGCGAGGGTTGCCATCGCGGTGCGGCCGCGCTGCTCGCCACGGAAGTGATGGCGCACGACGTTTGCCGCGATGCCGAACAACCACGTCTTGACGGCGGAGTCCCCACGAAACCGGCGCGCCGACCGATGGGCCTCCAGAAACGTCATCTGCAGAAGATCGTCGACCGACGCACGATCGTTACGAGCGAGGTGCGAGATGAAGCGATACAGATCGCGATGAAACCGGTCGTAGAGCGCTCCGAGCGCGGCCTGGTCCCCTTCGCCAACCGCCGAGACTAGCGCGCGATCCGAAATCTCGGCGACCGTGCCCTGCACGCGCCGGAACGGGAGGAGCTTGCCTTCGCTCACGGCGCCTCGAACCGCAGCCCGAGCGCCAGACCGGCTCGTGCGCGAGGTGACCCCGTCGGCTCGGCAGAGATCGCGGTGCGAAGTGCCGAGGCATCCGCGAACAGCTCCACGAACACCGCGAAGACGCCGAACGATCGCGACAGCGACACGTGCGCGCTCGCCCGCAGCGCATGGGCCGAGAGCTGCACGCTGAGCGGGCGCATCTGGATGTCGGTGTGCTGCTGGGCGAACGACTGATAGCCGTAGCCCACACCCACACCCGGGCTCAGCACGAACGCTCCAACGCGACGCGGAACATCGATCGTCGCGATGGCGTCGAGCTCGAACGATCGATGCGAACCCGTGGTCGCATCCTGCGTCGCCGACGTATTTGCCAGCAGCGATCCAACCGCCCCGATACATCCCCAGCGGATTCGCACACACCCATTCACTGCCCCGCCCAGCCACGCTGAACCGTCCGTCGCGACCGCCGATCTCGCGCCGAACCCGATGCCCGATCGCGACGCGCGACGGGGCATCACCGCCGCGACCGCTGCGGTCGTGGTTGGCGTCTCCGCCAGTGGCGGCAACGAGCCCTCGTCGATCTCCTGGAGTGTCCATGATTCGATAAGTGCCGCTGCAGTCGCCACGTCGCGTACATCCCGCTCGCCGGTTCTCTGGTACCCGTCTGCCACTCTCAGATGAACTTGCTGACCACGTTGCTCGAGGTGTACGCGCACCGCGGGACAACCTGCAGTCTCCGCGGTCGCCACACCATTCGCGGTCAGTCGCTCGATCACGCTGCGAACGAGAACCGGATCGCCGATCGGCACTGCTGCCGGCCTGCATTCCCCATGCGCCGTCGCCCCTGTTCCGACGAGGAACATCAGCGCGAGTACGCTGACACCGTCGAGCCTCACCGGAACTCACAGTATCACGCCGATCAGTTGTCGAGCGCACCCTCGACGATCCACTGCTGGATCAGGGCCTTGTCCGTCGCCGAGATCACATACGGGTTCGGGTTCTCCGGCGGCTGCATCGGCGGCATCTGCTCCGACGGAGACGTCGCGGACTCCTTGCACATGTTCACGCCGTTGAGCTTGTTCATGATGTAGCTCTTCGACGGATCGCCCGCCTTGACGTAATAGGCCGGGTACGACGGCGCGCTGAGGCACTGCCAGACCTTGAGCTGCATGATTCGCGCATACAGCGTCATGTCGGGACACCCCGTCGTCTTGCCGTTGTTCGGCCCCGAGTAGTACTTCGAGCCGAGCGCGGCGTTCTCGAGTGTGAGCCAGCCGCGGCACTCCTCGGTACGGCTCGCACCATACGCATCGCGCCCATGGCAGCCCGTTCCACCGGTGCCGCACGACTTGTTCAGGATCGGAACGATCTGCGCCTGGAAGTTCACCTTCTGGGGATCGGGATCCGGGATCGAGCATTGCCCGCACGTGCCGAAGGTGCTGTCAGCGCCGCAACTCATCGTGCCCATGCTCGTCGGCGAGCATTCGCAGGCCATCGTCTCGCCGGGCGTGCAATCACCCATCGGACCGGGGGTCGCGCCCTCCGTACCGCACGCACCCAGGGCAAACATGAACATCAACAGGTGTCGCTTCATCAGAGGCTCCTTCAGGTTAGGGCTGAACATTGATATCGGCGGTCATGCCGCGCTCTGCGTGCTCGGGGATCTGGCAGTGGAACATCCATCGACCCGGCTCCTCGTACTGGATCGCGGCGCGAACCGTCGACTTGGCGTCGACGATCACCGTGTCTTTCCATCCGAGCTGCGTCTCGCGAACGCCGTCGTGATCGAGCACCTGGACGAAGTGCCCATGCATGTGGACGGGATGCTCTGCCTCGGCCTCGTTGACGATCTCGAAGACCTCGACATCGCCCAGCCGAACATCGACGGGCGTGTTGAGGGGCCAGCGCTGCCCGTTGATGAGAAACACCGCACCGGCCGGCCCTTCGAGCTGCTCGCTCAGCGCGAATCGTCGAGCCGTGCTCTGCCCCGTCACCGGCAACGAAGCGATGCTTGGCCCCGCCGATGGCAGCGCGTCGCGTGTGATCGGCTCGGCATCGAGGTCGACGCGCACGAGCCCCGCCTGCGGATCCGTACCGTCGTGGCCGCGCTGGAGCTCTCGGGTGTCGAGGAGCACCGAAGATCCACTCGCACGGTCGAGGGCAACCGCGATGTCGTAGCGCTCACCCGGGGCGATCACGAGGCTCTGAACATCGTAGGGCTCGGGGATCAACCCACCGTCCCAGCCGATCACGCGCAGCGGGAGGCCGTCGAGTCGCAGATCAAAGAACCGTCCGTTGGAGGTGTTGACGATCCGCCACCGCTCGACCGAACCGGCGGATGCGCTGATCGATCCAGGGGCCTTCCCGTTGACGAGGAGCGTATCGCCCCGGCGGCCGAGCACCAGATCCTCGTGGGACGGCACGATCCGCACGGTATCACCTTCGAGATCGACATCATCGAGCACGAACGTACGCTCCACCGCGATCGCCGGCTCACTGGCTCCATGAACCAGGAGCGTCCCCTGCAACCCGAGCTCGATCTGCTCGTCGGTCTCGACGTGTGGGTGGTACCAGAACAGACCGGCGTCCTGGATCACGAAGTCGAAGTCGAAGCTGTCGCCTGCTTCGATCGGCTCGACCCCGTCCATGTCGATCGGGAGACGAAGTCCATGCCAGTGGACCGAGGTCGGCCGATCGCCCAGCTCGTTGCGGAAGTGGACGATCAATCGATCGCCCTGGCGCGCCTCGATCATCGGTCCTGGGACCGTTGCTTCGGATCCAGTAACCGAACCGTCCCGGTACGCCAGGACCTGCGTGCGCGTGCCCGCGACGTACTCCGTGGTGGCGTTGACGGCCACCAAGCTGACTTCGACGATGTTCGGATCGGGGTTCATGTCGATGGCGCGTGGGAGATCGGGTACGGGTTGAACCGTCGGAGAGTCGGAACAACCCATTCCCATCGCGGCGATCACGCACAGCCCCCAGGTCACGGAGGATGTGTTCCCGATCGCGGCCAAACCTTCGGTCCCGATCGCGAATACCCGTAACCCGTGATTCATGCAGCACTATCTTCGCACCGAAGGTTTGGCTTCGAGTGGGCACACATGTCTCGATGACGAACCGATTGCAGCTTCTCGCGGTGTCCCTCGTCCTCTCCGCGGCGTCGTGCGCCGATGACGGTGCCGCGGGTCCGGTCGCTCCGACCAACCTGATGGCAACGCCGCTCGGCGCGGGTGCTCACCTGACGTGGAGAGACAATTCGATGGACGAGAGCGAGTTCGTCGTGATGCGGATGCAGGTGGGAGCAGACACGGGGATGCGCGAGCTCGGCCGCGTTCCCTTCAATGGCAACTCGTTTCACGACGAGCCGATCACCTCGGGTGCCACCTACATGTATCAAGTGATCGCCACGAACGAGAACGGTGAGAGTGAGTCGAATCAGGCTACCTTCGTGGCGCCATGATCGTTCGTGCTCCCACGGTCCTCGTCATCCTGATCGCCAGTGGATGCGGCGGCGATGACGCGGAACGTGCGTTCCCGCAGCCCGCGGTTCTCGTCGATCAGAATCCCGATCCATCGATCGTGGAGGTCTCACTCATCGCGGAGCCTGGGACCATCGAATACCTTCCGGGCAAGACTGCCGACGTTTGGACATTCCGCGATGCGACCGCGAGTAAGGGATCGATTCCGGGTCCGATGCTCGAGGCCAAGCTCGGTGACCGTGTGATCGTTCACTTCGAGAACCGCCTGCCTGATCACACGACGATCCACTGGCACGGTCTCCGCGTGCCGAACGCAGCCGATGGTTCGCCGATCTCGCAGCGGATGATCGAACCCGGCGAGAGCTTCGACTACGAGTTCACCGCCATCGATCCGGGCCTGTACTGGTACCACCCGCACATGGAGGGCGACGTTCAGATCGAGCGCGGTCTCTACGCGCCGATCCGGATCCATGGCGACGTCGAGCCAGACGTCGCAGCGGATCGCGTGTTCGTCTTCGATGACGTCAAGCTCGAGGCCACGGGTAAGCTCTCGACCACAACGGACAACCTCGACATCATGCTGGGACGTCAGGGCAATGTCCTCCTCGTCAATGGGACAGCGAACCCGACGCTGACCACGGCCGCTGGAACTCGCGAGCGCTGGCGATTCGTCAACGTCGCAAACGGCCGGTTCTTCAACCTCGATCTGCCTGGGCACAAGTTCCTCGTCATCGGCTGGGACGGTGGACCCTTGGCGACACCGTACGAGACCGAGACGCTGTTGATGGCACCTGGCGAGCGCTACGACGTACTCGTCGAGGTGACCTCCGAGACGACGTTGCGCAACACCTACTACGATCGCGGCCACAACATTCCGAACAACGGTCCAATAGACCTCGTCACCGTCGAGCTCGGCACACAGGGCAAGCCGCCGGAAGCACTGCCGACGGTCTGGGGTGCGATCTCGACCATCCCGGTGGATGGCACCACTCCAAGACTCAAGTTCGTGCTCGAGGAGCAGGAGAACCCGACGACCGAGCCGACGTTCAGCATCAATGGCGAGCGCTTCCCGAACGTCACTCCCACCACCGGCCGTCCGGGCGAGATCGCGATCTGGGAGATCGAGAACAAGAGCGAGATGGATCATCCATTCCATTTGCACGGGATGTCGTTCCAGATCCTCGACGACACATTGAGGGTCCCGGTGCTCGGCTGGAAGGACACCGTGAACGTGCCGCAGGACAAGACGGTTCGCGTTGCGGTCCGCTATGGCGCGCAAGGCCGCTGGATGTACCACTGCCACATTCTCGAGCACGCAGAGCGCGGCATGATGGGTGAGCTCACCATCCAGCCCTGACGAGCGGCCTCAGGCCGCGAGGTTCAGCGCGCCGAAGATCGCAAGCCGAATGAGCGGCAACTGTGGCCTCTGAGCAGACGGGTTACACGAGGCTTCCCGATCACGGCGCTGCGAACAACACTTCGTTCGAGTCGCTCTCGCCGGAGTCGTTCATGGCGCCGACCATGTACATATACGTCATCCCCGACTCGATCGAGGTGTCGTGGTACTCGGCGACGTTCTCGCCGAGCGTCGCGAGCCCCGTCATGCGGCCGGCAGCGGGGCCGTCATGCATCATCCGCATCACCATGAAATGCATCTCGTCAGCCGAGTTGTCCTTCCAGCTGAGATGAACCCCGCCGTCGTCCGAGCGCGCGGCGAGTTGCGAGGGGGCCGCCGGCATCGGCTCGACTTCACCGACCATGCAGCCGGCAGCGGGAACGGCGAACAGGAAGAGGAACAGCAGCGTGGGCTTGCGCATGTGACTCTCTTGAGCACCTGCCGTGCCGGCCGAGAACGCCAGCCGTATCCATCATTTAGGCCTCGCGTGGTGAGGGAGTCCCGCCGGTTTCGTCTACCGCCGAAGACGTGACTGCGGCGGTCACAGGCGTAACCCGCCACGTCACACCAATGGCTCTTGCGACGGAGCCCCGGCCCGTGGCTACCTCCGGTCGATGTCGAGCCGCTGCCTCGTGCTTGTTCTCGTGCTGACGACCGGGTGCAGCGGCGACCCAGCCCAGCCAGACACCGGTCCGCCGCCGAGGCAGATCGAGACCGACCTGATGGTCACCGCAGGCGGATTCTCGGAGCCGTTCGAGCTCGTTGTTCCCGAAGGCACGCGCTCGATCACGATCGTCGCCACCGGCGCCAACGACGCTGTCTACGCGCTCGGCTCGTTTCTGACTGCCGATGGCGTAGAGCGCGTCGGAATCGATGTCGAGACGCCCCCCGGGCCCGGGATGCGCGCGAGCTACGACACGGAGCAGATCGGACAGATGCCCGGCACACTGTTCCAGACGATCCGTCTCGGCACGTTCACCCACGTGTTCCCATATCGGCCGGATCAGACCGTCGTGGCCGGCATGACATCGATGCGTATCGCATCAGACAAGCCGGGCCCCGTGCACGTCACCGTCGTGACGCCGCCTGACGATGGCGGCAAGATCTTGCACGTGAACCTGATCGCGGTCTCCGAGACCCTCACGTTCGCACAACCGCCGAGCTTCATTGACGAGCTGCAGGCGCTGTTCGCGCAGGTCGGCATCACGATCGTGATCGACAACGCGGTCGAGCTCCGCGGCACCGGGTTGTCCGCGATCACGCAGTCCACGGAACCGCAGGAGGCACCGGCGAGCATGTCGGCACGCCTTCCCGGCTTGGTCGCCGACCGGTTCTCGAACCACGCGCTCGACATCTTTGTCGTCGACTCCCTGCCGTCGGGCATCGGCGGCCTCAGTCTCGGCACCCCCGGCCCGCCGATCCGCGGCGGCTACTACTTCGGCCTTCTCGTGCGACGCAGCGCCAACGACTCGAACCTCGCGATCGTGATCGCACACGAGACGAGCCACTTCCTCGCGCTCCAGCACGTCACCAATATCGGAGTCTCAGGCATGGTCTATCCGGATCCGCTCGACGACACCCAGCCGGGCCAGAGCAACCTGATGCAGTCGGGCTCGATGCTGACGCCCGAGCAAGGCTTCGCACTGTCACGCAGCGCGCTCCTCCGAGCTGATTGATCGCGCTCAGGCCTTGGGCTTGAAGTCGTCGGAACGAACGCCGTGCTTCTTCAGCAGCCGGTGCATGCTCTCTCGCTCGATGCCCGCTCGCTCGGCGGCCTGGGTGACGTTGCCCCCGACGTCCTTCATCAGCGCAACCAGATACTCGCGGGTCGCCCGCTCGCGGGAAGTCTCGAGCATGTCGCGATAAGACAGGGCCTCGAGCTTCGTCGCCTGGCTGTTGCGGTGCTGCACGGACGTCAGCTCGTCGGTGAACGCCGTGATCGCGATCTTGGAACCATCGCTCACCGCGAGTGCACGTTGCACCACGTTCTCCAGTTGCCGCACATTGCCCGGCCAGTCGTAGTCGAGCAGAGCGCCGAGCGCGTCCGCAGTGAATCCGTCGGCTTGACCCGCTCGCCGATGGCGCTCGACAAACAGCGCCGCGAGCAAGGCGATGTCGTCGCGACGCTCCCGCAGCGGAGGCACCCGAATCGGGTAGACATTCAACCGATAGAACAGATCGTCGCGGAACTTGCCAGCAGCGACGGCGGCCCGCAGATCGACGTTGGTCGCGGCGATCACGCGAACATCGACTCCGCGTTCGAGACTGTCACCGACGCGCCGGATCGTACGTTCCTGCAACGCGCGGTTGAGCTTGACTTGCATCGCCAGTGGCAACTCGCCAATCTCGTCGAGCAGCAGCGTCCCGTTGTGGGCTTCCTCGAACAAGCCAACATGGTCGACCGCCGCGCCGGTGAACGCGCCCTTCGTGTAGCCGAACAGCTCGGCCTCGAACAGGGCCTCTGGCATCGCGCCGCAGTTGACCGGGACGAAGCGTTTCTTCTCTCGCGCGCTCGCCCGATGGATCGCGTGAGCGACAACCTCCTTGCCGGTCCCACTCTCGCCGGTGATCAGCACGGTGGCATCGCTGCTTGCCGCGCGGCGCACGAGCTCGAGCACCTTCCGCATCGGCGCGCTCTCCGCCACGATGTTGTCGAGCCGATGAGCAACCGCGAGCGCCGCTTGAAGGTCACGCGCCTGCGCTCGCAGCTGGCGCCGCTCCACGGCGCGCCGCACGAGCATCAGCGCCTCGTCGGGCTCGAACGGCTTCTGGAGATAGTCATACGCACCGAACTTCATCGCTGCGACGGCATCCTGCACGGTCGCGAACGCTGTCATCAAGATCACCTCGGAATCCGGGTACAACCGCCGTGTCTCCTGCAGCACCGCCATGCCATCGGCGCCTGGCATGCGGATGTCACTCAGGATCACGTCGAACTCCGTCGCAGCGATCAGTCCGAGGGCGCGCGTCCCGTCCTCCGCTGTCGTGACCACGAACTCCGGTGACAGGATGCGAGCGAGGAGCTTGACGATATTGTCCTTATCATCGACGACGAGAACTCGCGGCTGCCTCATGACAGCACCGCCTGTGGCGGCGAGACCGGAAACTGAAGGGAAACGAGCGTCCCCGATGCGGGCGACGACGAGATTGCGATGCGTCCACCGTGCGCGTCGACGATCGCCTGCGCGATCGCCAGACCAAGGCCCGTACCTCGCGCCTTCGTGGTGACGAACGGTTCGAAGATCTGCTCGCGGATCTCCGGGGCGATACCAGGCCCGTTGTCCGCGATCGTCAGCGTTGCTTCGTCGGCTGTCGCGCTGGCGTCGATCGTGATCGTGCCGGTGGCTTCAGTCGCTTCCGCCGCATTGACGACAACGTTCGCGATCACCTGGCGCAACTTGCCGGAGTCCGCCGAGACCATGACCGGGCGGTCCGACGTGACTTTGACGACACGATCGCGGAGAACGCCCACGCCTTCGAGCCGCTCGACTGCCTCACGCGCGAGCATCGCGATATCGACCGGGCGGATCTCGAGACGGTGCGGGCGTGCGAGATCGAGCAGCTCCTGAACGATGCGCTGGCAGAGCCGCGCTTCGTCGTCGATGATCCGCAGCTCGTCGGCGTTCGCCCCTGGATTGATCCGTAGCAGCTTCGTGTAGCCGAGGATGACGGTCAGCGGGTTGTTCAGCTCGTGCGCCACTCCGGCGGCGACCTGGCCGATCGATGCGAGCTTCTGCGACCGCACGAGCGCTTCCTGCTCGTGGGCGAGGCTCGCTGCCATCTGATTGAACGAGGTTGCGAGCTCCGCGAACTCGTCATGCCCGGGGAGATCGATGCGCGCGTCGAGGTCACCGGCGCCGATGCGACGAGCGCCACGCCGGAGGCTCTCCATCCGCCGGACGATCGTGCGCCTCAGCCAGAACCCGACAGCGGCCGCGAACGCGATCGCCAGTGCGAAGCAGACGATCGTCCACGTCACGGATCTATCGCGCAGAGCCTCTGCGCGACGGCGCGCGGCGAGGCTGCGGCCTTCAAGATCCGAGTTCAGCTGAGCGTTGATCCCGACCACTCGGTCGACGACCGCTTCCAGTTCGTCCCCGAGCTCTGCGACCTCGGCACGATCGCCACGTGAGATCGCGGGTACCACTGTCGTGCGAAACTCCTTGTCGTTCTGCTCTGCGAGATCTGAGATCTGCTTCGTGAGCCGCTTGTCGGACTCGGTCTCTGCCACCGACTGGAGGTGCTCGATCGAAGTCTTCGTCGATTCGACCACCCTTGCGTAGTGGTCGAGATGTCCAGGTCCGAACTCGATCAGTGTGTGCGCTTGGTGGATGTACTGCTCGCGGACCTGTGCCGCAGCCATGTGGCCCGCATGCTTGGCGTGGTCGAGCCGAGCCACGTCGGACTCGGCATCCGCGATCTTGCGCAGCGTCACGAGCTCGACGACGAGCGCCACACCGAACAGCACGAGCACAGCACCGAATGCTGCAAGGATGCGGCGCCCGGTGACGCTGCGCAGTGGAGGTCCGTCGTCGGCCATCGATCAGTCGTTGTCCGGAGCTACAGGAGGATGCGCGCCTCCATTGTCGGCGGCGACCCACGCATCGGTCCACGCCTTGATCTTGGCGAGGTCCTCGCCCTGCACCGAACCCGGCTTGTCGAACGGCATCGTCGGCTTCTTGCCATCGATGCCGAGCACTTCGCGGATCGTGAAGCCGATCGTCCCGGTGTGGTGTCCACCCGGCGGATACATGTCCATGTTGAAGTGATCCATCTTCTTCTTCGCGGACTTCTTGCCGGCCTTCGAGTGGCACGTGGCGCAGGACTTGTCGAACATGGGCTTCGCGGTGTCCCATGCGGTGCGCTCGGCCGCGAGCAGCTCAGCCTTGACCTTCGCCGCGTCCGGTTTCGGAGCTTCGGCCGGCTTGTCCGGATCGGGCGTCGCGACCGCGCTGCCAGCTCCGGCCCCGTGATCGTGAGCCGCGTGGTCATGCGGTGGCTCAACGGGCGTCGTCGGTGGCGACGACTTGGAACCGCACGCCGCGAAGATCGCGGCGAGAAACAACACAGACAGATGCTTCGTCATAGGTCTCCTAGATCGTGATGCCGTCGCGCGCGAGCTCGGCGGCAGACGCCTCGTCTGCCACCGTGCCCTTGGGATGATCGAACCAGCCGTTCGCAGTCTCCGCCGTGAGCTTGGAGCGAACCTTCACGATGGTGAACATGCCGCCCATGTCGATCTGATCGAACGGCCCTTTGCCTCCCATCATCGAGATACTGTTGCGCGGGCGCGTCATCGTCATCATCTCGCCCATGCCGCTCTCGCCCATCGTCATGTAGCCAGGGACAAGCTTACCGATCTTGTTGTCGATCCCCTTGGTGTCGGCACCGATCAGGTTCGGTGCGTCATGCCCCATCTGATTCATCGTGTGGTGCGTCATGTGGCAGTGCAGCGCCCAGTCTCCCGGGTTGTCGGCAACGAACTCGATCACGCGCACGGCCCCGACGGGGACGAGCGTCGTCGTCTCCGGCCAGCGGCGCTGCTGGGGGATCTGTCCGCCGTCGGTCTCGACCACCTCGAACGAATAGCCATGGAGATGGATCGGATGGTGGTCCATCGGCCCGAGGTTGCCGATCCGGATCCGCACCAGGTCGCCGATCTCGACGCCCAGCGGCGAGGTCGCGGGGAACGCCTTGCTGTTGAAGGTCAGCACGTTGAAGTCGTTCATCGCCATTGGATCGGGCCGCGATGCGCCGATCGGGATCTTCCACTCGTGGATCATCAGGGAGAAGTCGCGCACACGGCGGGTGGGCGGCGTCTTCGGGTGCACGACGATCATCCCGACCATCCCGAGTGCGATCTGCGTCATCTCGTCGAAGTGCGGGTGGTACATGAACGTCCCCGGCTTCGTGAAGGTGAACTCGTACTTGAACGTCTTGCCCGGACCGATCATGTCCTGCGTCAGTCCGCTCACGCCGTCCATTCCGTTCGGGAGAATCACGCCGTGCCAGTGCACCGTGGTGGGCTCGGGGAGCTTGTTCGTGACGTAGATCCGGACACGATCACCGACGACGACTTCGATCAGGGGACCCGGCGTCGACCCGTTGTACCCCCACGCTTCGATGTCGAGACCGGGCGCGATCTGATGACGGACCGGCTCAGCCACGAGATGGAACACCTTCACGCCGTCGCGCTTCTCGAACGGTAGTGTGTGGCCGTCGGGGACGATCACGGGTGTGTAGCGCTCGCCCGCCGGGGGCTTGGGGATCGCCACCGTCGCTGCTGGCGGTGGAAGCTCGAGGGGCGGTAGCGGTTGCTTCGACCCAGGTGTTGGTACCGATTGGGGCGGCATCGGAGCGCCCCCGTGTTGATGGGGCTGCGCCGCTACCTGCTTCCGTGCGACCGCAAGCGCTCCTGCCGCTAGGCCCGTTTGGATCCAGCTTCGTCGAGACATGCTCATCGTGATCCCTCCTTCGCCATCATCGCGTGACCGCCACGGCGCAGTGCCTTAGCCTCCGCCATCGCACTCCAGTAGCGGCGAAGCGCTTCGATGTACTGGCGCCCGACATCGACCATGTCGCGTCGTGCCATCAGCAGCTCGAACGTGTTCGCATTCATCGCGTTGTACTGCAGCACCGTCTCGTCGAGCACACGCTTGCGTAGCGGCATCACGACATCGACGAGCTGCCGTACCTCGGCGAGCGCTTGTTCGACCCGCGCGCGAGTGGTCACGGCGCTCGCGGCGAGTTCCGTCCGCGTCGCGGCAAGCTCGTTGCGTGCACGACGCTGCTCCGCGCGTGCGCGAGCGCGCCGTCCCTGCTGCTGGTTGAACAGCGGAATGCCGAGACGAATCGCCGGCCCGACCTCCCAATCGGCGCCGTCGCGCCGTGCGACCGCGACGCCGGCACCGAGCTCGGGAAGGATCGTCCGCACCATCGCATACCGGTGGCGTGCGGCAGCCGCATCGGCGTCCGCGCGAAGTGCTTCGAGATCGAGGTTCGCCGCCGATGAAACGTGTACGAGGTCCTCGAGTTCTGGTGGGGTCGCGGGCGGATCAGCGAGCAGGCCCGCTGTCGTCCACGCCTGCTGATCGTCCGCGATACCGAGTAGTGCGCCGAGACGCACGCGACTCTCCTTGATCATCTGCTCGGCACGACCGATCTCGATCCGTGCGCGCTCGCGCTGCTCCTGCTCGCGCGCGAGTGCGAGGTCCGTCGTGTTCCCGGCGGCATGTTGCCGCTCGACGAGCTCCGCTGACGCGTCCGCGGCATCGAAGGCCGTCTTCACGAGCTCGCGCTCCTGCTCTGCCGCGATCAGAACATAGAAAGCGATCTCGACCTCGGCAGCGAGCTCGACCGTTGCGGCGACTGCTCGCGCGTGCGCACTTCTCAGCTCCGCGTTCGCGATCCCGCGCCGCTGCCCGAGCTGCAGAAGATCGAGCACGTCCTGGATGACGCTGAACTCGATCTCGCTGCCTCCTCCGGACAGCGCCCGCTTGTAGTCCGCGTCCACGGCGGTCGGCGGGAGCACCGTTGCGTCCGCAACCTGACTCGCCGCGATGCCGAGCTCGTCGAATCGCGCCTGCAGCCGACGGTTCCTCGCGAACGCGATCCGGACCGCCGCGTCGAGATCGAGCGGCTTCGCGAGTAGCGCCTCGATCGCCGCGGATGTGTGACCATCCTCGGACCAGCTCACGCCGAGCCCCACGCGCTGCTGGACGTCTCGAGCGACCGGACCGAACACTGCGGACCGCGAGGGCACGCACGCCGAGAGGAGGGCGGCAGCGATCCAGACTCGACGCATCACAACATGGTGCAGCATGACCCGAGCCAACATAGGCGCCAATGATTCAAGACGCATAGCCGCTCCGATCAGCTTCGAACTGTGACCCACGCAGTTACACGTGGCCCGCTGAAGCATCCCGCGGACGGGCCACATCTCGACGTTCAAGATCGCCTTCGTCATCGTCATCTCCGACGACACCACTCTCTCCCCCACCGTAACCGGCAGAACCACAGTTGACCGACTGCGCACCTGCGTGATGGAACGAAAGCATGCGCCACCGCTCTCTCGTGTTCGCCTGCGCGATCCTGACCAGTGCTGCTTCCTGCGCCATGGACCACGGCAGCGGAGCTGGACCAGCAGCGCCAAGCGGCCTGACCGTTGCGCTGCTCTCGGGAGGCGGCCACCTGACCTGGATGGACAACTCGGACGACGAGACTCAGTTCATGATCATGCGGAAAGAGATGGGCAGCACAGCGGCCTTCACGGCGATCGCCACGCCCACGTTCAACACGACGCAGTATCATGACGCGCCACTCACGGCCGGCAGGACCTACGTCTACGCGGTCATGGCGATGAACAACTCGGGCGAGTCAGAGATGTCGAACGAAGTGATGCTCGCGATTCCGTGATCTGACGAAGCTACGGGCACACCGTAGCCCCCGCGTTGTCCGCGCGATGGCGCAGGGCCCGGTAGCTCGCTCCAATCCCTGGCGTCCAATGCGCGCAAGCGTCTCCCGAACCGAACAGGCCCAGCTTGGAAGGTCTCACCGCAGCCTCAGGATGGTACGTCGGCCCACGGAGGTCACGAAGTCAATGCGCGTGATGGTGATGAACATCCGGTGCGTGCTCGTGATCGTGCTCCACCCGATCGTGACGATGCGCGTGGGCGTGCTCTCCGACGATGGGCGGATCGTGACGATGATGGTGATGCGCGTCGTCGTGCGTGTGCACGTGGTCGTGCTCGGTCGGCTCGTGCACGTGCCCATGCGTGTGCCGCTCGGTCGCGTGGAGGTACACGCCGACCGCGAACAACGCGACGGCGCAGATCGTCCATACGGTCGGGTGACGATCACCGAGTGTGTACGCGAGGCCCGCGCCGATGAACGGCGCGAGCGCGAACACCGAGCCCGTACGACCAGCGCCGATCTTTCGCTGCGCGAGCAGGTAGAGCCGCAGGCTCAACCCGTAGCCCGTGGCACCGCACGCGAGCAACACCACCACCGGCACGAACGCCGGCGTCGGCTCGCCGATCGCCAGCGCGATCACGCCGGTGATCGCAGCGCCGATGCCGCCCTTCGCCGCGACCACGTCGAGCGGATCGCGCTCGGCCAGCGGTCGCGTGAGCGCATTGTCGGTGGCCCACGCAGCCGTCGCACCGGCAACCGCGAGCACCCCGAGCATGCCCCAGCTCGCACCCTGCCACGCTTCGAGCGTCAGCGCGACACCACCGACCGCCATCGCAACCACGGCCAGGGCCACGCGCGATCCGATCGGCTCGCGATAGATCGCGCGCGCGAGCAGCACGGTGAACACGGCCTCGAGGTTCAGGAGGAGTGCACCGAGCGTCGCACCGGCGCGCTGGAGTCCCCACGCGAGCAAGGTAGGTGCGATCGCGCCGCCGATCACCGCGACCATGAGAACCCGACCAAGATCAGCCCGACGAAGCGGCGCCTGCGATCGCTTCGCGAATAGCCGCGACAACATCGAGGCAGCGGCTGCACCGGCGTAGAGGAGCGCGGCCGTCGAGAACGGTCCCAGCCCTCTGCCGGCCCAGGCGACGATCGGCGTCGTGACACCGAACGCGATCGCCGCGATGACCGCGAGGATGACTCCTGCAGCGATGGGGGTGCGTTTCGACTGCGTGCTCACGGCGACGGCTCCTCACGCAAGTGTACTGCGGCGGTAGTGCTAGGCAGGGACTTCGCGCCCTGCTAGGTTGCTGCGCGTGTGGCGCATCGTGTTCATCTTCGCGGCGGCGCTCGTCGTGGCAAACACGACGGGCCTCCTGCCCGAAGGTGACGACACCGCGTGCGCCGACGGGGACGGCGGGAAACAGTGCCCCCCGACGTGCCCGACGTGCACGTGCGCATGGCACTCCCTGAAGACGGCGCCTGCGCCGCTCTTCGAGGTGCGCGCGGTCGAGCTGACCAGCCGCACCGTCGAGCCGCCAACGCTCGATGCCTGGCACGGCCTGCTCGCGCCGGCTCCATGGACACGCCCTCCGATCGCCTGAGCTGACTTCCGTTCCTGGAACAGCTCGGACCCGGGCATCGCGAGATGCCCCTGGAGGACACACGTGTACAAGACGACCACGGCGCTCGCCGTTGTCGGGACCTTGCTAGGTCTCGCAACAGCCACGCGCGCAGAACCGATCACGATCGACCAAGCCCTCGAACGCGCGGCCCGCCGGCCGAGCATCGAGATCACGACCCTCGACGCTGATGCCGCGCGCGCTCGCGGACGCGGCGCTGCGTTGCCGCTCTACAACCCCGAGCTGTCCGGTGGCGGCGGCCCGCGGTTCGGCTCCGGGGCTGCGTCGATCCAGTTTCAGATCGGCATCGCGCAGACGATCGAGCGCGGCGGCAAGCGCGCCGCGCGGATCGCCGTGGCCGAGGCACAGACCCGCGGTAGCGACATCGCAAGGCGCATCGAGCTGATCCGTGCACGCGTCGAGACCTGGCGGGCATTCGAGAGCGCTCTCGTCGTTCGCGATCGGCTGGAGACGAGACGCGAGGTCGAGAAGCTCGCGACTGCGCTCGCCGCCGCCATGCAGAAGACCGCACAGGCGGGTGGGACGACGAAGTTGCGCGTGAACGTCGTGATCGCGGAGGCCGGGCGCGCGACGCAGGAGCGGATCACCGCGGAGGCCGAGTACGCCGCAGCACGTGCCGCGCTCGCCAGCGCGATCGGCGCGGGTCCGAACGAGCAACTCGATCCCACCGGCGCCGTGGTCGACACGCCGGCACTCGCCATGAAGGTCGACGAGCTCGTCGCGCGCGCGCTGCGCGACCATCCCGAGATCGCGACGAGCGACAACCTCGCGAACATCGCGAAGGCCCAGATCGCCGACGCGGACGCTCGCGGCACACCGGATCTGACGCTCGGCCTCGGCTACGCATACGCGCCGGATCCCGATGGATCGCACGCGGTGATCGCCTCGATCTCGATCCCGCTCGCCGTCCGCAATCGCAACGAGGGCGAACGGGCCGCCGCGCGCATCGGCGCCAAACTCGCAGAGGCGGAGCGCAGCTACGCACGCGTCGAGATCGAGCGCGCCGTGCGGCTCGCCATCGACAACTACCAGCGCGCCGGCGCTGCGGTCGCGGGGTTCGATCGAGCGGTCACGGAGAGGCTCGACGAGAACCTCGCCGCCGCGCAGGACGCCTTCGCGAGGGGCGGCCTCGACTTCGTCGAGCTGACCACCACGCAACGCGATCTGATCGCATCGCGCATCTCCTTTCTCGACGCGCGCCTCGCGCTCGTCAACGCCTGGGCCGACCTGGCACTCGCGACCACCATCGAGGTGAAGCCATGAGGCTCCTGATCGCGAGCGCGTGCGTCGCTGCATGCGGCAACAGTTCAAGCCCGAGCGACGAGCCGAAGCCCGCGGCGGTCGAGAAGACCGGGGCCGCACAACGCGTCACGCTCTCCGAGCGCGTCGAGAAAGATGCCGGAGTCCTGGTCGCGGTGGTCGAGATGGCCGCGCTACCCGCCACGGTCGAACTGACCGGCGAGGTCGCCGCGAACCCCGACCACATGGCGAAGGTCTCCGTTCGCGTTGCGGGTCGGCTCGTGGAGGTCAAGTTCCAGGAGGGCCAGCGCGTCGCCGCGGGCGATGTCCTCGCATCGATCGAGTCGAGCGAGGTCGCTCGCATTCGCGCAGAGCTGACGTCCACGAGTACGCGCGCGGACGCGGCGCACAAGCGGGTCGAACGGCTCGCGAAGCTGCTCGATGCCGGAACCGCGTCGGCGCAAGATCTCGAGACGGCCCGAGCGGAGGCGAGTGTGCTCGACGCGGACGTCGCAGCAGCGCGGCAGACGCTCGCGAGTATCGGCGGCGGTGGAGGCGCTACGGCGCGGCTCCAGATCCGCGCACCGTTTGCCGGGGTCGTCATGAAGCGCGACGGCGTCGTGGGTCAGCCGGTCGGCGCCGACCATGTCGTTGCGGAGATCGTCGATCTGGACCAGGCGCTGTTCCTCGCGCGGCTGTTCGAGAATGACCTCTCGAGAGTGCACGAGGGCGCGGACGCCGAGGTCCGGCTCGACGCATATCCGGACGTCGTATTTCCCGGCAAGGTGATCACGATCGGGCGCCAGGTCGAGCCGATCGCGCGCGCGGTGCTCTCGCGCATCGCGATCGCCGACAAGGACGCGCGTCTCAAGATCGGCCTGTTCGGCAGCGTCGTGGTCGTGATCCCGGATCCGGGAACGATGCCGCCGCTGCCCGTCGTGCCGCGTGACGCGGTGACCAAGATCGACGATCGCCCGGTGGTGTTCGTCGAGCTCGGCAAGCGCGAGTTCGAGGTTCGCACGGTCGAGCTGGGCCATACGACCGACGGAAAGGTCGAGATCACGAAGGGACTCAAGCAAGGCGACCGCGTCGCGACGGCCGGGTTGTTCACGCTGAAGAGCCTCGCGCTCAAGTCGACCTTCGGCGAGGAGGACTGAGATGGCCATCATCAGAGCCATCCTCGGCTGGTCGCTCCGCAATCGGATGCTCGTCATCATCGGGTTCCTCGTGCTGATCGGATTCGGGGTGCGAGCCGCACTCCGGCTTCCGATCGATGCGGTGCCCGACGTCACGAACGTCCAGATCCAGATCATCACGACCGCGCCCGCCCTCTCGCCGGTCGAGGTCGAGCAGTACGTCTCGGTGCCCGTCGAGCGTGCGATGGCCGGCATCCCGAAGACCACCGAGATCCGCTCGATGTCGAAGTACGGGATCTCGGTCGTCACGGTCGCATTCGAGGACGGGACCGACATCTACTTCGCGCGACAGCTCGTCTCCGAACGTATGCGCGAGGCCGAGGACGCGGTGCCGCGCGAGTACGGAACACCGGAGATGGGCCCGATCTCGACGGGACTCGGGGAGATCTATCAGTTCGTCGTCCGTGGGGAGAGCAAGTCGTCCCGGGAGCTGAAGGAGACGCTCGACTGGTACATCGCGCCCCAGCTGCGTATGGTGCCCGGCGTCGTCGAGGTCAACAGCTTCGGCGGTGAGACCAAGCAATACGAGGTCGCGCTCGATGCACGCCGTCTCCAAGCCTCGGGCATCAGCGTCTTGGACGTCGTGTCGGCGATCGAGCAGGCGAACGGCAACGCGGGCGGCGGCTACCTGGAACACGGGCGCGAACAACTCGTGGTCGGCTCCCTCGGCTTGATCCAGACGATCGACGACCTGCGCACCGTGGTCGTAGGAACGAGCGGAGACGGCGTACCCGTGACGATCGGCCGGGTCGCGAGCCGGGTCGAGATGGGCTCAGCGTTGCGGCGCGGCGCGGCGTCGATCGACGGGCGCGGCGAGGTGACGGTCGGCGTCGTGATGATGCTGATGGGCGCCAACTCGCGCACGGTCACCGAGGCGGTGAAGGAGAAGATCACGGAGCTGTCGCCTGCGTTGCCGCGCGGCATTCGCATCGAGCCGTTCTACGATCGATCGGCGCTCGTCGACCGCACGATCCAGACCGTGGCGAAGAACCTGGCCGAGGGTGCCGTGCTCGTGATCCTCGTCCTGGTGTTCCTGCTCGGGAACCTGCGAGCGGGGGCGATCGTCGCGCTCGTGATCCCGCTGGCGATGCTGTTCGCATTGCTGCTCATGAACGCGAGGGGCTCGTCAGGGAATCTGATGAGTCTCGGAGCGATCGATTTCGGCCTGATCGTCGATGGAGCCGTGATCGTGGTCGAGAACGCCGTGCGGCGACTCGCCGAGGCCCGGCAAAAGGCCGCGCGCGAGCTGACGGGCGAAGAGCGCACCAAGGTCGTCGAGGGGGCTGCGACCGAGATGCTTTCGGCGAGCCTGTTCGGCCAGCTGATCATCGCGATCGTCTACATCCCGATCCTCGGGCTCGGTGGCATCGAAGGAAAGCTGTTCCACCCGATGGCCACGACGGTGCTGTTCGCGCTCGGCGGCGCGTTCCTCGCGACGATCACGCTCGTGCCGGTGCTCGCGAGCCTCATCCTGCGCGGTGGCCACGAACGCGAGACCCTGCTGATGCGGGCGATGCATCGGCTGTATCACCCGGCACTCGGAGCCGCGATGCGCAAGCGCGCGATCGCGCTCGGATGCGGCGTGCTCGTGCTGGCGGTCGCGGTGTTCGTCGGACGCCGCGTCGGCGCCGAGTTCGTGCCGAAGCTCGACGAGGGCGACGTGCTCGTCGAGGCCCGCCGGCTGCCTGGCGTCGCGCTCTCCGAGTCGATCGCCACAGATCGGCGACTTCAGGTGGCCATCCTCGAGGTCCCCGAAGTCGCGCATGTCGTGTCGAAGACGGGCGCACCCGACCTCGCGAACGATCCGATGGGGATCGAGCAGACGGACGTCTACATCCAGCTCAAGCCGACGAGCCAGTGGCGCAAGGGCATGGTGAAAGAAGACGTCGCGGCGGCCGTGGCCGAGGCGATGGAACAGAACGTACCGGAGCTATCGATCGGCCTGTCGCAACCGATCGAGATGCGCACCAACGAGCTGGTCGCGGGCGTCAAGTCCGACATCGCGATCGAGATCTACGGGCCCGACCTGGTCGAGCTCCAGCGCGTCGCACAGCGCATCGCCGCGGTCGTGCGGCGTGTCCCCGGGGCTGTCGACGTGCGCGCGGAGCAAGGGCACGGCCTCTCGTACATGCGCATCACGCCG
>JAYVRN010000314.1:0-5867 GCA_043776275.1 Myxococcales bacterium | reverse complement strand
GCACGATCAGCCTCGGCCTCGCGCTCGTGGATCACGCGGCACCCGGCACGGCCACCGACCTGATCGGGCGCGCGGACGCGAACCTCTACGAAGCCAAGCGCTCCGGCCGCAACCGCACCGTCGGATGATGTCCCCCCGCGCTCCGCTGTGGCTCGCGTGCGCCCTCGTGGCGGCATGTGGATCGAAGCCCGCCGTGCCGCGCGATCTCCCGACGCTGTCCACGGATCCACCACCCAGCAATTCCGCCACGACCACGACCACGACCACGACCACGGTCACGCCGATCGCGAGGGCGAGCTCGGGGCTGACGCCGGAGCTGGTCGCCGCGGTCGGAAAGCGGGCCCTGATCATCGAGGACTTCACCTCGCTCCGGCTCTCGGCGAGTGAGCGGCTCCGTGCGCAGGGTCGGATCGCGGAGTGGGCCACCGCTGCGGGGCTGGTCATCCTCCCGCCGGACGTCGTCGAAGCCAAGCTCCGCAAGGCCGCCGCCGGGCTCGACCCGACCACGGGCAAGACCTGCGGGCCGGCGCTCGAGCGGGCCTACGCGATCGAGCGATGGATCGTCCCGACCGGCGCCGAAGGCTCGATCGTGGCGCGCGTCGATTGCGAGGATAGCTGCACGATGCAGCTCGAGATCAAGCTGTTCGCCCTCGGCACCGAGTTCTATTCGGCGCCGTTCGATCCAGCCCAGCCCTGGGAGCAGGAGCTGGTGCGCCGGCTGCCCACCGTGGTCGACAACGGTGGGCACGAGCGGTACGGCCACCTCAACAACCCCGTCCGTGTCGCCGGCGTCCCGCGCGCGGCTACAGCCGCCGACTGGTACTTCGACGATGCCGCGCTGGTCCCGGGGCGCGCCGCGGCCGAGGTGCTCGCCTGTGGCGCGATGGATCGCTTGATCGTCCTGATGCTCGACCGCGCCGACGACGGCACGATCACCTGCGAGACCGCCGGTGCGCCGAACTACGTCGCCGAGTACGACGCCCAGATCAACGCCTGCGCCTGTGCGGCGGCCAAGAAGCTCGAGCGCCCCACGGCCAAGCGCAGCTACGTGCAGTACCCCGGGCAGCCGCGCGCCGGCGACGAGACCACCAAGAACGGCAAGCGGCTCTCCGCGTCACTGATCGGTGGGAACGAGTACCGCCCGCGCGGTACGGCGCCGTGGATCCTGCGCGAGTCCGATTCGATCGCACCATGCTTCGTCGGCCGCACCGTGGAGACCGCGGCAGACGAGGTCAACGCCACGCTGGAGTTCGACAACACCGGGAGCGTCACCAAGGTCACGATCGGCGATCTCAAAGGCATGCTCCACCCCGACGAGCGCGCCTGCGTGACCAAGAAGCTCAAGACGATCCGCACGCCCTGCCCGGCCGGCCCGCCGCTCACCGGCGAGGTTCGGATCACGCTCGAAGTTCGAGCGCCGTAGGACTCGGGCCGAACGCGCCGGGATCCTTGGACGTCACCGCGGTGCGAACAGCGTGCAGCCCGTGATGAACAGATCCTCGATCTGCCCGGCCCGCTGCGTCGTCGCGCCATAGAAGATGGTGCCGACCGAGGTGTCGCCAGCGCCGAGCTCGATCACGGTGAGGTCACGCCCCGACGCCGTGTGCCGATAGGTCTGCACGTTGATCTGATCCAAATCCGCGAGACCGAGGCCCTGCTCGACCGTCGTGGTCGGTCCGTAGATCCGCTTGAGCGTGACGTCGGCCTGCGCGCGCTCGGTGCTCGACAGCTGGCTCGCCGCGGTGACGACTCGGTTCGCACCGTGCGTGAACGCCGGATCCGACTTCATCGCCTGGTAGTCCTCGGGGAGTTCGCAGGTCTCGCGGTGCACGGTGCAGCCTTCGAGATCGCCGTCGTGGATCGAGGTCACGAGCGCGCCGCTCGCGTTGTCGAAGATCGCGCCGTACGAGTTGTCGCCGGCGCCGTACTCGTACGCGGCGAACTGACGACGGCTCGCGGGTTCGCTGACGTAGTTGAGGTTGACCTCGCCCTGATCGACGGCCGCCACGGCCTCCTCGGGCGTCATCACGTCGGTATGCGCCGATTGCTGCACGGCCACCACGAGGCGGCGCTTCTGCTCGTCGCTGTAGGTCGCCAGGGTGGCGGCGGTGATCGTCTGCGTGAAGTCGATGTGCAGGGCCGGGCTGGTCGAGATGTCGCCGTACGTCGAGCCAAACAGACAGCTCGGCGGCGGAGCGCAGCCATCGCCCGTGCACCCCACGGTGAGCTTGAACTTGCCCGTCGTCGCCGCGAGGTGCCCCTTGACCAGCGCGCGATAGCGGCCGGCGCCGAACGTGCGCGACAGCTTCGAGTACACGGAGCTGCCCACGTCGTCGTTGCGGAACAGGTACGAACCCCAGCCCGCCGCGCTCTCCTTGTAGAGGTAGAGCACGGTGTCGGTCTTGCGCTGCCCGAGCACCGCGTAGCTGGTGGCGAGATCGACCTTCGCATCACCGGTCAGCTCGAACGTCCATGCATGGAAGTGCTCCGCGGCGGTCAGGGCCGAGGCGGCCGGTACCCCGAACGCGATGGTCCCGTGATCGATCGGCTTGGCGAACGAGTCGTCCTTGCTGCCATCCGGCGGCGCCTCCTCCTCGGGATCCTTGTCCTCCGAGACACAGGCCGGGGCAGCCGTGACGAACAGACCGAGACCGAGAACGACGGCGAGTGGACGTGCGCGCATGGCGCTGTGCGGCAAAGCAACTCGCGGGCCTGCGGCTGCGACGATGGCGTCACCGAGCCTGCAATCATCTCGCGCAGTTACGAGCAGGCAGATCGTGGTGGCTACTCGAGGCGCCGGCTAAGCCACCGGACCACTCTCGACGCTCGGGCGATCCGGTCGATGGATCCAGGGGAAGGTCGTGATCGTCGACACCTGGATGACCAAGCACCCCATCGTCGTCTCGCCCGAGACGAGCATGGCCGAGGCCGGTCAGCTGATGGGGACGCATCGGATCCGCCACCTCCCCGTGATCGACCGCGGGCAGCTGGTAGGCGTGATCACGAAGTCCGATCTCCTGCGCGCCGCGGCGACCGGGCTCGATCCGTTCTCGGCGGTCGCCCGCGACGATGCGTCGATGCGTGCGCCGGTGGCCTGCGTGATGAGCACGCGGCTCGTCACAGTCGAGGCGACGTTGCCGCTGGAGGATGCCGCGCGCGTGATGGTCGAGCGGAAGATCGGTGCGGTCCTGGTCGCCGAGGACGGACGGCGGCTGGTTGGCGTGCTGACCGAGTCCGATGTGATGCGCGCCCTGATCTCGAGCGTCTCGATCGCTGGGCCCGGTGCGCGGATCACGATCGGCACGCGAGACACCAACGCCGTGGTGCGGTTCCTCGCCGAGCATGCACCGAAGCTCGCGATGCGCGTGCTGAGCGTGCTCGTGCTCGATGGCCCGGATGGGTTGACCGTGGTGGCGCGGCTCGGAGGTGGACGCATCGATGAGCTGGTCGACCGAGCGTGGGCGGCCGGCCATCCCGTACGCAGCGTGGTGCGGCTCGGGATGGCATCGTCGTCGAGCAGCTGACGTTGCCAGGATCTGGGCGCGATTTCGCGCAACCGTTGCGCTCTGGTCGGTCACAGCTCGGGTACCAAGCGGGCATGGACCACAGACGTTGCCGAACGCTTCGGCGACGTTGCATGCTGCACGCATGGTGTGGAAGGTCATCCTGGTGCCGTACGACTTCTCCGAATCCGCCGAGCATGCGACCCAGATCGCTTGCCTGGAGGCGAAGGTCCACGGTGCGCGGCTCGTGCTGCTCCACGTCGTCGAGCTGTTGCCGCACTTCGGTCACGAGACCACGTTGATGGCGCGGCCGGGCTCCAACACCCCGGTCAGCGTGTTGCGCTACTACACCGAGACCGCCGAGGCCGAGCTTCGCGAGCGCGCGGCGCGGCTCGAGGCGGAGGGCTTCGCGGTGGACATCGTCGTGCGCAGCGGCGTGCCGGTCGACGAGATCCGCGGATACGTCGCCGATCATCCGGTGGACGTGATCGTGATGGGTACCCACGGGCGCACGGGGCTACGCCGATTGATCGCGGGGAGCGTCGCCGAGCGGCTGGTGCGGACGAGCCCCGTCCCGGTGCTGACGATCCGCCACCCCGATTCCCCCGCGGTGTGACCCGGAACTGGCGTACGTTCGTCGCGTGCACCCTCGCCTCGCCATCGTGCTGTTCGTGGTGACCGCTGCGTGCAGCAGCAAACCGGCCGCCCCGCCTGATCCGCAAGCGTATCGCGCGATGACCGACGAGCAGAAGTGCGCTGCGGTCGCACCGCGCGCCCTGCCCTGCGTCGACGAGCTGATGATCACGATCCTCCACGCCGTGACCGGTGACCGGGCGTCGGATCCCGAGTTCGCCAGGAAGATCGACGACGAGATTCGTGCGAACCGGTCCGACGGCGACCTGGCGAAGACCATGCACCAGAGCAACTGCAACGGAGATCTCCACTACACCGACTCCGTGATCGCGTGCTGGAGTGTCGAGGGCTGTCAGCCGTTCGCCGAGTGCGTGTCACGCACGGCTGCGAAGCCAGCCCATCGCTGACTCAGCGGTCGCGTGCGGTGAGCTGCTGCTTGTCGAGACGCACGATCTGTCCACGGGCATCGAGATAGATCGCCTCGGCATCGGCCGCCACGGGGCGCGCACCGGCGGGCAACCCGCTCTCCACCAGCTCCACGCCGCTCGAACCATCCGCGCGAACGCGCACGAGCTGAACGGCGCCGCGCGCGAGGGTCCTCAGATAGAGCCACGCATCGTCGAGCAGGACGCCATCGCTGTTGATGAGGTTGGTGGCGAGCACGCTGGCCTTGCCGGTGGCGAGGGCCACGCTCTGGAGCGAGCCCGTGGAGCGGCGCGTGCTCTCGCAGTAGACGTAGGCATGTCCGTCGTCCACGGCGAGGGCGGTGGGCCCAGTGGAGAACCCGCGCGCGATCACGCGGAGCACGCCGGTCGAGAACGGGAGCTCGCCGAGCCAGCGCTGGCCATAGCTCGCCACGAACAGCAGCTCACCGTGCTGTGCGAGGGAGATGCCGTTGCGCCCGCTCTGCGCGGGGAGCTTGGCGAACGTGCCGATCCGGCCGGTGGCGAGCGCAATCTTGTAGATCGTGTCGCCGCGAAACACGGTCGTGTAGAGGAAGCCGTCGTGGACCAGGAAGGTCTGCGGCGTCTCGGGCAGGGCCTTCGCGGTCTGGGTGACCTCGACGAGCTGATCGCCCGCGACGGCCACGCGCGCGGAGCCCCGGATCCCGGACGGCCCGGACGGCAACGTCGCGATCCGCGCGAGGCAGCCACGCCCACCATCGCCGAGCCACCACACGTCGCGCCCCGATGTCCAGACCAGCGCGCCGTTGGCGAGCGCGAGGTCCCGGGAGATCCCCGCACCTGCGCCGAGCGCGATGTCGGTGCGGCCCGGGCGGGGCTCGTGGAGCTCCGCGACAGCCTGGCAATCCGCGCCCGCCGGGGTGCTGCGGATCACCAGCGCAGCCACCAGGACGAGGACGAAGCGCATGTCCACCGACGATGGTGCAATGGGGAGACCACGCGCGCACGGCCATTCTGAGGCCGCGCGGTTGCCGATCCTCGTCGCGAGCGTGAAGCGGCGGCTACACCCCGCTGGCCGAGGACGACACGCCGATCAGCGCGCCATCTGCCAGCCGACCTTGGCCTTGAGGTACGCGCCCTTGAACGGCGGCGCCGCACCCTCGGGCCCGAGCACGTAGTCGACGCGGCGATTGGCGCGCTCGTCGGTGTTGTCGGCAGTCTTGACCTTGAGCACGTCCTCGCCGAACCCGGCGAAGGCGATCGGCAGCGCGAGCCCGTGCTTCTTGAAGTATGCGGAGATCGCACGAGCGCGATCGAGCGAGAGCTT
>JAYVRN010000313.1:0-5869 GCA_043776275.1 Myxococcales bacterium | reverse complement strand
CATCGGGATTCGCGTGGCCATCGTGGCCACAAGGATCTGCAGGTGTGTCGACAGGTCTTTGATGCTCTCACCTATGCGCTGGCCGACCTCGACGATCCTTTGATCGACGGGCTCGTCCTCGCGTCGGTGACGCCGGCGCCGAGTGCCGCGCGTGTTCTGGTGACCATGGGGCCATCTCGCGATGGGATCGACCCCGAGGCAGCGCTCGCGCGTCTGCACGAGGCCGGCCCCGAGCTTCGCGAGGAGGTGGCCGCCGAGGTGTCCCGACGCCGCGTCCCCGAGCTGGCATTCCGCATCAGCGTCCTGTTCGAACCGCCCGCAGAGTCGTGAACGTCGTGACCTAGCGCGTCCCGCGAGAATTCGAAGTTCTCGCGGGACGTCGCGCTTTGAAGGCTGGCTTCCGCGTTACAGTCGCCGAGATGCCTGGGGAGGTGGAGCGGCTTCGGAGTGGCATGCGGCTGCTGTCTCATGCGATCGGCGCATTCAGCGAAGCCACCCCCGATCTCCACCGGCTTCTCCACACCGTGGCGAAGAACGTCGCCGAGGTCGTCGGTGACAGCTGCATCGTGTTCCTCCGCGAGGACGCGGATGATCTCGCAGCCGCCGCGATCTACGACGGCGATCCGGACGTCGTCGCGCAGCTCTCGCAGCTGTTCACCGGCCGGCTCGGACCCGAAGGCCACCGCGCGCGAGGGGTGATGACCACCGGCGTGGCGCGGCTGACCCCGCGCATCGATCTCGAACAGATCCGTCCCCACGTCTCAGCGCCGATGCACGAGGCGTTCGTGAGGCTCGGCGTGCGCGGCTCTCTCACCTGTGCGATGCGTGTGCGCGGTGAGGCGGTCGGCGTGCTCAACGTGCTCCGCCATCGGCCGGAGCGCCGCCCACTCGACGACTTCGATTGCGAGCTGGTCCAGGACCTCGCGAACCACGCCGGGCTCGCGATCTCGAATGCTCGCATGGTGGAGCAGCTGCGCGAGAGCGAGGCGATGCACGCGGCCAAGGACGAGGCGGTCCGCGCGACCCGCTTTCTCGATACGATGATCGAGCACATCCCGGACATGGTGTTCGTGAAGGACGCCGACCGCCTGGCGTTCACCCGGTTCAATCGCGCCGGAGAGGAGCTGCTCGGCGTCTCGCGAGCGGATCTGATCGGAAAGACGGACTACGACCTGTTCCCGGCCAGCGAGGCCGAGTTCTTCCAGGCCAAGGACCGCGAGACCCTCGCGGGCAGGGCGCTCGTCGAGATCTTCGAGGAGCCGATCCAGACCGCGAGTGGGCCGCGGTGGTTGCACACGAAGAAGGTGCCGATCCTCGACGAGGACGGCGCCCCGATCTACTTGCTCGGGATCTCGCAGGACATCACGGATCGCAAGCGCGCAGATTCGGAGCTGCGCCACGCGACCGAGATCGCCGAGCGCGCGAGCAAGGAGCTCGAGACGTTCAGCTACTCGGTGGCCCACGATCTCCGCGCGCCGCTCCGCGGGATCGATGGGTTCAGCCAGGCGCTGCTCGAGGAGTACGCCGACAAGCTCGACGACACGGGGCGCCGCTATCTCACCCGCGTGCGCGAGTCCGCGCAGCGGATGGCGATGTTGATCGATGACCTGCTCGCCCTCTCGAAGGTGACCAGCGTGGAGCTCACGGCACGGAGCGTGGATCTCAGCGCGCTTGCGCAGACCAGCGTGACCTCCCTGCAGCGGCTCGATCCTTCCCGCGAGGTGGAGGTGGTGATCCAGCCGGGGATCACGGTCCACGGGGATCCCCGGATGCTGGCGATCGCCCTCGACAACCTGCTGGGCAATGCGTGGAAGTTCACGTCCCAGGTCGCAAAGCCTCGGATCGAGCTCTCCACGATGGACCGCGACGGCCTCCGGACCATCGTGGTGCGTGACAACGGTGCCGGGTTCGACATGCAGTACGCCAGCAAGCTGTTCGGGGTGTTCCAGCGGCTGCACACCGAGGCCGAGTTCCCGGGGACCGGGATCGGGCTTGTCACCGTCGCGCGCATCGTCCATCGTCATCGCGGGCAGGTCGCCGCCGAGGGCCAGCTCGGACGCGGTGCCACGTTCTACTTCACCCTGGGCACGGAGGCCGAATGAGCGAGCGTGTGATCCTGCTGGTCGAGGACAACGTCAACGACGAGGAGCTCACGCTGCGTGCGCTCAAGAAGAGCAACATCCTCAACCCGGTGGTGGTGGTGCGGGATGGCGCCGAGGCGCTCGATTGGCTGTTCCGGCGCGGCGCTCACGCGGACCGGGCCGAGGAGAATCCGCAGGTGATCCTGCTCGATCTCAAGCTCCCCAAGATCGATGGTCTCGAGGTGCTGCGCGCGATCCGCGCCGATGACCGCACCAAGCTGCTGCCCGTCGTGGTGCTGACCTCGTCGATCCAGGAGCAGGACGTCGTCACGAGCTATGGCCTCGGTGCGAACAGCTACGTGCGCAAGCCGGTGGACTTCACCCAGTTCGTCGAGGCCGTGCGTCAGCTCGGGCTGTACTGGCTCGTGATCAACCAGCCGATCCCCACGTGAGATCGCTCGTCGTCGCGGTCGTGGCGCTCGTCGTGCTGGCCGCTGCGCCGCGCGCCGAGGCCGAGTGTGCGCAGGATGCCGATCGCCTGCGCGCTCACCTCGAGGAGGCCGCCACCGGCGTGCACAGGTGGAACACCGGCTGGGCGATCGCGTTCGGCGGCGCCGCGGTGCTACAGGCCACGCTCGCGGTGACCGAGACCAAGCCGTTCGGCACGTTCGATCAGGACTACAAGGAGACCATGTACGTGGGGGCGGCGAAGGCGACGATCGGCGCGGCCTCTCGCCTGGTGTTGCCCCTGCGGGTCTCGATCCCGGCGCCCAGTGCCGATCGCTGCGTCGAGCTCGCCGCGTTGCGCGAGGCGCTCGCCACGACCGCCAACAAGGAGCGCCGCACGTTCTGGCTGACCCACCTCGGTGGCTTCGCGCTCAACGTCTCGGGGGCGCTGCTGCTGTGGCATCGCCGCTCGTTCAAGGTCGGCGCCATCTCGTTCCTGATGAGCTTCCCGGTGGGCCCGCTCAGCGCGTACACGATGCCGCGGCGGAGCTGGCACCTCTACCGCCGCGAAGCCCCGACCTGGTCCGTGGGTGTGGGGCTCGGCGAGGGCGCGGCGACGCTCAACCTCGTCGGGCAGCTCTGAAGCTCAGGCGCGCTCAGGCCGGCGGTCCGCGGTCGAGCTGCTCGTGGAGGATGTTCTCGTCGAGCTCGCCGCACCACTTCGCGACGACGATCGTCGCGACCCCGTTGCCGATCACGTTGGTGATCGCGCGGGCCTCGGACATGAAGCGATCGATGCCGAGGATGATCGCGAGCCCGGCGACCGGTACGTGGCCCACCGCACCGAGCGTGGCGGCGAGCACCACGAACCCGCTCCCGGTGACGCCGGCGGCGCCCTTCGAGGTCAGGAGCAGGATCCCGAGCAGCGCGACCTGATGCTCGAGGTCGAGCGGGGTGTTGGTCGCCTGGGCGATGAACACCGCCGCCATCGTCAGATAGATCGACGTGCCATCGAGGTTGAACGAATACCCGGCGGGGACCACGAGCCCGACCACCGGCTTGCTCGCGCCGAGGTTCTCGAGCTTGGTCATCATCCGGGGCAGCGCGGACTCCGACGACGAGGTACCGAGCACGATGAACAGCTCCTCGCGGATGTATCGGAGGTACTTCAGGATCGAGAACCCGTGGAAGTACGCCACGCCGCCGAGCACGCCGAGGATGAAGATCAGGCAGGTCCCGTAGAAGCACGCCATCAGCTCGGCGAGCGACGCCAGGGTCGAGAGCCCGTACGCGCCGATCGTGAACGCCATCGCACCGAACGCACCGATCGGCGCCGCCTTCATGATGATCGCGACGAGGCCGAACACCACGTGCCCGAGCCGATCGATCAGCTCGAGCACGGGCTTCCCGCGCTCCCCGGTCTGGTGCAGCGCGAACCCGAACAGGATCGCCAGCAGCAGCACGGGCAACAGCTCGCCGCGCGCGAACGCACCGACGAACGCATCCGGGATGATGTCGAGCAGGAACTCGACGGTGCCCTTGATCTTCCCGGGCCCCGAGTACTGCGCGACCGCGGAGGCATCGAGCTTGCTGGGATCGATGTTCATCCCGACCCCGGGGCCGACGAGGTTCACGACCACGAGGCCGATCACCAGCGCCACCGTGCTCGCGATCTCGAAGTACAGGATCGCCAGCCCACCCGTCTTGCCCACCGCCTTCATGCTCTTCATCGAGCCGATGCCGACGACGACGGTGCAGAAGATCAGCGGCGCGATCGTCATCTTGACGAGCTTGATGAACGCATCGCCGAGCGGCCGCATCTTGACGGCGATCTCGGGCGCGAACACGCCGAGCATCACGCCGAGCGCGATCGCGACGAGCACGCGGAAGTACAGCGTGCTGTAGAACGGCCCCTTGCTCGTCGGTTGATCCGCCACCGAGGGACGGTAACTCAACGGCTGATCCTAGGGATGTTCGAACGCGCCCACGTCACCGTGGAGGCCCTGTGGGCGAGCGATGCCATCGAAGTCGACCGGATTCGTCGACGCTGGGTTTGTGGCGTCGATCGCTGGGCTCCCTGTTCTCAGGTGGAAGTCAGAGTTCGTGGGATCCGCGAGCTTGGGGTCGATCCCGATCTGGTTGTTGCTACCGGACAGCGCAGTCTGCTGCGGGAAGACGATGGAGTAGACCGAGTTACAGCCTGGCCCAGTCACCGTATTTGCAGGAGCTGCAGCGGCTCCGTTGAAGACCACCGAGCTGTCCAAGCACAGCCCCGCAGGGGTTGCGCCACATGACCCCGTATCGTTGCAGTTGACCAGCGAGTTGACGATCGTGGAGAACGAGACGAACACCGCACCAGGTGTGGTCGTGAAAATCTTGTAGCTGAACGCGCCATCGGCACCCGTCTGATTGACGATCAGGCTGTTCGTGATTCGGACGAGCGCACCCGCGCCAGCCACGATGCCGTTGCCACCATCGATGATGGACCGGTCGATCGTGGCTTGCGTCGATGGGCCGGCCACGATGACAAAGGCCGTGTTGTCTCGGCCTCGGATCCGGCTCCTGGTGATCTTCAGGACGCACGGATTTGTGAGCACAGACCCCGTGTAGGCATCGATCAAGGCCTGGTCTAGCTCGAGGCTGCTTGACGCGCTATCACACCGAACCGCCGAATTCCCCGTCGAGGCGATCACCGTGAGGCCGACGAGCTTGACGATCGAATTGCCGTTGATCCGAAACGGCGTGGTCGCGCTGTTCACGATCGCGCCGGGCCCGTCGAACGTGATCGTCTTGTCAGAGAGCACCAGCGAGGTGCTGTAGCTTCCAGGTTGGAGCTTGACGGTCCGCCGCACGCCGGTGGTGATGGCCACCGCACGGTCGAGAGAGCAAGGCGCCGCCCTGGTACAGGAGCCGATGTCCGGACCGGTCGAGGACGCGAACACGATCTCGGCTTCTGCGATGCACACGCCCTGGTTCTGATCGCACACCGACGACGCGCAATCGTCGTCCTTCGTGCAGGCTTGGCAGGCGTGTGTGGAGACCGGTCACAGACCGGCGCAGAGCTCGGGCACTGGTCCGAGGTCACGCACTCGACGCACGTGCGATCGGGTGAGCAGTTCGGTGCGCTCATCGGACACTGATTCGGTTCGACACACTCGACACAGACGCTATCGCTGGCGCAATGCGACGCGCTGCTCGTGCAGTCCTGGTCAGTGAGGCAACCGGGCGGAGGCACGACGCACTCGTGGTTGACACAGGCTAGATCGCTCGAGCATGGACGCTGGTCCGAAATCCCGAGCGAGTTGCAATCCTCGAAGGTGACGCAGCAGACCTCGGGATTC
>JAYVRN010000312.1:0-5869 GCA_043776275.1 Myxococcales bacterium | reverse complement strand
GGTCGGCTCAGCTGTCGCGCTGCGCCCAGAACGTGCTGAGCGCGGGCCACAGCCGGGTCGCCGCCTTGCGCGAGACCACGGCGCCGACATGGCCGCCGCGATCGACGAGGATCTGCTTGTCCTTGGCGCCGACCAGATCGATCAGCGGCTGCGCGCAGGCGACCGGGACGATGTGATCGTCGGTGAACGCGATCGCGAGCACGGGGCACGTGACCCGCGAGAGCTCCGCGCGCTGCCCGAGCACGGCGAACTCGCCGCGGATCAGGCGATTCTGCCGGTACAGCTCCTCGATGTACCGCTCGTAGCAGGCGCCCGGGAACGAGACGTTGTCGCCACCCCAGTGCTCGGTCGCGAGGAAGCCATCGAGGAACTCGTCATCCCAGGCGCGATCGAGCACGGCCACGGCCTTGGACGCCTTGAGCGTGGGCCGCAGCATGCTGAAGGACGCCTGCATCAGCTGGTGCGGCACGTTGCCGAACGCCGAGATCAACGTCGCGACATCGAACGTGGGCACGTTGGTCCACAGCGCCATGATCCCGCCGTGCGCGAAGTCGATCGGCGCGGCGAGCGCGGTCAGTGAGGCGACGCGCTCGGGGAACGCGGCCACGTACGCGGTGGCGAGCGTGCCGCCGAGGCAATAGCCGAGCACGTGGGCCGAGCCGGAGCGCTCCGCGGCGATCCGAAGCGCGCGGCCGAGGTAGCGCCCGCCGATGTCGTCCCAGGTCAGGAAGCGATCCTCGGCGCCGGGGGTGCCCCAGTCGATGCAGAACACCTCGTGGCCCTGCGCCACCAGCCACTCGATCAGCGAGCGCTCGGGGCCGAGATCGAGGATGTACCAGCGGTTGATCAGCGACGGCACCATCAGGATCGGCGTCGCGAACTTGCGGGTCACCGGCGAGAACTTGAGCAGGCGCCACTTGTTCTCGGTCCACACCACGGTGTGTGGCGTCTGACCGACCTTCGGCGCCCAGCCGCGCGGCGCCCGGCGCAGGAGCGCCGCGATCGAATCCAGCGGTGACTTCTTCGGCGGCATCATGCGTACAGCGCCTCGAACCGATCGCGCAGCCTCTCGTACACCGCCTTGCGGCGCAGCTTGAGCGAGGAGGTGAGCAGCCCGTTCTCCACGGTCAGCGGTCCGTCCGCGATGAAGTGGCGCTTGATGCTCTCGTAGCGCGCGAGCTCCTTGTTGATGTCCTCGACGCGCGCGGCGACCAGGCGCTGGTGCTCCTCGGCGGGGAGATCGCTGTCGGCGCGCACCCAGATCGCGGCGACCAGGTACGGCCGCGCATCGCCATACACCACGACTCGCTCGATCACCGGATCGTCGACGAAGCGGGCCTCGATGTTGGCGGGCGGGATGTTCTTGCCGCCCGCGGTGACGAGGATGTCCTTCTTGCGATCGATGATCTGCAGGAAGCCATCCTCGGTCCAGCGACCGACATCGCCGGTGCAGAACCAGCCGTCCTCGGTGAACGCGGCCGCGGTGGCGGCGGGATCCTTGAAGTACCCGGCGAACACGTTGGGGCCGCGCGCGAGGATCTCTCCGTCGTGGGCGAGCTTGAGCTCCACCGATGGGAGGATCTTGCCGACGGTATCGAACCGGAACGCGCCGGGGCGATTCAGGGTCAAGGTCGGCGAGGTCTCGGTGAGGCCATAGCCCTCGATGATCAACACGCCCGAGGCGTGCAGCAGCTCCTTGATCTCGACCTTGAGGCCGGCGCCGCCCGAGAGGCAGAACCGGAGCCTGCCGCCCGTCACGCGCCGGAGCGCATCGCTGCGCGCCTCGGCGGTGTTGGGGCCGGCCTGGATCGCACGCGCGATCTTCTCCCAGTACGCGGGCACGCTGAAGAACACCTGCGGCGCGATCTCGGGCAGGAGGTCGAGCACGTCGTGCGGCGAGGCGAGGTACGTCTCGTAGCCGAGCGCGTTGCCGATGCACAGCTCGCCGAAGCCGAAGATGTGGCTCATCGGCAGCCACAGCAGATCGCGATCACCCTCGGCGAGGAGCGGCGCGTTGCACTGCATCCAGTCCGCGCCATTGGCGCCGACGTTGCGGTGGGTGAGCGGGACGCCCTTCGGGTTGCCCGAGGTGCCGCTCGTGTAGAGCATCTGCGCCGGGGCATCGAGATCGATCGCGCCGAGACGCGCGTCGACCAGCGTGGGGGCCGCGGCATCGCGCGCGGACGCGGCGCGGATTCCGCTCTCGCTGCCGATCGGTGCGTCGGCCGGCCAGCTCGCGCCCTCGAGGGAGACCACCTCGATCGCGTGCGTCAGCTTGGCGCGCGCCTTGTCGAGCCGGGCGATCTGCTCGGCGCCGGACACGAACACGAATCGACACTCGGCGTGCTCGAGGATGTACGCGACCTGCTCCGGCGTGGAGGCCGGATAGATCGGGACGAACACGGCGCCGGCGGTCTGCGCGCCGAGCGCGGCGCTCGCCCACGCCACGGAGTTCTGCGCGAAGATCGCGATCCGATCCCCCGCCTCGACCTCGTGCTCGATCAGCCAGCGTGCGACGCCGCGGATCTGCAGGGCGAACTGCCCCCAGGTCACGGGCACCCACGCGCTTCCGGTGCGCACCTGGAACCGCACGCGGTGGCGGTGGGTGGCGAGGCGCTCGAACACCGCGCGCGGTGCCGCCTTGATCTCGAGCAGGTGGCTGACGTCGTCCATGACTAGCTCCGGAGCTTCTCTTCGAGATCGTAGAGGCGACTCTCGAGCTGGTTGAGCTTGTGGAGCGAGCGCTCCTGATCGCGACGCGTGGGCAGGCCGATCATCGACCACCACCTGGACATCGCGTTGTCGGCCTGCGCCTTGGTCTTCATCGCGGCGGTCAGCAGCGCGCCGGCCGGTCCGAGCACGCCGGGATTGGAGAGCATCTTCTCCATGTACTGCGACGTGGCTTGCTCCCACGCATTGAAGCCGTTCTTCCACAGGTTCCAGATCATGGTGTCTCTCCCAGGGCAAAGCGCCTCAGATAGGCGGCGGTCGTGAAATCGGCGGCGGGCTCGTCGACGCGGCTCTCCGCGCGGGCGATCTCGCCGAAGCACTCGAACAGGAAGATCACGTTGCGGCGCGTGACCACCGGCGTGCCGGTAGATGGCTTGCGGGTGACCAGGGTGCGCGCGCGCAGCACCGGCGAGAACCGCACGTACGGCACGTCGACGCGGCCATCCCCGGTGATGTCGACGTCCACCTGATCGGTGCCGATGAACGGGAGGCCGGCGACGATGCCGTCCGGGATCTGAGCGATCGTGGTGTACGCATCGCCATCCGTGACCGGGAGCCGCAGCACGGCGATCGGCTGCGCATAGCGCACGAGGGTCTTGCCGGCGGCGGGTGCGGGCTCGTGCGACGCAGTGCCGTCGAGCCACAGCGCCTGCGCGTCCTGGTGGTAGATGCCATCGAGGCCGCCGCCACCGTCGACGACGAACTGGCCGCCCGGGAACTGAGGCGCGAACCACTGGCCCTTGAGCTCCACGGGGCCGAGCGCGACGATCACGTCGTCCGCACGCTCCTCGGAGAGGTCCCACAGCTTGCTGGTGCCGCCGGTGTTGATCGTGCGCGTGGTGCCGGCGGGCGACGCGTAGTACGCGACCGTGGCGCCATAGGCGATCGGCAGCTCCGCCGCGGTGATCTGGCCATCGCGATCGGGGACGCACGAGGGCAACGTCGGCGTGGGCTCGGGCTGGACGGTCTGGTTGACATCGCAGGCGCCGAGCCCGAGGCCGAGCGAGAGGACGAGGCCGAGCGAGAGGCCGAGCGAGAGCGCCGGAACGTGGGCCGGAACGCAGGCCGGAACGCAGGTCGGAACGCGGGCCGGAACGCAGGCCGGAACGCAGGTCGGAGGCTGGGCTGGAGAGGTCTTCATCAGAACACGAACCAGATCCGCGCGCGGAGGGCCTGCGCGGCGGTGGCATCGAGGGTGGTGTTGTCGAACGCGGCGCCCGGCAGCAGGAGGCCGTAGGCGAGGGAGATCGCGAAGCCATCGCGCGAGGTGAAGCGCAGCTCGGGATCGAGCTCGACGCCGAGCGCTCGCGCGCCGCTCGGGGTGGAGGTCGCCTCGACGGCCCACGAGGCGATCAGCGCGGCGATCGCCTCGAACTTGCCGGTGCCCGCGGACAGCAGCGTGGTCTTGACGTGCGGCCGCACGTAGATCGCATCGGTGACGGTGCCGATGATCTCGCGGAACAGGATCTGATCGATCCGGAAGTCCGGGTTGAACCGGAAGTTGTCGACGGTGTGATCGCGCGGCAGGTTCGCCTGCGGGCCATCGAACGCGCCCGGCAGCGGCGCGGCCTCGCCGAGCTTGGGAAACGCGCCGAACCCGGGGGCGCTATCGCCGCTGGCATAGCCGCCGTCGAGGCCGAGGCTGCTGGCGCCGAGCAGCCACTCGGTCTGCAGCGCGAAGCCGAGCTGATCCGAGGTCACAGGGATCGAGATCTCCGTGCCCGGGATCAACGACGGCTGCTCGATCCGCGCATGGGCATAGGCGAGCTCCGCCTCGATCCGCACCGCGGCGCTCGTCAGCCGCAGCCAGCTGCCGGTGGTGGTCGCCGAGAACCCACGGGCGACGAGATCGTCGGCGGTGAACGTCGCGGGCGGCGTGGCGGTGGGGAGATAGCTCGCGGGCACATCGCGATCCTGCGAGCGGTGCGCGAGGTACGCGCCGTACTCGAGCGTGATCCGGCCGGCCGCGGCGCGGCGTGCGAGAGCCGCGGACGAGTGCGTGCGGAGGATGGCGAGGGTCAGGCCGGAGACGCCGTCGGTGGGCTCGAGGGCGATCGCGTGACCGCCATCGCGGCTGCGCGTGAACGGGCCGCGCGAGGTGACATCCCAGGCCACGGCGAGGAGGTGACCGAACAGCGGAGACACGAAGGCGACGCGATCGGCGGCGTCCCCGCGATCGCAGTCATCGCAATCGCCGCTGTTCGCCGTGATACCGAGGCCGAACTGCGAGCCCATGCGCCCCGCGGCGAGGATCCCGAGCGGCGTCAGGACCTCGCCCCACGCGCGCTTGACCACGACCTGGGTCGGGCGCTGGCCATAGCTGGTGGCGGGCGAGCCGTTCGACAGCTCCGGGTCACCGCCGAGGGCCACGTTGTCGAGCCAGTCGACGCGCGCCTTGACGGCCACGCCGACGCCGGGCGCATAGACCGCGAGATCGGTGCGTGCGCGCACGTCCCCGGTGTCGAGCTTCTGCCCGCCGCCGAGGGGGACCGGGAACACCGGCTGTCCGCGCGAATCCAGGCCGCGATCGAGATCGAGGTTGAACAGGCCGGCCTCGCGGAGGCGGAGCGCGCCGTGGATCACCACCTGCGTGTGCTCGCGCGCGGCCGCATACCTGCGCGGCGTGAGCTCGGCGCCGAGCGCCGCGAGATCTGCGCCGATCGGCAGGTCGAACGGCGAGGGTGCCGCCGCTGGAGGCGTGAGCGGCCGCGCCGCGGTCAGCGATGCGGATCCGCCGCCGGCCGCGCCTTCATCGATCGTGAGGTTGCGGGGTCCGCCGCCAGCGCCGCGACCACCACCTCCGTCAGCGCCGCCGCCACCACCGCTGCCATTGCCGCGACCACCGCTTGCGTCACCGCCTCCGTCACCGCTGCCTCCACTCGATCCAGGTTCGCCATGAGGGTCCTTGTTCGGGCTCGGGTTGGGAGCCGGCGTGGTCGCATCCTTGGTCGCGTCCTTGGTCGCGTCCTTCGCGAGGAAGGTGACGAGATCACGCGTTGATGGGTTGTGCGCCTCGACCATCGGCAGGTGGCCGCAGCGCGGATAGACCTTGAGCTCGGCATCGGCGAGCTCGGCCGCGAGCCGCTGGCCGAAGCGCAGCGGCGTGACCTCGTCGTTCTCGCCCCACAGCAGCAGCACG
>JAYVRN010000311.1:0-22426 GCA_043776275.1 Myxococcales bacterium | reverse complement strand
CGTCGCGCAGCCACGCATCCACCGCGGCGACCGCGGTCGGCGGAGGATCCGCAGGGATCACCGCCGTGCGCCACGCGCCGTCGACGGCGTCGATCATGTCGGTCAGCCGGCCACGCCACACGGCCGCGTGGCTCGCGTCGAGCTCGGAGCGCTCTCCCGTGCGCTTGATCGTCAGCAGCTCGTCGACCTCGTTCGGGATGTGATCGCGCAGCCGCTCGAGATCGATCACGAGCTCGCCGCGCGTGAGCAGGTGGACCCCGGTGGCCGCGGTGCGCAACACGTACAGCGCGCGCTTCGCGGTGGGCTTCTGATCGAACAGCCGCAGCTGGCTGGTGGCAAACCCGCCGTAGTGCTTCGCACAGCGCCGGGACAGCACGGGCCGCACGACAGACCTCGCTTCGGCGAGCAGCGCCGCATCGCCGCCGAGAACCAGCGGGCCGAGGATCCTCTCGAGGTAGTTGCCGTTGCCCTTGATCGCACCACGCAGCACGTGGGCCAGCTCGTTCGAGCCGTAGTCGAGCTCGACACCCTCGATCACCTCGATGCGATCGCCCGGGTCCTCCACCACGTCGAGCCCGACCAGCGTCTGGGTGGGCGCGATGTGGACGCACTTGAGATCGAGATCGCTGTCGGGCGACGGGAAGCCGTACGCGTGCGCGCCCGAGAGGTACACGACGAGATGCGTGCGCTCGGCCTCGCGCGCGGCGATGAACTGCTTCGCGGTCACCTGCTGGTGCGCGCTGAGGACACTCCAGGGATCCTTGATCACGTCACTCATCGAACCGAGCCTCCGGTGGCACAGGTGCACCCTCGCCCCACGGCCCCGCCGCGTGGGTGATCCAGCGCCGGGCCGCTTCCTCGCGTGCCACGCGCAGCACGCGATCGGCGGCGGCGACGTCGGGGTGCCTGGGCAGCGGGCTCGCCTCGCGCGCCGCCTCGAGCCGTGGCGTGAGCTCGCGCGCGAGCGCCATCACCTCCGGCATCGGGACCTGGCCGCGCTTGATCGCGAGCAAGGTCGGACGAAGGGCCTCCGACACTCGGACCTCGGGAGGCTCCCCGCCGAGCCAGCGGATCGCCATGTCGAGCAGGCGGATCAGGTTGTACGCATTCTTCGGCCGCAGATCCCGCGGCAGCTCGAGCTGGGTGGCCGCCGCTGCGCGCAGCGACGCCCAGTCGTTCGCGGCGATCGCGCCCTGATCGAACATCGAGCGATACAGCTGCTTGATGTAGTCTCGGGCGCGCGCGATCGCATCGGCCCGGGTCGGCGCCGCGATCTGTGCAGAATCGGCGAGCCGCTCCGCCGCGGCGCCGAGCTCGAGTGTGGGATCGTCGCGCAGCCAGCCGATCACGGTCACGCGGTGCTCCGCGAGCCGCTGGTTGTGCTCGAGCCGATCGAGCTGCGAGAGCGCATAGCGTCCGAAGCTCCCGTAGATCTCCTGGGAGACGAACGCGCCGCGGGCCGCCACCAGCTCCGCGCCCATCGGATCGACGATCTCGGGCGCCGCGAACAGCATCTCGAGCGTGTTCGGATCGGCGCGCAGCGCCTGGCGGATCGCCTTCCCGAGCTCCCAGTAGCTCTGCGAGCCATCCACCGACGCGAGATCGAGCGGCGGGTCGACGAGGCCCGTCGTCCACGGCATCGGCAACACGAACACACCGCGCCGGTCCTCATCGGACCCCTCCTCCGCCACACCCCAGGCCCGCGAGCCCACGACGGTATCGATCACCACACACGGTCGCAGCTGCTCCCACGCGAGCGCACGCCGGAGGGCATAGCGCGCCACGCCGAGCTTCCGCGGCAGCACCTCGTCGCGCAGGAACCGGGCTCGCTTGCCATCGAGGAACACCACGTCGACGCCGTCGGCCTCGCTCGAGATCACCCGGGCGGAGGCACCCTGCGTGCGGAGCTCGCCGTCGACGATCCGATCGACGCGTGTGGTCACCTCGGTGCCCGCCGGGAGCGGGACCGCCGCCGGATCGAGATCGGCCAGACCGCCGAGCCGCAGCGCCATCGCACTCGATGGTAGCCCGAACCCGGGTGAGAAATGCGTGAACGCTCCCACCGGCGCACCGCACTGGCGCGATGCTGGAGCGGTGGTGGATCCAGCCAGGTTGGGGGCGAGCGACGAAGGTGTGCGGGCATACCTGCAGACCCGGCTGACCGTCCTCTACAAGCTGATGTTCTGGAGCTTCTCGGCGCTGATGGCGTTCCTGTGGGCGGCATACCGGCGCTACCCCGAGATCGAGCCGCGCAACAACTACCTCGTGTTCATCGCGTTCGCCTCCGGTCTCGTGACCATGGCCGTGCTGTGGCGCGGGGTGCTCGTCCGCCGCACGCTCACGATCGCCCAGCTCCATGCCCTCGATGTGTTCTACGCCCTGGGCGCGAACTCGATCATCGCGTTCTGCGCCGTCGTGTCTTCGGACCAGCGCCAGGCCGCATACACGTGCCTGATCTACTCGTGCTTCGTCATCCTCACACGCGCGCTGATCGTGCCGAGCACGGGACGACGCACCGCGCGAGTCAGTGCGCTGGCCACCATCCCGATGGCGATCAGCGCAGCGATCGTCTCGGCCGTGGTGTGGCCGGGCCCCAAGGACGTGCGGGCCCCGGGCTTCCTGCTCGGCTTCGTGCAGATCGAAGTGGTGGCGATCCTGCTCGCCGCGGCTGGCTCGCGCATCATCTACGGGCTGCGGCGCCAGGTCAGCGCCGCCCAGCAGCTCGGTCAGTACACGCTCGTGCGGAAGATCGGCGAGGGCGGGATGGGGGCGGTCTACCTCGCGCACCACGCCATGCTCCGCCGGCCCACCGCCGTGAAGCTGCTCCTCCCGGACCGTGTCGGCGCGGACAACCTGCTGCGCTTCGAACGCGAGGTCCAGCATATGAGTCAGCTCACGCATCCGAACACCGTGGCCGTCTTCGACTACGGCCGCAGCCCGGAGGGCGTCTTCTACTACGCGATGGAGTACCTCGGCGGCGGGATCGATCTCGAGCACCTCGTGCGTGCGCACGGGCGCCAGCCGGCGGAGCGCGTGCGCTTGATCCTGATCCAGATCTGCGGTGCCCTCCAGGAGGCCCACGAGCGGAGGCTGATCCATCGCGACATCAAGCCCGCGAACATCCTCCTGTGCGAACGCGGCGCCATGTCAGACGTGGTCAAGGTCGTCGACTTCGGCCTGGTCAAGGAGATCACCGCGGACTCGGGCGTCTCGACCCAGATCGTGCTCGGAACGCCTGCGTATCTCGCTCCCGAGGCGATCACGGATCCGAGCAGCATCGGGCCGCAGGCGGACCTCTATGCCGTCGGGTGTGTCGGCTTCTTCTTGCTCACGGGGCGCCGCCTGTTCGAGGGCAAGACGGCCGTCGACATCTGCATTCAGCACGTCACCCGCCCGGTGCCGCGGATCAGTGAGATCGCCGGCGTGGATCTCCCACCCGAGCTCGAGCGCACGATCCTGCAGTGTCTCGAGAAGCAGCCGCACGATCGGCCCGCGACGGCGGTCGAGCTCGCCGGCGCGCTGCACGCGATCGGCCCGCTGGGTGATTGGGACGAGCCACGCGCCGCCGCGTGGTGGAGCGAGCGCCGCCCCAGCACCGCTGCGCCGGGCGAGTCGCCGCCGACGTTGACGATCACCGTCGAGCTCGGAGCTCGAGCCGAGGCGCTCGCCGCCGGAGCACGGCCGTGATCGAGCGGCGCGCTGGGGCCTCGCGGCGGATGCTCCGGAGCCTCCTGGGGCTCGCGCCGAGCGAGGAGGAATCGCGCGCGTTCCTGCAGGCGCGGTTGGCCGCGCTGTTCAAGCTGATGTTCTGGAGCCTCGTCGCGCTGGTCGGCTTCTTGTGGGGGCTCTACACGGCCGACGAAGCTGACGCGCCAGAGCAGCGGAACCTCGTCTACCTGATCGCGTGCACCGGGCTCGCCGCGATGGCGTTCATCTGGCGCGTCCTGCTCGTGCGTCGCCGCCTCTCCGTCGAGGCGCTGTATCGCATCGACCTCGCCTACGCCCTGGGGATCGGCGGAGCGTTCGGTGCTGCGGCGTACCTCCAGTCCGATCTGCGCGCCTCGGGCTATCTGTCGGTGGTCTACAGCACGTTCACCGTGTTCGCGCGGGCCCTGATCGTACCCAGCAGTGGCCGGCGCACGGCGATCACCAGCGCCATGACGATGCTGCCGATGACCGCCGCCGCGAGCGCGCTGGCGATCATGACCGAGCAGGATGTCCCGGGGCCGATGTACTTCATCGGCTACCTCCTGTTCTGCATCGTCCCTACCGTGCTGGCGGCGGCAGGTTCGAGCATCATCTACGGGCTGCGACGTCAGGTGACCGCCGCGCAGCAGCTCGGGCAGTACACGCTCGATCGCAAGATCGGCGAAGGCGGCATGGGCGCCGTGTACCTCGCGCACCACGTGATGCTCCGCCGTCCGACGGCCGTGAAGCTCGTGCTGCCCGGTCGCGTCGGGCGGGAGAGCCTCGAGCGCTTCGCACGCGAGGTCCACCACATGAGCAAGCTCACCCACCCCAACACCGCCCTCGTCTACGACTATGGCCGCAGCGCCGATGGCATCTTCTACTATGCGATGGAGTACCTCGGCGGCGGGATCGATCTCGAGCGCCTCGTTCGCGAGGAGGGCCCGCAGCCGAGCGGACGGGTGGTGAACATCCTCGCGCAGGTGTGCGGCGCACTCCACGAAGCGCACCAGACCGCGATCATCCACCGTGACATCAAGCCCGCGAACCTGATCCTGTGCGAGCGCGGCGGAGCGCCGGATGTCGCCAAGGTGGTCGATTTCGGGCTCGCCAACGAGGTCGCCACGGACGGCGGCTCACGGACGCAGGTCATTCTCGGCACGCCCGCCTACCTCGCTCCCGAAGCGATCACGGATCCGAGCTCGATCGGTCCATCGATCGATCTCTATGCGCTCGGCGCCGTCGGGTACTTCCTCCTGACCGGAGCCCACGTATTCGAGGGCACCACGCGCGAGCTGTGCCACCAGCAGGTGAGCGCGACGCCGCGTGCACCTTCCGAGGCCTTGCCGGGATGCGCGTCTCCCGAGCTCGACGCGTTGATCCTTCGCTGCCTCGCCAAGTCGCCCGCGGAGCGGTTCGCGAGCGCCCTCGACCTCCGCACACATCTTCGGTCCGTGCCGGTGACCGGCTGGGACGACGCCGCTGCCCGTCGCTGGTGGGAGGCGTTCCGCGGCGCGCATGTCGCCACCGCGTCGGCGATGCCCGCGCTCAGGATCTCGGTGGACCTGGTCGAGCGTGTGGTCCACCCTGCGTTAGAAACGCGTGAACCCGCCGGCGTCCCTGCGACGGTGAGCTAGACCCATCCGATGGCGGCCTTACTCGTCCTGGTGGTCGCCGCGCTCGTCGGGATCGACATGATCGCGCGCCGCCGCAAGCGGCTGCCGCCGCCCCCCGAGGCCGCGATCGTCACCCAGAAGATCGTGGTCGATCTATCGCGCCGGCGCTGAGGTCATCACGTGCACATCCGGGTAGTTGTGGTGTACTGAGAATCTCTGGGTCGACTCCGGCGTTACGCGAAGAAGGTGCGCAAGCGGCTGTGGCCGGTCATGGCGATCGCGGCGGTGCTCGCGTTCGGCGCGATCCTCATGGCCGTGATGGTGTTCAGCGGGGACCGGGATCCCGATCTCGAGCTGCCCGCCTGCGTGGACGGCCCGGTCACCCCTGGGATCGATGTCTCGTACTACCAGGGCACGATCCAGTGGCCGCGCGTCCACAAGGCCGGGATCCGGTTCGCGTTCATCCGCGTCTCCGATGGCCTCACCGTCCGGGACTCGAGGTTCACGCAGAACTGGTCCGGCGCGAAGCGAGCGCAGATCCTGCGCGGCGTGTACCAGCACTTCCGGCCCGACGAGGGCGCGGTCGCACAGGCCGATCTCGTGATCGCCGCGGTGGCGCGCGAACCGGGCGAGCTCCCGCCCGTGCTCGACGTCGAGGTCACCGGCGGCAAGTCACCAGCGCACGTGGAGCGCCAGGTCCGCGCGTGGGTGGAGCGGATCCGCACCAAGCTCCACGTCGAGCCGATCATCTACACGAGCCCCGAGTTCTGGAAAGACCCCGTGGGCGGCGCCGATCTCTCGAAGCAGCCGCTGTGGGTGGCGCACTACACGAGCGAGTGCCCGCGCGTGCCCGCGCCGTGGATCCGCTGGACGTTCTGGCAGCACAGCGAGACCGGCCAGGTGCCGGGGATCCAGGGCCCGGTCGATCTCGATGTGATGGCGGGCGAGCTGTCACCGCCGCCGCGGTAGCCTCGCAACATGCGCATGTCGGTGCGAGGGCCGGAAACGGCCCGAACCCCGCCAATGCCGTCGCCGAAGCGCTGTCAGCAGGGAATGGGCTCGCGGTGAAGCGCCCCCACCTGAGCCTTGCGTTGGGGATCAGCCTTCCGCAGTCAGGAGGTGCTGCCACCTGAAGAAGGTCTTCGAGGACAGCGAGCTGGAGGAGGGCTGCTGCACGCACCGCCGCCGGACCCCTTAGCGCGGCGCCTTCCACACATCCGGAGCAGCGATCAAGCCGCTGATCCCGCTGCGGTCTACCGGACGCTCACCCATCGAATGAATTCCGCTGACACAGGGGGCTGGCGGACAACCAGCACTATTCGCGGACAGATCGTCGTCACACGGTTCGGTAGTGGCGGTCGTTCATCGACTTGTACACGCCGTCGAGCAATCCGGACGTGTATCCGTGTTTGCACTTCGAGCAGGCGAGCTGAACGGTGTACATGCCACCGGAGCCCTTGCGGCGCTTATGCCTTGTCCCGCAGCGCGCGCAGAACCAATCGGGATAGAGCGAGCTCATCGCATTGAACGAGGTGGCTGTCGGCTTCGCCGCGAACATGTTGCGATGCAGAAAGTCGCCAGCTTGCATCTGCATGCGCGCGCTGGTCGCCGTGCACCGGGCGGTGACCAGCAGCTCCCCCGCGTACGCGATCTCCATCGGCTTGCCGCAGATCGGGCAGAAGCCCTGTCGCATCATGAGATCGCCAGGATGCTGTCGGCGCAGCACTTCGCGTTCGAGGAGTTCGTGCCAGTCATCGAGCACGGCGCTCTGAATCTCGCAACACCAGCTCAGCCACCGACGCACCTGATCGAGTGGCAGCTCGTCGACGCGCTCGAGCTTCGGTGCGAGCCACAGCTTCAGCCAGCGCGCGAAACGATCGTGCGCGTCCCGCGGAGGGCGACCGATCGCTTTGGAGATCTCGCGCGGCACCGCGCCCGCCATCAGCCGGAGGTGTGAGAGGCCGAGCCAGAACGCTGCCGCCTCGTGCTCTGACTCGCCGCGCCTGACCGCGAACACCACCAACACCTCCATCGACTTCCGCGCGTACGCGACGCCAGCCCCGATGAACGGAAACGGATACGCCATCGCTACCTCGACTCGGTCGCGCGCGACCGATCGTCTCAAGCCCGGGTCGCAAGCCGGAAGGCCGGCGCCATCGCGGCTTGACTGGTCCTGGACACGGACGCAGCCGTCGCGACCTCGCGCCACGATGCGACTGCATTGATGACGTCCAGTTCGATCTCTCGTGCCCGCTGTGGTTTCAGCCGGAAGTACGGAGCCACTTCATGGGCGAGAGCCAGGTCCTGCGCGTTGTCAGTCTCCGATACATTCAACGTCAGGCCATCGCCCGTCGCGACAGGGTTGAGATCGTAGGCGGCGGCGAGCGTCCACCCTTGTGGCTCGAGGAGAAATCCGTGGTTGCGCAGGTGATCGTCCGTATTCGATACGCACATGTTGAACACGATGCGACGCCAGAGCTGCTCGAGGTCTGTGGGCGCGCGCGCACCCTGGGTGACGAGTACTTCGGCCAGCTCGAGGTAGTTGCCGACGTCTCCATCTCGGTGGTCCAGCAAGGTCATCGCGGACGCGAAATGAATGCGTCGGCCGGCTGCCGTCCGATCGAAGCGGCGAGATAAGAACGTGTGATGGCGACTGCCGAAGCGCTCGCAGCGAGCTTCGGGAACGACGACGCCGGCGCTGGCGGCGAGCGTGTGGAGGACGCCCTCCCATGCCCCTGCATCGTGCGGATCATCGGCGCTTGGGAACTTGGCGATCCACAGTCGGCCCTCCGCATCTACGACGCTCGCCTTGGGACGTGCGCCACCAAGTGACCGTCCCGGCGCGATGAGCATGGAGAGCCACCGTCCGTACTGCGGATCGTCTTCAGCGCCGTCTTGTTGTAGGGCGAGACTCGCGGCCTCGAGTGCGCGCAGCGTCGTCCAAGGTGGAGAGGCATGCGCGTCGTCGTCGTCGAGGAACGGACCACCATCGATCCGGAACCGCAGAGCCCCGAGGCGATGACCATCATGGACGCCGAGCAGGTAGTCGATCTCGCGAAGAGGCCGCGGTGGGCGGGCTTCCACACGTGCACGCAACGCCTCCCGCCGGTCGAGTAGTGTGCGCCCCCACCGATCCGGCGATGAATCCAGAAACACTCCGAAGCTCGAGTGTGTCTGCTGCGGGTATTGCGGCCCAGCGTGGAGGCGCAACGCGGGGTCGAGGGTGCGTGCGGCGGGCAAGCCGAGCCACGTGTCGTCGTACGTGAACGACAGGATGTCGTGGCCGCGCGCGCTCGTCGCGGACAGCGTTCCCATCCTCGTCGCACCGGGGAGGCCGACCCAATCTGCGTAGACCTCGATGATCCGACGAGCGGCGACCACGGCTCAGGCTTCCTTGCGGCGCGAGGCCGTGTGGGGCGCTCGCAGTGCGGCATCTTGCAGCTTGCGGCCCAGCTCGTCATCGTGCGCGACGAGGGCGAGATCCTGTTCGAGTCCGAGCGAGTGAAGCACGTTGGCGAGTGCTCCCATCGTCACGCCGTCCTCCCCGCGTTCGATCGCGCGCAACGTCGGCCGGGACATGCCTGCGCGTGCCGCGACGATGCTAGCCGAGTAGCGACGACGCAATCGTGCCGCGCGGACGCGCGCTCCCAGCTCCGCGAGGGCCCGGCGGACCGCGGGAAGCGGAGGTGTCGTCTTGCGCGCCATGGAAGTTATTATTTCCATATAGGCCGCATATTGGCAATAATAATTTCCGCGATGGTCCGGACGGGATGACCTCGACCAAGGGCGCAGCCCGCGACCTCGTCGTGAGGCCTCGGCGCGCTGCGCGCTCAGAACGTGCCGGCGAGCCCGACCGTGTTTCCGCCGACGTACGGCCGGCCCGGGAGCACCTCGACCTTGGGGACCGCACTCTGCATCAGCCGGATCGAGAGGTAGAGCCCCACGGCTGAGACCCCGCCCGTGATCAGGCCCGCCTTGCACATGATGCTGCGATCCGTGGCGCAGCCCACCGCGGCCAACGTGATGCCCGTGACGAGGCCCATCCCGGAGAACGTGGTGCCGATGATCCCACCGGCATACGCGCCATCGGCGAGGTGCGAGCCGCGGACGACCACCGAACCTCGCGGCAAGTAGCCGACCTCGAGCATCACGCGATCTCGCGCGCGCAGCGTCACGAACCGCATCGGCGGCACGTAGATCGAGCACGGGGTCTCGCACGCAGGTTGGCGATCGACCAGGACCTCCCACGGCTGGGAGTTGCTCGAGACGAAGGTCGCCTGCGTCGATCCCGGCGCAGGTCCCGGCGGCTGCACCGGAGCCGGTGGCGCGATGGCCGGCGCGGCCTCGGGCACGGGTGCTGGCGTCTGACCTGCCTCGGCACCGGGCTGCGCGTGTGCACCGCCGGCGAGCATCCCCACGAGCACGGTGCTCACCGCCGCGGTCTTGGACTTCGACATGCGTCCTCTCATTCGATCAGGTGCGGACGGACCACCAACCCATTGTCTCGACGGACCCGCCGCGTGGCAAGGCCCTTTGGTCGCGCCGGAGGTCACGGCCGATGCGTGCCGTCGTCCGCCAGCACCGCCGCGAACGCGCGGATCATCCTTCGCTACTCGCTGGTCAGCACGTCGGTCGCCACTTCTTCGAGGAAGTCGTCCGAGGTGGTCGGTCGGCGCGCATTCGCGGTGGGCGCGCGCGTGGTGGTGGCGGCGGGCTTGGGCGCGGGATCCCCCGAGATCATCGTGACGGCCTCGGACATCGCGCGCGGTGGACGATTGCCCCAGAACCCGGAGGTCCGGGCGCGCTCGGTGACGACCGTCAGCTCCGCGGTCTCGCGCCGGGCCCGTGCGCGTCGGCCACTCGGCGCCGGGACGGCATCCGAGGCGGGCGCGGCCGAAGGGTCGGTCGGCGTTCGCTTGGCCACGTCTCATTCTACTGCAGAACGGACCGGCAACTTCCCGATTCAGCTGTGCAATCCCTTGCACAGCTTCGGCGTATCGTCGGGAGGTGACGCCCGTGGTCGGACAGACCATCCCGCCCGAGCTCGCCCGTGCCGAGGTCGTGGATGCGCGTGGCGCGACGCATCGCCTGGATTCGCAGTGGGCCCATCGGGACGCGCTCGTCGTGTTCATCCGGCACTTCGCCTGCGTCGGCTGCGCGGAGCACCTCTCGTTGCTGCGGCCACGGCTCGGGGAGCTCGCCCAGCTCGACGTCGGCGTCGCGATCATCGGCTCCGGTACCGCCGATCAGCTCGCCGCGTTCGTCGAACGAGAGGAGCTGGAGCTCGATCACGTCACGTGCTTCACCGATCCCACGCTCGCCGGCTATCGCGCCGCCGGGCTCCTCCGCTCGGTGTGGGGGACGTTCGGTCCGATCGCCCTTGGCCAGGCCGTGCGCGGCTACACGCGCGGGTTCTCCAACGGTCGGCCCCAAGGCGATCTCCACCAGCAAGGCGGCACGCTCTACGTGCGGCAGGACGGCACCCTCGCCTACTACCACCGCGCTCGCAGCCTCGGCGATCACGCACCACTGGTCGATGTGGTGGATGTCGTCCTCGCCGAACGCGCCGTGGCGGCCGCACCATGACGCCCCTGCTCCACCTCGCGAACGCGATCTACCTGGTCTCGTACGCGGTCAAGGAGATCCTGTGGCTGCGCCTCATGACCTGCGTCGCCGGCGTGGCCACGCTGATCGGGCTCAGCTTCAATCATCCGCCCGCGGAGCTGATCGCGTGGCAGCTCGTGTTCTTCGCGATCAACCTCGCGCGGCTGATCCAGCTGATCCACGAGCGCCGCCCGGTGCGCTTGCCGCCCGATGCGCGCCGGCTGAAGACCAAGGTCTTCCCTTCGCTGCGCCCACGGGAGCTGCTGCGCCTCCTCGACGTGGCGGAGATCGTCGAGCACCCGCCTGGCCACCACGTGATCCGCCAGGGTGAGCCACTCGCGCACCTCGCGATCGTCCTCGATGGCACCGCACGCGTGCAGCTCGCCGATGCGCGGACGGTCGAGCTCTCGCATGGCGCGTTCATCGGCGAGCTCAGCTACCTCACCGGCAAGCCACCCGCGGCGGACGTGATCGCCGCCGGCACCCTGCGCGTGGTTCGCTGGCCGAACGCGGCGCTCCGCACGTACCTCGAGACCATGCCGGATACCCGCACGGCGATGCAGCTCGTGCTCGGCGCAGATCTCGCCACCAAGCTCCGCGGGCGCGCCTGACCGGCTGGTCCGGATCGTGTCCCGGATCCGACCTACTGCGCGCGATTGACGTGCACGCGCAGCCGCTCGCCATCTCGCTCGATCGTCACGGCCCACGGGCGGCAGCACACGGCGCAGTCCTCGACGAGTGCTCCCCTGGTGTCGGGATCGACGTAGAAGTCGACCCACTCACGGCAGTACGGGCAGCGCACACGCACGCTGTCCTCCATCACCGCCTCCATTCATCGGCGAGCATCGCGAACATCAGGCTATCGCACCACTCGCCCTTGATGAACACGTTCTGCACGAGGTGGCCCTCACGGCGCATCCCTGCCTTCTCCATCACGCGCGCCGACGCCGGGTTGCGCGGATCGCAATCACCGCACACGCGGTGGAGCTTGACCTCCTCGAAGGCATACCCGAGGAGTGCGCGCGCCGCCTCCGCTGCATAGCCCTTGCCCTGCAGCCCGGGCATCACCTCGAACCACAGCGAGGCCATGCGTGGATCGTCCCCGCGCTTCATGCCAGTACGGCCGATCATCACGCCGTCGAGCGTGATCGCGAAGTCGAACACCAGCCGCGGCACCTCGCGGGCCGAGACCAGGATGCCCTGCACGTACTCGCGCGCGGCGGCTTCGTCGTAGACGTCGTTGGTCTGATAGCGCACCACCTCCGGCTGCGATTCGATCGCATACACGGTGCGCCAATCGTCCTCGACGAACTCGCGGAGGACGAGGCGTTCGGTCGTGACCTGCACGTCAGTGCGCGAGGGTCTCGATCCGCGCGCGCGCCCAGCCGAGCCGTGCCTGCAACGTCACGTAGTCGCCGTCCATCGGCTTGTCGCCCCACTTCGCGAGCTCGGCCTCGGCCGTGGCCAGGTCTCTCTTCGCGGCGTCGCCATCGATGTCCTTCGCGGCCTGCGCCTGCTCGACGAGGATCTCGACCGCGCCGGAGGGATCGACCCGGAGATAGCCGGCGCCGGTGGCGTACCGCGCACGCGCCTTGGTGCCGATCGTCAGCACGCCCGGGCGCAGCGCCGTGAGCATCGGGATGTGTCCCGGGAGGAGCTCGAACTCACCGAGCTCGCCGGGCGCCTGCACGCTGTCGGCATCGGTGTGCGCGACGACGCCACGCGGCGTCACCAGGTTCACCCCGAGGATCGTATTGAGCCCGGACGCCATGCCTAGGTCCTCTTCGCCAGCTCGGCCGCCTTGGTGCGGACGTCGTCGATCGTGCCGGTCATCTCGAACGCCTGCTCGGGCAGGTCATCGCACTTGCCGGAGAGGATCTCGGAGAACGAGCGGACCGTGTCCTCTCGCGAGCAGAAGATGCCCTTGGTGCCGGTGAAGCCCTCGGCGACGTGGAACGGCTGGCCCATGAACTTCTCGATCTTGCGAGCGCGCGAGACCGTCTGCTTGTCGTCCTCGGAGAGCTCGTCCATGCCGAGAATCGCGATGATGTCCTGCAGATCCTTGTACCGCTGCAGGATGCGCTGCACCTCGCGGGCGACCTTGTAGTGGTTCTCGCCGACGATCGCCGCCGAGAGAATGGTCGAGGTCGAATCGAGCGGATCGACGGCCGGGTAGATGCCCTTCTCGGTGATCGCACGGTTCAGCACCGTGGTGGCATCGAGGTGGGCGAACGCCGTGGCGGGCGCCGGATCGGTCAAGTCGTCGGCGGGCACGTAGATCGCCTGCACCGAGGTGATCGAGCCATCCTTGGTCGAGGTGATGCGCTCCTGGAGACCACCCATCTCGGTGGCCAGCGTGGGCTGGTAACCGACGGCGCTCGGGATGCGGCCGAGGAGTGCGGACACTTCGGAGCCGGCCTGCGTGAACCGGAAGATGTTGTCGACGAACAGGAGGAGATCCTGCTTCTCGACATCGCGGAAGTACTCCGCGACCGTGAGCGCCGCGAGCGCGACGCGCTGGCGGGCACCCGGCGGCTCGTTCATCTGGCCGAACACGAGCGCGGTCTTCGAGAGCACCGAGCTGCCGTCGAACAGGGTCGCTTCCTTGAGCTCGTGGAACAGATCGTTGCCCTCGCGAGTGCGCTCGCCGACGCCGGCGAACACCGAGTACGAGCCGGACTTCTTGGCGACGTTGTTGATCAGCTCCTGGATGAGCACGGTCTTGCCGACGCCGGCGCCACCGAACAGGCCGATCTTTCCGCCACGGCGGTAGGGAGCGAGCAAGTCGATGACCTTGATGCCGGTCTCGAACATCTCGACGGCCACGCTCTGGTCCGTGAACTTCGGGGCCGAGCGGTGGATCGGCGAGCGCTGCTTGGCGTTGACCGGGCCCATCTCGTCGACGGGCTCGCCGACGACGTTCATGATGCGACCGAGGACCTCACGGCCCACGGGCACCGAGATCGGCGCGCCGGTGTTCTTCACACTCTGGCCGCGGATCAGACCGTCGGTGTTGTCCATGGCGACGCAACGGACCATGTGCTCGCCGAGGTGCTGAGCGACCTCGACGGTCAGGTTGTCCTCGCGCTTGTCGATCGACGGGTTCGACAGGAGCAGGGCGGTGTTGATCTCGGGGAGCTCTGCCGAGTCGAAGGCGACGTCGACAACGGGACCGATGACCTGGACCACGCGGCCCATGCTGTTGGGAGAAAAGTCGGTAGCCATGATGAGTTCCCTTTAACCCTTGAGTGCCTCGGCGCCGCCGACGATCTCGGCGAGCTCCTTGGTGATCGATGCCTGACGGGCGCGGTTGAACTGAAGCGTGAGCGCCGAGATCATGTCGCCCGCGTTCTTGGTCGCGTTCTCCATCGCCGTCATCTGCGATGCGAAGAACGAGGTGATCGACTCGAGCGCCGCGCGGTACAGCATGATCTGCACGTACAGCGGAACGAGCCGATCGAGCAGTGCGTCCTTGCTCGGCTCGTAGATGAAGTCTCCTCCATCGCCGGAATCCGCCGCCTGCCCGCCCTTGACCAGCTCGGTGCTGACCTCGGTGACCACGGGCAGGATCTGCTTGACCCGCGTGGTCTGGGTGGCTGCGTTCTTGAACTCGTTGTAGACCACGAACACGCGATCGACCTTCCCGGTCTGGAAGTCGTCGATCACGCGGTTCGCCATCTCGCGCGCGACGTCGAGCGCCGTGAGCCCGGTGGGGGCCGCATCGAAGCTCGTGATCGTGGCGCGACGCCGCGAGAAGTACTGGTTGCCCTTGCGGCCGATGATGCGCAGGGACACCTCCTGCGCACCCGACAGCTCGTTCGCCGCGTACCGCTCGACGGCCTTGGTCACGTTCGCGTTGAACGCGCCGGCCTGACCACGATCGCTGCACATCACGACGATCTGCGCCTTGTGGAGCGGACGCTCCTCGAACAGCTTGTGGCTGTCTGTCCCGGCCACCGCCGAGAGCTCGCCGACCACGCGGGTGATCGCCTGCGTGTACGGCCGGGCCTGGGTCAGCGCATCCTGCGCACGGCGAAGCTTCGCCGTGGAGACGAGCTTCATCGCGCGCGTGATCTTGCGCGTGTTCTTGACCGACGTGATCCGGGTGCGGATCGCCTTGAGGCTCGGCATCGTTCTACTTCTTCGCCTTGTCCTCGACGGAGAACTGCTTCGCGAACTCGGTGAGCGCGTCGCGCAGGTTCTTCTCGAGATCGCCCTCGAGCTTCCCGTTGGTCTTGAGCTCGGTGACCAGCTCTGCCTTGCGGGACTTCATGAACGAGAGCAGCTCGGTCTCGTAGCGGCCGAGGACGGCCACCGGGTACTCATCGACGAAGCCGTTGGTGCCGGCGTAGATGATGACGACCTGCTCGTCCATCGACATCGGGGCGAACTGGCCCTGCTTGAGCAGCTCGACCATGCGCTCGCCGCGGTTGAGCTGCTGGAGCGTGGCCTTGTCGAGATCGGAGCCGAACTGCGCGAACGCCGCCTTCTCGCGATAGCTCGCGAGCTCGAGGCGGAGGCGACCGGCGATCTTCTTCATCGCCTTGGTCTGCGCCGAACCACCGACGCGCGACACCGAGATGCCGACGTTCACGGCCGGACGAACGCCGGAGTAGAACAGATCGCCCTCGAGGAAGATCTGGCCGTCGGTGATCGAGATGACGTTGGTCGGGATGTACGCCGAGACGTCGCCGGCCTGGGTCTCGATGATCGGCAGCGCCGTCAGCGAGCCGCCGCCTTCCTTGTCCGACATCTTCGCCGCGCGCTCGAGGAGGCGCGAGTGGATGTAGAACACGTCGCCCGGGTACGCCTCGCGGCCCGGCGGGCGGCGGAGGAGCAGCGAGAGCTGGCGATACGCGACCGCCTGCTTCGAGAGATCATCATAGACGATCAGGGCGTGGCGCCCGGAATCGCGGAAGTACTCGGCCATCGCGACGCCGGTGTACGGGGCGATGAACTGCAGCGGAGCGGGCTCCGAGGCGCCCGCGAGGACGACCGTCGTGTACTCCATCGCGCCGGCCTTGGTGAGCCGATCGACGACCGTCGCGACCGTCGACTGCTTCTGGCCGATGGCGACGTAGAAGCAGAACATGTTCTGCCCCTTCTGGTTGATGATCGTGTCGATCGCGATCGCCGTCTTGCCGGTGCCGCGGTCGCCGATGATCAGCTCGCGCTGACCGCGACCGATCGGGATCATCGAATCGATCGCCTTCATGCCGGTCTGCATCGGCTCGTGCACGCTCTTGCGCGAGATGATGCCGGGCGCCTTGAGCTCGACCTGACGCTTCTTGGCGCCGGTGATCGCCTTGCCACCGTCGACCGGGATGCCGATCGCGTTGACCACGCGGCCGAGGAGCTCCTCGCCGACGGGGACCTCCACGATGCGGCCGGTGCGCCTGACCACATCGCCTTCACGGACGGACTCGAACTTGCCGAGGAGCGCAACGCCGACGTTGTCCTCCTCGAGGTTCAGCACCATGCCGTTGACCTTCTCGCCGCCGGCGCCCTCGAACTCGAGGAGCTCACCGGCCATGGCGCCGGAGAGGCCGTAGACGCGCGCGATGCCGTCGCCGGCCGTGAGCACGCTGCCTGTCTCCGTGACCGAGACCTTCTTGTCGTAGTTCTCGATCTGCTTGCGAATGATGTCGCTGATCTCTGCGGCGCGGATATCCATGGTCGTTTCCTCAGGTGCCGTTTGCTTACTTGATCAACTCTTCGCGCAGGTTGCGAAGCTGGGTGCGGAGCGAACCGTCGTAGACCCGATCCCCGACCTTGGCGACCACGCCGCCGAGGAGGTCCGGATCCTCTTTCTTCGAGATGGTGACCTTCTTGCCCGAGAGCTTCTCGAGCGCGGCCGTGATCTGCGAAAGCTGGGTGGGATCGAGCGGCTTGGCCGAGGTGACCTCGGCGGTGATCCGCCCGCCCCGAGCCTCGATCATCGCATCGAGCTCGCGGGAGATCCCGGGGAGCTCGTTGAGCCGCTCGCCGTCGAGCAGGAGATAGACCAGGTTCTTGGTCAGCGGATTCGCGGCGATCCGCTGGAGCAGCGCATCGAGCACCTTGCGGCGATCGGCGCGGCGAATCGCGGGGTTCGTGAGTACGGTCTGCAGCTCGGCGGATTCCTTCATCGCCTTCGACAGCGTGCGGAGATCCAGGCCGATCTTGTCCGTGGAGCCGAGCTCGATCACGGCCTTGGCGTAACGGCGGGTGAGGCTTCCAGACGCCATCAGGCACGCTCCTGAACGTCGGTGATGAACGAGGTCACCAGCTTGGACTGGTCGGCCGGCAGCATCTTCTCGCGCAGCAGCTTCTCCGTGGCACCGGCGGCGGCGGCGGTGACCTCGCGGGTCAGGAGCGCGCGCGCATACTCAATCTCCGCGGCGATCCGCGCGTCGGCATCCTTCTTCATCTGCGCGGACTGCTTCTCGGCGTTCGCGAGGATCCGGGCCTTGTCGGCCTCGGCGTCCTTGCGCATGCCCTCGACCATGGTCTTGATCTCGGTGTCCGCGTCCTTGAGCCGTGCCTCGTACTCGGCGAGCTTGTCCGCGGCCTGCTGGCGCAGCTTCGCGGCCTCGTCGAGCGCGGTCTTGATCTGATCGTGTCGCTCGGCGGCCATCTGCTGGACCGCTGGCTTGCCCTTCCAGACCAGGATGCCCATCAGGAGCAGGAAGTTGAGCACCATGAAGATGAAGGGAGGAGACATTGGCTCCTCCTCCTTCACGACCTGGCCGGTTTTCTCGTCGACCATCTGGCCGTCGCCGAGCTTGCCGCCGAACTCGTCCTTGCCGCGGTAGCTGAAGCCGAAGAAGTTGAAGTGCTGCGTCGGATCGTGGTGCTCCGCGTGCTCGGCGCCTGCGGCTTCGCCGCCGTGGTCACCGTGCCCCGAGACCGGCGCGGTGCCGTCCTCGGTCGGCGGCGGGGGCGGACCCTCGTCGCTCGGCGGGGCATAGCCGTGATCGCTGCCCTCGCCGGAGGGCTGCGCGAACGCGCTGGCCACGCCGGTCAGCGCGAACGAGACCAGGAACGAGGCGAGGAACACCGCCGCTGCGAGGAGCGCGATGGTTCCGAGCTTGCGGGTCGCGGACATGGTCGACATTCAGGCAACCTCCCGGCCGAGGAGCTTGGAGGCGATCGTCTTGGCGAGGGCCTCGGCCTGCGGCATCAGCTGCGCGCGGGCGGCCTCGGTCTCGGCGCGCATCTTGGTCTGCGCATCGTCGATCGACTTCTGGGCGAAGGCACGCGCCTTGTCGGTCGCGTCCTTCTCGTGGGCCGCGCCCTCGAGTCGGATCTTGCGACCCTCCTCGCCGGCGCGATCACGGGCGACCGCGAGCTGCTTCTGATAGTCGGCCAGCTTGGCGTCTGCTGTTGCCGTCATCCGCTCGGCCTCGGCGCGCGCACCCTCGATCCCGGCCTTCCGGCGCTCGCGGAGGGCGAGGTAGGGCTGGAACAGGAGAGCGTTGGCGATCAAGTAGACGAGCAGGAACAGGACGAACTGGACGACCGCCGTCAGATCGATGTCGATCAGTGGGTGTCCCGACGCGATCGAAATAAGGGGCGTCTGATCCATGGGTACCTGCGCAACCTAGCGAGAATCCTGGGGTTGGCGCCGTGCTTATAGTCGGGGCCAGAACCGGTGTCAACGGTGGGATGCTTTCGGATTCTCGACGGTGGCTGCGACAATGCGCCGCTCCGTGGGCCCACCAGAAGATCTCCTGGGAATCGGTCGGGTAGAGTCCCCGGGTGAGTACCGGGTCGCCTGTCGCGGGCCTTGACGTCGAGTCCCTGTGGTCCGCGATCGAGGCCGCCGCTGAGCTCGCCAACCTCGCGATCTATGTGGCCCGGGTCGACACGGTCCCGCCGACCATCGTCTACGCCAGCAAGCGCGCCCAGCAGATCGCCGGGCGGACCTCCGCGGAGCTGATCGGCGAGGTCCCGTGGTTGATCCTGCGAGAGTCCGACTGGCCGCTGGTCCAGCGCGCGATCGGCCGTCTGGGTGCCGCTCCGCCGCTATTCTTCGACGTCACGGTGCGCCAGCCCTCCGGCCGGGAGGTCCCGATCGAGCTCGCCGCGACCCGGATCATCACGCCGGGCGGTACGTTCGTGTTCGGCTACTACCGCGACGTCAGCGTCGAGCGCGAGGCCGTGGCCGCCTTGCGGGCGTCGGAGGCGCGGTTCCGGTTCCTGGTGGAGTCCGCTCCGGACGGCGTGGTGATCCTGGTGCGCGGGACGATCGTGTTCATGAACCCGCGGGCCGCGACGCTCCTCGGGGCTGGCAGCCCCCAGCAGGCCCTCGGCCAGCCGATCTCGGCCTTCCTCCCAGCCGAGGACGCGCGCCTGGCCGCGACCCGGATCGCCGAGATGTTCCGTACTGGGGCCGAGATGGGACACAACGAGTACCGGACGCTCGGTGACCGGGACCGCATCGTCGAGATCAAGTCCGTGCGCTGCGACTGGGACGGCCAGCCCGCGGTCCTCGCGTTCGCGCGCGATGTCACCGAGCGCAAGGCGATCCAGCAGCGGCTGATGGACGCGGACCGGCTCGCCGCGATGGGCACCCTCGCCGCCGGCGTGGCCCACGAGATCAACAACCCGCTGACCTATGCCTTGCTCGGGGTGCAGCGGATCGACGCCCTGCTGGTGGGCCTTCCGGAGGCCAGCGTCGCGAGCATTCGCGAGCGTCTGCACGAGATCGAGCACGGCATCACCCGCGTCGCCTCGATCACCGGCGGGCTGCGCTCGTTCGCACGCCCCGACGATGCGCCTCCCGGTCCGGTGGATCTGGTCGCCACCGTGGAGCAGGCCCTGAAGATGGTGGACAACGATCTCCGCCATCGCGCCCAGCTCGTGCGGCGACTCGAGCCGATCCCTCACGTCCTCGGCAATGCGTCCCGCCTCGAGCAGGTGGTGATCAACGTCCTCCTCAACGCGATCCAGTCGTTGCCGCCCGAGGGCGCGCACACGATCACGCTCTCGCTCGCCCCGCGAGGCGCCGCGACCGTCGCCCTCTCGATCCGCGACACCGGCCGCGGGATCCCCGAAGCCATCCGCGCCAAGGTCTTCGATCCGTTCTTCACCACGCGCCGGATCGGCGAGGGGATGGGCCTGGGCCTCGCCGTGTGCAAGACCATCGTCGAAGGGTTCGGCGGGACCATCGAGATCGAGTCCAGCGTTGGCGTCGGCACCACGATGACGATCGTGCTGAGCGCTCACCATGCACCGATCCCGAGCCCCGACGCTCCCCCGCCATCGGCGGTGGAACCAGGCCGCTGGAAGATCCTCATCATCGATGACGAACGCCTGGTCCGCGACGCGCTGACCCGCCTGCTCACGCCCGGTCACGACGTGATCTCGGCGAGCTCCGGCGAGGCCGGGTTGGCGGCCATCGATGCGGGGAGCTTCGACGTGATCATCTGCGATGTGATGATGCCCGGCCTCAACGGCCGCGACGTCTACCGCCGGATCGCCGCCGAGCACCCGGGGCTCGAGCGCCGGTTGATGTTCATCAGCGGTGGTGCCTTCACCCAGGAGCTCGACGCGTTCTTGACCACCACCTCGAACCAGTTCCTCAGCAAGCCGTTCCGACTCGAGGAGCTGTTCGGTGCGATCGAGGTGACGATCGCGGCGGCCGCTGCACCCGGCAGCTAACCGCGATCCCACGAGTTCCCCATTGCACCACTCCCGGAACCGCACTATGAGGCGAGCTTCCGATGAAGCCGCGCACGTCAGACAGCGCTGTCCCGAGCGTGATCCCCTCGCCGGGAACGACGCCGCAGCTGCGCCGCGTGCCGGTGGGCACGCCGCTGGCGACCCCGATCGTCCGGATCCTGGACGTCGCGGACGGCACCGAACCCGCGCCGCGGATCTCGCATCCCCACGGCCGTCGCCACGGCATCCGTGCGCTCGTGATCGCCCTCGTCGTCGCCGCGAGCGCACTCGCCGTCGCGCTCACGCTCTACGCGCGTGCCGCACGCCGCGAGGAGCTCGAGCACCGGTATCCGATCGTCGCCGAAGGCGCGGTTGCCCAGACCCTCGATCGCGAGCTCTCGCGGTGGACCACCGGGAAGCCGCGGCTGGTCCGTGCGCTGGCTCGGTTCGACGCGCCTGCCCTGGGCTCGCTGGTCGGTGCCGGGGCGTGCGCCCTCACGGGTCCCGGCCTCCGGTTCGCCGCGGGTGCGGACCTCGTCCCCGAGGTGTCCGAGGCGATCGACGAGATGCTCGACGTTGCCCGTCGCGGGCGGTTCGCCTCGGCCGAGGCACTCGACCAGCTGGTCGCCCAGCTCACCGGTCCGGTGACCGTCGTGCACGGAGCGGTGACCTACGCGTTTGACCCGGCCACCGGCACCCTGGTGTGCGCGGGGACCGGGGCCCTCCGGGCCGTCGAATAGCCCGAGATCGCGGCCAGATCGCGCGGAGATCGTGATCAACCCTGCAGTGCGGGGTGAGCCGGCTGACCCAAATCCGGCCGGCCGCCCGGCCGTGCAAGGAACGGTCACCTGCAGATAGTCGCGGGCCGCCTCGAGACCCGGGTACTATTCAGAGATGCGGGGAATTCGGATTGCCTTCGTCGTCGTCACGATCGCGGCCGCCGGATGCGGTGGTGATGGGCCTTCGGGCGTGAGCGTTTGCGAGAACCAGGTTCCACCACCGGTGGCCTGCATGACGCAGTGCGATCCATCGCCGACCGCACCCACCACGTGCCCCGGCGGCTATCACTGCACCGAGGACGGCAAGTGCGACGCTGTCTGCACGCAAGGCGGCGGTGAGTGTGGCGATGGCTATCGCTGCACGCCGGATGGGCGCTGCGCCGGCAACGACGAGTGCATCGGCCTCGAGTGCAAGATCGTCAAGTGCGATGCGATGGGCAAGCCGCCCACCAGCATCTCCGGCACGGTGTTCGCCCCGAACGGCACGCTGCCCCTGTACGGCATCAACGTCTACGTCCCGAACACGCCGGTCGCCGCGCCGCCCGAGGGCTCGATCTGCGATCGCTGCGGCGAGACCCTGCCCGGTTATCCGATCTCGAAGGTCCAGACCGACGAGAACGGGCGCTTCGTGATGACCGACGTCCCCGCGGGCGCGAACATCCCGATCATCATCTCCACCGGCAAGTGGCGCCGCACGATCACGGTGCCGAACGTCGCGCAGTGCGCCGACACCGCGCTCCCCGCTACAGACACCCGCCTGCCCAAGAACAAGACCGAGGGCAACATGCCCAAGATCGCGATCTCCACGGGCAGCGCGGATGCACTCGAGTGCCTGATCCGCAAGCTCGGCATCGACGAGGCCGAGATGGGCACCGCCGGTGGCGCGCAGCGCCTGCACCTGTACGCCGATCCCGGCGCGGGTGGCGGTCAGGGCGCGAACAAGTTCAAGAACGGCTTCGCCGGTGGCAACGGTAACTTCGCCGACTCCGCCGCCTTGTGGAACGACGCCACCAAGCTCAAGGAGTACGACATCGTCATCAACTCCTGCGAGGGCGGTCAGTTCCCGGCGACCAAGCCGCAGACCGCGATGGACGC
>JAYVRN010000310.1:0-5878 GCA_043776275.1 Myxococcales bacterium | reverse complement strand
GCTTCTCCATGCACAGCTTCGTGGCGCCGTAGAGGTTCGCCGGCGAGACCGCCTTGTCCGTCGAGAGAGCGAGCACGCGCTCCACGCCGCACGACATCGCGGCCTCGATCACATTGCGGGCGCCGTTGACGTTGGTCTGGACGGCCTCGATCGGGTTGTACTCGCAGATCGGGACGTGCTTCATCGCCGCTGCGTGGACCACGATGTCGACGTCGCGGAAGGCATTCTGCAGACGATCGCGATCGCGGATGTCGCCCACGAAGTACCGCATGCGTCGATCGCTGATGGTCCGCTCCATCTCGTAGTGCTTCTGCTCGTCGCGCGAGAACACGATGACTTTTCTCGCCTTCGAGGTCAGCGCGCGCTGCACGAACGCCTTGCCGAACGAGCCGGTGCCACCGGTGACGAGGATGGACTTGCCGTCGAGGACCGAGGTGCTGGCGGTGGTCAGGAGCATGGGCTTGGTCATCGTGATTCTCCGAGGACGCGATGCAGGGCATCGACGACGTGCGAGACGTCCGCCGACGAGAGCTGCGGGTAAAGCGGGAGCGAGAGGGTGCGCGCGTAGTAGTGGTCGGTCCCGGGGCGCGCACGGGCGCGCTCCGTTGGGTTGCGCTGGGCGTGCAGCGGGTGCTGCAGCAGAGGGACGTAGTGGACCTGCGTGCCGACGCCGAGCTGCGCGAGCTCGTGCATCACCTGATCGCGCGGCTTGCCGTAGCGTCCGAACTCGATCGCGACGGTGAACAGGTGATAGGCGGACTCGCGATCCGCGAGCTCGGGCTGGGTGCCGATCGCGGCCCCGAACACGCGTGCGAGCTCGGTCCGATACAGCGACGCGAGAGCGCGCCGCGCCGCGAGGAACTGATCGAGCTTCGCGAGCTGCGAGAGGCCGAGCGCACACGACAGATCGGACAGGCGGTAGTTCCACCCGAGCTCCTGGACCTCGTAGACCCAGCGGCCCTCCGGCGGCGTATCCATGCGCTCTGGGTCGCGCTCGATGCCGTGCTGGCGGAGCTGATCGATGCGGTGCTTGACGTGGGCATCGCGCACGACGACCGCCCCGCCCTCACCGGTGGTGATGTGCTTGACGGGGTGAAAGCTGAACACCACGGCATCGGCGTCGCCGCCGCCGACCTTGGTGCCGCGATACGTGGCGCCGAGCGCGTGGCACGCATCCTCGATGATCCGGATCCGGCGACGCCGCGCGAGCCGCGTGAGCTCGGCCATGTCGGCGGGCAGCCCTCCGAGGTGGACCGCCACGATCGCGCGGGTCTTCGAGGTGATCAGCGCCTCGACGGACTGGATCGAGAGGTTACCGGTGCGCGGGTCGACGTCCGCGATCCGGACGGTCGCGCCGACGTAGTAGGCCGCGGCCGCAGTGGCCGAGAACGTGAGCGGCGTGGTGATGATCTCGTCGCCTTCGCCGATCCCGAGGGCGGCGTAGGCGAGGTGCAGCGCGGCGGTCCCGCTCGAGCACACGCTGACGTGCTCGGCACCGACGTAGGTCGCGAGTGCCGCCTCGAACCGGGCGACCAGCGGGCCGCAGGTGAGCAGGGGTGCGCGCAACGCGGCGACGACGGCCTCGATGTCGGCCTCGTCGATCGTCTGACGCCCGTAGGACAGCATGTCCGAGGGATTTGCGAGCGGCAGGCCAGCTCTGGGGCAGCAAGATCAATGACTTGCGCGGGAGGGCGTGTCGCCGGCGCTGACGATCGTCAAAGTTCCCCGGCGAGGGTGGAGGCGTAGCCTCGGACCTTTCCGGAGTTGAGGCGCTGGGTGGCGAGGGCCGTGCGTGCGACTTCGAGAGCGTCGGACCACGCACGCTGGCGCACGCCGATCAGCTCCGCGAGCTGCCGGTCTTCGTCGGTGACGAGGACGATCGGCGCCTCGAGGCTCGCGAGGAGCTCCGCGCGCCGCGCGTGGACCTGCCACATCGCGACGAGCAGCGCATCGAGCTCGGCCGTCTCGGGGGGCGGCGGGGTCGCATCCACCAGGGCCTGGAGTGCGGAGGTCACCGGGGCTGCGCCTCGCGAAAGGCCTCTGCGAGCACGCCGATGATCTTGGCGGCCTCGTCGAGTGGCGCGGGGTTGAGCGTCAGGTTCGCGGCGTTGAGGCGATCGTTGGCGAACGCGTAGAGCCCGGCGAGGCGACCGCACAGCTCCGGGGAGGCGGCGTGATCGAGGGAGGCCGTGAGCTCGACGAGGATCCGTGCGGCGTGGTCGATCGCGGCGGCCTTGCTCGGGATGTCTCGCCGTGCGATCGCCTGTCGGACCTGATCGACGTCGAGGACGAACCTGTCGAGCAAGCGCACCAGCACCTGATCCTTGGGCGCCGATTCGAGGTCGACCTTGCGATAGGCGTTGGCGGCGCGTTGCGACATGGGGCTATCTCAAGAAGGCCGTGAGGTACGAGGATTGCGACTGGAAGGCCGACATCGCCTGCTCCAGCGCGGTGAACTGCTTCTCGAGTCGAGTCTGCAGCGAGTCCGCGTTCTTGTTGATGCGATCGATCTGGCCCTGCAGCGCCTTGTGGCGGTCCGCGAGCGACTGGCTCTTCGACGCCAGGATGCCGGTCCCCGATTCGGTGTACGCATCGACCATCGAGGTCATGGCGGTGGCGAACCCGCCGCCGACGAACACCTTGGACAGCGCCTGAGGATCCGCGGCGAGGGCGGTGGCGAGCTTGCTCTCGTCGAACGTGAGTGCACCGGTCTTGTCGCGAGACAGCCCGAGCACGCTGAGGTTCGAGCCTCCGTACTCGCGGCTCATCGTGCTCGCGAGCGAGCCCTGAAGCTGCCGGAGCGCCGAGTCGCCGAACAGGGTGTTGGAACCCTTGGTGGTGCCGTTGTAGTCGAGCTGCACGTGGAGCGCGGAGTTCACCGAGTTGTAGGCGGTGACCATGGCCTTGACCTTGTCGGTCAGCGCCTTCTGATCGAGCGAGACCGTCGCCTTGGTCGCAGGATCCGCGACCGCGTGGACCGCGTTGAGCGTCAACGTGACGCCGGCCAACGCATCCGAGACCACGTTCCTGCTCCGCGTGACATCGATCCCGTCGATCGACACGATGGAGTCAGCGGCGGGTACCTTGATGTTTGCCGCGTTCGCGAGATCGAGGCCATCGCCGTGATCCACGAACGTCGGCCGAGCGGTGAGCCCGGTGTCGCTGGCGGTGACGACCAGGCGATGCTTCGTGCCGTCGAACAACACCGAGGCGGAGACGCCGGCGCCCGCATCGTTGATCTTGGTCGCGATGCTGTCGAGCGTGTCGGTGGTGTCCCAGGTGACGGACTTCGTGGTGCTGCCGACGGTGATGTCGACGCCGCCAGAGGCGAGCGTCCCGGCGGTGGCCGTATCGAACACCTTCGAGGAGGTGATCTGCGCCGCGGCCAGTTGCTTGACCCGGAGATCGTGAACGGCCGCGGTCGCATTCGCGGAGACCGCTACCGAGATCTTGCCGGAGTCGGAAAGGGTGACCGCGCGCGGCCGGATCTCGGAGTCGAGATCCATGCCGCGCGCGGCTGTTCCCAGAGTGGAGAGCGCCGATGACAGGCTGCCGACGATGCTCTTCTGGGTATTGAGATCCGATTGGCGAGTGCTCAGCGCGGTCGCCGACGAGCGTTCGATGGACACGAGCTGCGTGATCAACGACCCGGTGTCGAGACCGCTAGCCAGGCCGTTGAACGTGATGCTCATGATCGGATCCTAGGGGTCACGTCGTTTAGCGGAGGAGCGACAGGGCCGAGTTCGGCAGCTGGTTCGCCTGCGACAAGACGGCGAGACCGGCCTGGCTGAGGATCTGCGACTTGGTCATCTGCGCCGTCTCCGAAGCCACATCAACGTCGCGGATGCGCGAGTTCGCGGCCGAGAGGTGCTCCTGGGTGGACGCCAGGTTGGAGACCGTGACGGACATCCGGTTCTGCACGGCGCCGACCTTGGCGCGAGAGGTCGACAGCTGCTGGATGGCCTTGTCGAACGCACCCATGGCGGCGCGCGCGTTGGTGACCGTCGAGAGGCTCGCCGAGGCGATGTGCAGCGAGGTGGAGCCGAGGGTGGACGTCGTGAGCTTGGTGATGCTCATCGAGATCCGGTCGTTGGCGGTGTTGTTGATGCCGACCTGGAAGGACAGGCCCGTGGAGGCGCTGCCATCGACGAGCTTCTGGCCGTTGAAGTTGGTCACCGCGCTGATGCGGTTCACTTCGTTGCGCAGCTGGCCGAACTCCGTCTGGATGTAGCCGCGCTCCGTGCTGCCGAGCGTGCTGTTGGCGGACTGCACCGAGAGCTCGCGCATGCGCGAGACGATGCCCTGCATGTCGTCCATCGCGCCTTCTGCGACCTGCGACATCGAGATGCCGTCGTTCGAGTTGCGCTGCGCCTGGGCGAGACCGCGGATGTTGGACTTGAGGTTCTCCGAGATGCCGAGGCCCGCCGCGTCGTCGCCAGCGCTGTTGATGCGCATGCCGGACGACAGGCGGCCGATCGAAGCGGCGAGGCTGGTCTGGGTGGTTGCGAGGTTGCGCTGTGCATTGAGGGACGCGACGTTGGTCAGAACCGAGATAGACATCTGAAACTCCTGTTGGTGGTTGAGACCATGTCGGTCCCGATGATGATTGGTTCGCCCATTTCCGGAGCCCTGATAGGGCCTCCCGATCAGGCGGTGCGCGGATCGAGCAGCGACACGAGGTGCGCGGTGACGGCGCGCGACGCCTCGAGCGACTGGCTCGCGCTGGCGAGCGAGCTCGCCGCGGCGACACTGTCGACCTCCACGTTCCTGGCGATCTCCGTCGCGAGGTGCGTGGTCAACTGATCGCGCGCTGCGAGCGTCGCATCGAGCACGCTCATCGCTCCGCCCGTGACGGTGCGTGACATCGAGACCTGTCCGACGGCGGTCTGAAGATCGGTGAGCCCGGTCCGCAGCGCCGCCATGTTGTTGGTCGAGAGCGCCGTCGCGATCTGGCTCATCAGCGGCAGGACATCGACGCCATTCGCCGACGTCAGCCGCGAGCCGGGGATCGTCGCGAAGGCCGTGGAGCCCTCCGCGGACGGGATCGATCGCACGAGCGTGTCGCCCTGGTAGGTGCCGGCAGCGTCGAACGGCGGCGTGCCGGTCTGCGAGCCAGCGAGGAGATACTCGCCGTTCGAAGATCGGGTGTTGGCTGCGGCGAGCGCCGACGCGAACAGGGCCTGCACCTGAGCTCCGAGCTCGGCGCGATCCTGCGCGTTGTAGCTGTCACTCGATCCCTGCACCGCGAGGGCGCGGACCTGGGACACGAAGTCGCCGACGGACGCGAAGGCGACATCGGTCTCCTCGAGCTGCCCGCGGCTCGCCTCGACGGCGGCTCCGGTCCCTTCGGCGACCACCTTGCGCAGCTTCGCGCGCTCGGCGGCGGCCCATGCCGTGGGGTCGTCGGAAGGCTTCGCGACCCGGAGGCCCGAGGTGACCTCCGCGGACCGTGCTGCGAGCGCCTCTTGTGACTTCGAGGTACTCGCTGACGCGAGCTCGATCATACGATGGCCGGTGATCCGCATCCGTGCTCCTTACAAGCGGTCGATCAGGTCTCCGAGCAGGTTGTCGATCGTCGAGACGAACCGCGTCATCGCCGACGAGGCGTGCTCGAACTTCGACAGATTGGTCAGCTCTTCCTGCAGATCGACGCCCGCGAGCGAATCGCGGAGCCCGTTCAGGTGCTCGTCGACGAGGCTGTTCCGCGTGACGCTGGCCTTGGCCTCGGCGGTCTCGGAGCCAACACCCGCGACGAGGTCGAGGGCGGCGCCGGTCAGCGTGTTGCCGCTCGCCGTGGCGCGCGACGTGGCGAGGCCGAACAGCGCGAGGGCGCCGCGGTTGTCGCCCGGGCCAGCACCGACGGTGCCCGTGGCCAGGA
>JAYVRN010000309.1:0-5880 GCA_043776275.1 Myxococcales bacterium | reverse complement strand
CGCATGCGCTGCGATGGTGAGGGCGTGGTGTTCCGCAGCGAGCTCCCGCAGAACCTGATCCCGAAGGATCCGACGGGCATGTGGGCCTGCACGACATTCACGCTCGGCGGGCAGCTCGTCGGCGTGCGGAAGTTCGAGGTGCTGACCAAGGCCGGCGAGTCGGTCGACGAAGGCGCCCAACCTGCCGCGGGCAGTGGCTCTGGCTCTGGCTCTGGCTCTGGCTCTGGCTCTGGCTCTGGCTCTGGCTCTGGCTCTGGCTCTGGCTCTGGCTCTGGCTCTGGCTCTGGCTCGGGTTCAGCGTCGCGATCGGGTTCTGCTTCGGGTTCGGGTTCTGCCTCGGGTTCGGGTTCGGGGTCGACGTCGGGCTCGGGCTCAGCCGCACGCTCGGGTTCGGGCTCGGGTACGGCTCCGAACTAGTTCCACGCGGGTCCACGACCCACGAAGGCCGTTTCCGCGGGGAGCCCGGTCAGAGCTTGCAGGTGCCGGCCGGGCCTGGATTCACGCAGCGCAGTGGCTGGCAGCAGTCCGCATCCGAGCCGCACGCCCCGCACACGCCGCCGTTGCACGCCTGGTTGTTGCAGTCAAAGCAGCTCTCGCACGTGGTCGGTGGCGGGCACTCGTTGCCGTTCTGGGTGGCGCCGTTGTCGTAGTGGATCCTGGTCGGTCCGGAGGCCTCGTAGTAGTTCGCGAACATCGCCCCGTACATCTCGAGCGGGTTCGAGATCCGGATCTCGCCGAAGCCGGCGTAGAACAGGCCGTTCAGGAAGGTGCTGCCGCCGCTGAGCTTGAGCGAGTTCGTGAGCCCGCCGCCACTGCCGCTGCAGCTGCCGGCGTTGCACACGCCGGAGCAGCAGTCCGCGTTGGCCGCACAGGAGCCGTTGCCCTTGCAGCTCGGGCTGCCGATGTACACGCGCGAGAGCCGCGGGAAGCCCGGGTTGCCGACGCTGACCGCCTGCGCCGAGACCACCACACCACCGATGAACACATCGAACGTCGCGGTGGGATCGAGGTCGAGGTAGAACGGTTTGCTGCTGTTGATCGCGCCGCTGATGAACAGCGCGGTGTGGCCGTGCGCGACGATCGTCACCGGCATCGAGCCGCCGATCGACGTCAGGTGGTAGTAGCCGCACGGCAGGTCGAGCCGAACCGGACCGGCCGGGTTCGCGAGCGCGCCCGGCGCGAGGCCGATGACCGCGTTGTCGTTATGCGCCGGATCTTCGAAGTACTGCACGATCTGGCGGACGGGCACGGTGTCGAGCGCCGTCCCGCAGGGGGCGGTCACCGTGACCGGTGCGGCAGCACACGCGCCGTAGGTGAGCGCCGCAGGGATGTTCGCACAGCTGGGGGTGGTGAGCGTCCCGCCGATCGATCCCATCCCGGCGCCGCTCGACGTGATCGGACCGGCGATGTAGGCGTCCTCGTCGACGGAGAGCAGCTTGGTCACGCCCAGGAGGCCCTGATCGTAGAGCCGCTGACGGATGGCGATGTCGCCCTTCATGGCCATGCCCGTCGCGCCGCCGACGCGGAGATCGCCACCGATGGTCAGCGTCGCGGTGTCCTGCACCGTGCCGTTGACGCCTATGCTGCCTCCCTTCATGCCCGGCACGTACGGCCCCAGCGTGCTGTTGAAGGCATCGGTGGTCACCAGCTGGCTGAGCGGGCCGACGTCGGTGCGCGAACACAGGGCGTAGGTGAAGGCAGTCGAACCGATGCTGCCGGCGCAGGTGTTACTTCCACCGGTGGGGACGACGATCGGCGGCCCGCCACCGACGCACTTCCCGGGCGGTGGGCCCACAGGCGTGACCGGCACGCACGCGCCATCGTCGCAGCCCGTGTTCCCGGTGCACGCCGCGTTCGAGCAGCTGCCGCAGTGGGCGCTGTCAGTCTTGAGATCGAGGCACTGGTTGCCGCACTTCGTCAGCGGGGCGGGGCAGGTGGTCGAGCAGCCGTTCGAGACGCAGGCTTGACCCGCCGGGCACACCACACCGCAGCCACCGCAGTTGTTCGGATCCACCGCTGTTGGGATGCACGCGCCATTGCAGGCCGTCTGCCCATACGGGCACTCGCACGAACCGTTGATGCAGCTCTCGCCCGTGTTGCAGGTGACGCCGCAGCCGCCGCAGTTCAGCGGATCGCTGACCTGGTCCACGCAGCTGGCACCACACGCGCTGAGGCCGGTACCGCAGCAGATCCCGCTCTTGCACGTCGTCCCCGCCGCACACGCCGCGCCGCAGCTCCCGCAATTGGCCGAGTCGACGCCGAGGTTGACGCAGGCGTTGTTGCAGACCGTCGGCGCGCTGACCGGGCACACGCAGCTACCCGTGTCGCAGTAGCCGCCGACGTTGCATTGCATCCCGCAGGCGCCGCAGTTGTTACCGTCCGCGAGCTTGTTGGTGCACACGCCGTTGCAGTTGTCGGGTGTGGGGTTCGAGCAGGAGACCACGCAGGCGCCACCGCTGCACACGGTGCCCACGGCGCAGGGCGTGCCGCAGGTGCCGCAGTTGGCTGGATCGGTCTGCGTGTTGGTGCAGGCGCCGCCACAGCTGTCGGGAGTCGACCCGGCGCACTGACAACCACCGGTGACGCATTGCTGGCCCACGCCGCACGCGATGTTGCAGGTGCCGCAGTGGAGCTCGTCGGTTTGGAGATCCGTACAGGTGCTGGTGCCGCAGAGATCGGGTGTCGGCGCCTGACAGTCCAGCACGCACGCGCCGTTGGTGCAGACCTGACCCGAGCCACACTGCGCGCCACAGGCGCCACAGTTGTTCTCGTCGGTCTGCGTGTTCGTACATGTGTTGTTGCAAAGGTTCGGTGTCGCGCCCATGCAGTTCGGCTGGCAGCCGCCGTTCACGCAGACGTCGGTCGACGCGCACGCCAGCCCGCAGCCACCGCAGTTCGCCTCGTCGTCCTGGAAGTTCGCACACGCCCCGCTGCAGTTGGTGGTGCCGCTGTTGCAGCACAGCCCGGACTGGCACATCTGACCTGACGTGCAGCTGTTCGCGCAGCCGCCGCAGTGGAGGGGATCGACGCTGAGATCCGTGCAGCCAGCGGGCGGGCAGTCCATCGGGGTGACGCCCACATTGCAGACCAGCGCGTCCGGCATCGCGTCGACCGCGGCGTCGGTCGCGTCGATCGCAGCGTCGGTCATCGCATCGACCGCGGCATCGGTCATCGCATCGACCGCGGCGTCGGGCATCGCATCGGGCATCGCGTCGGGCATCGCGTCGCCTCCGGCGTCGGCGTCGGCGTCGGCGTCGGCCAGGCCGTCACCTGGCGGGGCAGCATCGATCCCCGCGTCCTCGGGGCCGGCCTCGTTCGGGGGATGCAGATTGTCCCCACATGCCCCCACCACCACGAGGACGAAGAACAGCCAGCTACGTGGTCCCATCGGACCAACTAGTGGGACCCGCCACCGGATTGGTGGCAGGAGTTATCGTGGGTCTCGGGGCGCGGTCGGGTAGCGCGCCGATCTCTCAGCCCTTGCGGACCTTGATCGCCTTGGTCGCGGGCGAGAGACGACCGAACTTGTCGACCCAGCGGAGCACCACACGATCACCGGCCTGCGTGATCGTGGTGCCGTTGGGGAGCGCCGAGCATCGGCCCTGCGCATAGACATTGACGTCGGGGTTGCCGACGGTCGCGATGCCGAACGAGCGCGCCGTCCCGGTCTTTGCGTCGAGAACGATCAGGGCGATCACGCCGTCGGGCACGCCGTCGGGGAGCGAGACCGTGGTGACGTTGCTGTTCCCGCGCATCCCCTTGGTCATCGTGTGCTTGATCGCTTTGACCTTGGGCGCAGCGACCGGCGCGGACTTCGTGGTCGCGCGGATCACGTGACCTCGCGTGGCGATCCCATCGCTGAGATCCGCGGCGGTGGCACCCGGAGGCAGGACGAACACGACCAGCCCCGGCGCGAGTGCCTTCAGGACCGGCTTGGCGTCGTTCGTGCCGATCTTGAATGTCCACTTGGGGGACAGCGGAGCGGCCGTCTGGTCGTCGAACCCAAATGTCGTGGCCACGACCAGGCCGCCACCGTCGGGGGTGGTCGCGTTGTCATTGAGGACGGCAGCCTGCTCCCTCGGCATCGCGCACAGCGCGTACGCCTGTTGCGCGGGGAGCGCGGCGACCAGCGCGATGGCGATCAGCGCGCGCATGGCGCTCAGATCCGGATCGCGATCAGGCCGGCAGGCGCGAACGAGCCCTTGACCGAGAGGTCGTCGAACCCGAGGGAGAGCCCGAGATCGAGGAACCGGCGGGGGCTGTAGTTGAAGCCGGCGCGGATGAACGACGTGGCGCCATTGCCCTGGAAGTCGTTGAGCGTCACGCCGAACCGGCCGTACAGCGAGAGCTTGGTCTGCTGCTGGAAGATCGCGTACCCCGAGAACCGTAGCGAACCGCGCGAGGTGGTGGTGTTGCTCGCGTAGTTCGCGGCCTCCACGGCATTCGCGGCCTCCTGGTAGAAGCTCGGGGCGAACTTCACGAGCTTGATGCTCAGCAGATCATCCATGCCGCCGATCGCGAGCTTGTCGGTCAGGATGAACTTGAGCGGCGCACCGAGCTGGAGGCCCACGGCCACGGGATCGATGTAGACCGGCACGCCGACGCGCACGGCGATCCAGTCCTGGATCAGCACGGTGACGTCGAGGCCGACGGCCTTGCCGGGGTGGAAGCCGACCTTGTCGGTGGTCATGGTCTTCGGATCATCGAAGATGCCGCCGATCACATAGGTGAGGCCGAGCTGGACCTGGCGCGTGATGCCGTACCGCGCGTGCAACGCGTCTGCGCCGGCGTACGGCGAGACCTGCGCGTGCGGCGCGAGCGAGACCTCGGACATGTTCTGCGGCAGCGTGATCGGGCGCTGCGATTCCTCGATCGGGTAGCCCGACTTCTTCATCACCGGGGCGACCACGACGACCGCGGCGCTGCCATCGCCGGTCTTCGGCGCATCCGGGTTCTCGTTGACCCCGTCCATGTCCGAAGGCGGGGGATCCTCGGCCATCTGCACGGCGCTGCCGGCGTCACTCCCTGCGGCGGGAGCCGCGGAGCCGGAGCCAGCCGCAGGCGTGGGCGCGGGATCCTTGGCAGGCGCGACCGGACCGGGCGCCTTCTTCGCCGGTGCAGCCGGCGCCTTCTTCGCGCCCGCCTTGGGCTGGGCGACGACGACGGTCGCGGAGGCAACCAGGACCACACTCAGCACGGAGATCAGGCGACGAACCGTCATGGTGCGGACCATACACGATCTCGGAGATCGGTTGCCTGTCCCCGCAGAATGCTAACAGTGCCCGATCCAGCGGGGCCGGGCGGTCAAGTTCCGGGCCTCGGTGGCCTCGGTGGCCTCGGCTGCCTCGGGAGCGCGCTGGCGGATCGCCAGGGCCGCCGCGGCCGCGCCGATCATCCCCACGAACGCGCGCCGGGTCGGAGGACGCCAGGTGCTGCGGTCGTCGAGGTCGCGGCGCTTGGGGCTCATTGCGGACCACACTCCGGCGCATCGTAGCCGAGCGAGAGCTCGTTGAGGCCGAGCTGCTTGTTGCACGGATCCTCGGCGAGGTCGGTGCCCGAGCGCATCGAGGCCCCGTCCTTGTCGCTGTTGACCCCGAAGTCATCGAGCAGGTCCTTCGGGATGTCTTTGGCGTCCTTCTCGCTCGCGGCAGCGGTGGGGAGCGCGGCGGCATCGAGCAGTTGCTGGTTGAACCAGGCGAGGAAGAAGATCGGGTTGTAGTGATAGACCTCGCCGTTCGGCGCGAGGCGGGCGTGCTTGGCGACCGCGGGGTCCCACCACAGGCTCGGCGTGATCTGATCGGCGATCATCTGATCGATCTCGGCGGGCTTGAGGTCCTTGAAGTCCTTCGGCACGCGCAGCGCATCGGCCCAGCTCGGCTC
>JAYVRN010000308.1:0-5894 GCA_043776275.1 Myxococcales bacterium | reverse complement strand
CGCCGGTCTTGGTCGAGAACACCTGACCGGCGCTATCGCTCGCGACATCGGTGAGCGACATCTGCTTCATCGCGCCCTTCTTGCCGACGAACACGCGGAAGCCCTTGCCACCGTGTGCCGCGTCGAGGTGGTCGACGTAGTAGTAGACGCCCGAGTCGTCGCGCGCGAACAGGTGCGGGCGGCGGACCAGCGCGGAGCTGAAGAAGCTGGACTTGCTGGTGATCGCCTTGGCCTTGTCGCCCGTGAGCTGTGCGAGCACGGCGTCGTCCTTGCCGTCGCAGGTCTTCTCGAACGTGCCGTCGTGCCGCTTGCTGATCTGGCCCGGACGCAGCTCGGCGACACGGGGGGCCCAGGTCGAAAGGCTCCAGGTGTCCCCATCCCGGGAGCGGCCGATCACGACCTGCTCGTAGAGCTGCTTCCCGGTGCCGTACCAAGCGCGGGCGGAGATCCCGCTTTCCTCGGCGAAGTAGACGACATACGTCCCCCCCGCCTTGTCCTGAAACACCAGCAGCTTGTCCCGGATGTCCTTGATATCGACGGGACTTGGCTTTGGGTCGGTGTCCTTGGGTTGCCCCGAGGCCACAGAAGCGATTGCCAGGACCCCAGCAACGACCCAACCTCGTGCACGCATCGGTGTCTCATTATACGATCGTGAGGATGGCGAATTCACCCGCTCGGTCGGCGATCGACGTCGGGTCGGTGATCGACAAGTATGTGATCGAGGCCTTGATCGGCCGGGGGGGGATGGGGGCCGTGTTCGTGGCGCGGCATCGCACCCTCACGGACAAGCGGGTCGCCATCAAGGTCCTGCACACCGAGATCACGGACGCCGACATCCAGCTCCGGTTCAAGCGCGAGGCGCAGATCGCCACCCGCGTGAACCACCCCAACATCGTCGAGGTCCACGACTTCGACGTCACCCCCGACGGCGTGCCCTACCTGGTCCTCGAGTTCCTGGAGGGCCAGACCCTCGCGCAGCGCCTGGCCCAGGGCCCGATCCCGCTCGAGCAGGTGATGCTGATCGTCCGCCAGGTCGGATCCGCCCTCGCCGCGGCGCACCGCGAGGGCATCGTCCACCGGGACCTCAAGCCGCAGAACATTTTCCTGGTCCCGATGGAGGTCGACGGGCGGATGGTCGAGGTCGCGAAGGTCCTCGATTTCGGGATCTCCAAGTGGCGCGGATCGGAGACGGTGAAAACCCAGGAGAGCGCACTGCTCGGCACGCCGCAGTACATGGCGCCGGAGCAGGCCACCGGCCGGCACGACAGCGTCGACGAGCGCACGGATGTGTTCGCGCTCGGCTCGATCGTCTACGAGATGCTGTGCGGCCACCCCGCGTTCACGGGCGCCTCGATCCCCGAGGTCGTGTTCAAGGTGGTCTACGAGCAACCCGCGCCGATCTTGGACACCGTCCCGGATAACGTTGCGAATGCGATCCGCCAGGCGATGTCCAAGCCGTCGGAGGAGCGGTTCGCCACCGTCTCGAACTTCGTCGAAGCGCTCACGGGTACGGGCCTCTCCACGTTCCGCCCGTCGATGATCACCAGGCCACCGAACGAGGTCGGGTTCGCGAGCGGCTCGAAGAAGATCTCGAACCCCGATGCCCTCGGCGACACGATGGGCTCGGGCGACTACGGCACGGCCCCCACACCGATGCCGATCGTCGTCGGTCCCCCTGTGGGCAGCTCGGCGCCGACCATGGACTCGGTGTCGCCGCGCGGCAACGCCAGCGATCCGGGCCACCGGGTCGGGCTCGCTGCGACCAGCGCCGCCCCGGCCCCGACGAAGAAGCCGACGCTGATGGTCCTCGGCGGGATCGCTGTGGTCGCCGCCACCGCCGCGATCATGTACTTCGTGATGCGGAAGCCCGAGGCCGCGGCCACGCAGCCTCCCGAGCATCAAGCCCAGAAGCTCCCCGCCACACCTGATGCTGCCGTTCAGGTCGCGGCCGTCACGCCCGATGCTGCCGTCCAGGTCGCCGCCGTCACGTCCGACGCCTCCGTCCAGGTCGCTGCCGTCACGCCCGACGCATCGATCACACCACCCGCGGTCGCCGATGCCGGAGCTACCGCCACCGACGCCAGCGCCGCATCCAAGCCGCCGATCGTCAGGGATACGCCCAGGCCGCCGATCGTCAAGGATCCGCCCGACGAAGCGGGCAGCTCGGACGACGACGACGACGTGAAGGGCATGCTGACGCGAGCCAATGATGCCTTGCGGAGCGGCGACTACGACACCGCGATCCGGCTGGCCAACGCCGCGGTCAACCGTGGTGGCGCGCGCCAGCAGGCCGCCGGTGCGATGATCAAGGGCCTGGTCGCTTGCGAGCGCAAGGATCTCGAAGGGGTCAACGCCGCGCTCAATCAACTCGGCCGCAACGCGGGCATGCGCCGCCGGATCGTCATGCTTTGTGGGAAGAAGGGCCTCGACCTCCGTTAGTGCAGGAGCACGAGCACCCTTCGACGTAGACCGTCCGCACGCTCGACCTCGAGATCCACGAACCCTGCCCTGCCCGGCTCGCGTGTGGAGATCGCCGCGCCCGCCGCGAGATCGGAGGCGACCTCGCGATCATCGACCGAGATCACCCGTTCACCGGGCGCGAGCCGGACCAGCGACGAGACCTCGGCGACCCGGACGCCGGGCGCGACATCCACGATTGTCGGCCCCACCGTCGCGTGGGCCGCGGTCTGCGCGGGCCGCATGACGGCGACGTGCGTGATGGAGCTCCCGCGGACCAGCAACATCACACAGGCGCCGAGGAGGCCGATGGTCAGCGAGCGGAACAGGAACATGCCGCACAGTGCTGCAACGGCCCGGCCACACCGCGGGGCTCGCCGGCACCTGCAGTGTTGCGGCGTTAGCTCGGGCGGTTCGCGAGCTCCCTGCCAGGGTGGCACGGCGTGCGGGCCGCGCGTGTCAGCGGGACGCTGCGCGCCGCAGCCTACTTCTTCATCTGCTGCGCGAGATAGTTCTGCTCGCCGACCTGGCGGATCAGCTCGAGCTGGGTCTCGAGCCAGTCCGTGTGCTGCTCCTCGCCGACGAGGATCTTGGTCATCAGGTCTTCGGTCGCGTTGTCGCCGACCTTGCGACACGCCTCGATGCCCTGGTTCAGGAACGCGATCGCCGAGTACTCGACCTGGAGATCGGCCTCGAGCTGCTCCTTGACGGTCTCGCCGACGTGCAGCTTGTGATAGCGCTGCAGGTTCGGGATGCCCTCGAGGAACAGGATGCGGCTGATCACCAGATCGGCGTGCCGCATCTCATCGATCGACTCCTCGCGGACCTTGGCGGCCAGCCGGTCGAAGCCCCAGTTCTCACACATCTTCGCGTGGATGAAGTACTGGTTGATCGCAGTCAGCTCGTTGGTGAGCAGCTGGTTCAGCAGCTGCAGCACCTCTTCGTTGCCCTTCATGGCGCCTCGCTGGTGGGTCCCTGCATCCGCGTCACGACGTGCGTGACGCGGTGTTCAGGTCCGCGACTTTAGCGAGACGAGGTCGTTGGCACAATCGCGGGCGCAGCCGTTCGCGCCCTTCGCCGAGAGGCGATCTCGAAGCTCTTCGACGCACGCGCCACAGCCGGTCCCGGCGCCACACTTGCGCCCGATCTCGGCGACCGTGCGCGCTCCGTCGTCGATCACCGCGTCGAGATCGCGGTCCGAGGTCGGGTGGCAGAGGCAGACGATCATGGTCCTGACATTGATAATGCTTTTCAATTCCAAGTTCGTCAAGGCCTTCCGGGGTAGCGACGTAAGCCCTCGGATCGCCTGAGAAGTTGCCTCGTCGGTCACGTGCGGCCACAGTGGTTTCGGGCATGAAGAACGTGATCGCGATCGCCTGGGTGATCGCCGCGGGCTGCGGCAGCAAGGACCCGCCACCCCCGGCGCCACCGCTCGATGGGCTGACCGTCATCGATGCGGGCGCAGCTCCGCGCACCCAGCTCCGCTATCAGATCGCGAAGGGCACGCGCACACCGCTCGAGGTCACCGGCGACATGGTGCTCGGCGATGGCGCCAGCGCCGCACCGTGGCCGACGATCGTGACCGGCACCGAGATCGTCACCGAGGACGTCTCGCCCGATGGCGCGATGCACGTGCGCTACACGGTGCTCTCCGCGATCGCGCACGATCGCCCGAACCAGCTCGTGACCGCCGAGCAGATGACCGCCCCGCTGCAGCTCCTGGTCGGGACCTCGATCCGGGGCACGCTGTCACCGAGCGGCGTGCTGTCTGCCGTCTCGGTCGACACCGGTGGCAAGCAGCTGCCACCCGCGCTCGAGGCCCAGGTGTCGTCGCTGACGCGCGCCTTCGAGCGCCTCGTGATGCCGCTGCCCACGGAGCCCGTCGGCGTCGGTGCGCTCTGGACGTTCCGGCAGCCGCTCGATCAGACCGGGATGCACCTCCTCGCCGCGACCACGATCAAGGTCACGGCGAAGAGCGAGACCACGGTCGCGATCGTCCTGACCTCCGAGCTCAGCGGCCCCGATCAGACCGTGACCGAGGCCGGCAGCAAGGTCGCGATGAAGAACATCGGCGGCAAGATGCGCGGTACCGGGACGATCGATCTCGCGCGACTGACCCTCGCCGGGGAGCTGATCGCGGATCTGCACATGGAACTGACCTCCGACGGACAGTCCGATCGCACGACGATGACCACGACCTTGCGCCTCGCGCCGAAGCCACCCGTCACGCCGTGATCGCGGCCGGTGATCAGGGCGCGCAGAACGCGCCGTAGCGCTTGCACGTGCCACCGCTGATCTCGTCGCAGTGATGGTGATAGCCGTCCTGCGGCGAGAACATGCACTTGCTCGCTGGCGCGCACCCGGCGCCCCACTGCTGACAGGTACCCTCGACGGCCTTGCTGCACTGCTTGTACGTGCGATCGCCGGGATCGAACATGCACGCATCCGCTGGCGTACACGCGGGGCCGAAATGGAAGCACGTACCGCCGCCGCCGCTGGTGCACGTGAAGTACGCGCCCGCGCCGGCGTGGAAGGCGCAGCTCGGCGCGGGACATCCCAGCCCCGGAGCGGAGCCAGACGCCACGCCGCCCGAACCGGCTCCGACCGCGGCGGAGCCGGCGCCCGTGCCCTTCGCGGGGGTGCTCGGACCCGACGTTCGGCCCCCGGTCTGGCCGCCGGTCGTCGGGCCTGGCTTCGCGGGATGCCCGCACGCGACCGCGGCCAGGACGAACACGACGGTGATCACTGCCGCATGGCGCACGGTGGAATCATAGCGCGAGAACGGGGTCGAGCCCGGTGATCTTGGCGTTGGGGGTCAGTCGCCGATCTTCTTGGCGACGAGCTTGTACGACGAGGTGCCGCCGACGCCCGTCACGCTCACCGACTGTAGGCCCGCGCTGTCGATGTGGACGCAGAAGGTCTCACCTTCCGGCGGTTCGGCCACGCCCGGTGCGTTCGGCCGCTCGACACAGAACGGCCAGCGCGCGGCCGGCAGCTCGGTGGCACACGACGAGATGTAGAACGGGTCCTTCTTCGAATCACTCGCGCCACCGACGAACTCGACGCCCCAGTCGTTGACCTTGAGCACGACGTTGACCATGGCGGTCACATCACGGTTGTCGCGCTCGTTTGGAGGGTTGCTCAGGGGGCCCGAGAACGTGCAGCGAATCGCCGCGAGCGCGGTCGTCTCGCGGATCTCCATCCGGCTGACATACGCGTTGTGGTAGAAGTCACCTCCGGAGACCGTCCCGGTGTTCTCGTAGACCCCGTTCAAGCACTCGGTGCGGAAGCTCCCGGGCGCACGGCTCAGCAACGCCGTTCCATTGGCGGACGGGGTCGCGCCACCGGCGCAGAACCCGATCAGGGGCGTCGCATCGGCGACCGCTGGATCCGTCCCGCAGCCGAGGGCCGCCACGGCGCCGATCGAGACCAGGGAG
>JAYVRN010000307.1:0-5899 GCA_043776275.1 Myxococcales bacterium | reverse complement strand
GGCCTCGCGCTCGTCCGCCTCTTCCTTCTCGCGCTTCGCGATGGCGAGCGCGTCAGGCTCGGCGGGCTCGGCGGACTCCTTGGCCTTCTCGGACTCCTTGGCCTTCTCGACGGCCTTGGCCGCGGGCAGCGGCGCCTTCTTGGCGTCCTTCTTGTCGGCGGTCTTGCCCTTGTCGGCGACCTCCTCGTCCTTGAGGATCGTGCGCAGCTTCTGCTGCATCTCGCCGGAGGTCCGGGTCATCGTCTCGGCGGGTGCGCCGTTCTTGAACACGCGCGAGGCGAAATACGCGGCGGCGGCGAAGAACGCGATCGAGCTCCACTGCGCGAACGTCATCCCGACGTAGCGAGGATCGCTGGTCTCGGGCCGGAGGAAATCGAGGAGGAAGCGGACCGGCGCGTAGAGCACGCCGACCATCGCGGTGACAAACCCCGCGGGCATCCGCTTGCTCGCGCGGAACGCGAGGAACAGGAGCAGGGCGTTGACCGGGATCAGATAGAGCAGCTCGATCAGGCCGAGGTTCCAGGCGCGGATGAACTCGCTGGTGCCCGGGTAGGTCTGGGCGAGGTGGGCGATACCGCTGTTGTGCAGGACGGCGTCCCCGAACCGCGGGTAGTCCATCGCGAGGAACGCGTACCACTTGTCCGGATCGACGGCGGCGCCGATGTGATCGGAGACCACGGTGCAGCCGATGCGCCCGATCGAGAAGGCCGGGAGCAGGCCGACGAGGCCGATGTCCGCCATCAGGCGGGCATCGAGGCGCTTCCACCAGACATAGAAGGCGAAGCCCATGGCTCCGCCGATGAACCCTCCATAGGACGAGATCCCCGCCCAGATCTTGAAGATCAACAACGGGTCGGCCGCCAGCTCGTGCCACTGGTACGCGAGCACATCGAACACGTGGGCGCCGATGAAGCCGGTCACCGTGATCCAGCCGGTGAGGCCGCGGATGTGCTCGTCGGGAACGCCGTGCCACTCGGCATACCGGCGCAGCAGGCTGGCGCCGATCAGCACGCCGGCGGCGACGATCACGCCGAAGGTCTGGATCGGCACGCCTTGGCCGATCGGGATCTTGAACAACACCCCCGATTCAAAGAACGGCAGGGCGGAGGACAGGGCAGCGACGGACATGCGGGGTGGAGCCTACACCAGGGGCAGCGCCGCGCTATGATCGCGGCGTGATCTGGGAACCCTTCGTGCTGGCACTGTTCCTGGGGCTGATCGTGTCAGCGGGCCTCTACTTCGCGTATCTGTGGCCTTCCGTCGAACCATCCGACGAGGAACCGGCCGTGGCCGCCGCCGATTCCCGCGCCCCGGGGACGACGATCGAGGCGACGGACGAGGCGACGGACGAGGCGACGGTCAAGGCGACCACACCCACCGCGGCGACCAAGCCTGCCGCTACCGCTACCGCTACCGCTGCCGCTACCGCTGCCGCTACCGCTCCGGCGGCCGCGAACCGCCCGGCCGCACTGAGCGCCAAGGACGACGAGACCCCGCTTCCCCCGGCGGCGCCCGAGCCCGACGACGACGACGACGCCAAGCCGTCCGCCCCGAGCCCGGCCTCGTGAAGCTCCGCCTGGCCGCGCTCGCTTGCCTGGCATCGCTCGCACCGGTGACGGGGCCTGCGACGGCCGCGCCGACCGCGCCGACCGCGCCGACCGCGCCGACCAAGGGTGAAGTGGTGCGCGTGGAGCACTACGATCCCCAGGCGGTCCCCGCGCGTGGCCCGCAGAACGCGATGGTCACCGTCGAGCTGTTCTTCGCTCCCTCCGTCAACAACGCCGTCCGCCTCCCGGCGTATCGGCAGCTCGAGGCGCTCGCCGCCAAGCACCCCACGCGGGTGCGGCTGATCTACCGCGTGATGCAGCGCACGGCTCAACCGCCGGGACCGCAGCTCCCCACCCTCGCGCTCGAGGCGTACGCGCAGGGAAAGTTCGACGAGTTCGTCGCCGTGATCCACGCCCAGCGCCTGACCATGACGCGCGATCAGATGATCGAGGCGGGTCGCAAGGCGGGGCTCGACCCGATCCGCCTCGACCGGGCGATCACCGAGGACCGCTACCGCGACGTGATCGTGACGAACGAGCGGCGCCTCGAGCGGCTGCGCGGCACCACCGCACCGATGGTGTTCTTCAACGACAAGCCGATGCGGACGTCGCTGTCGTCGCTCAACGAGGGCGACTACGAGAACGCCTACGCCGAGGCCTACGATCGCGCGCGCGACATGATCGATCGCGGCATCGAGCCCAAGAACCTGCCGGCCGCGTTCGATGCGGAGATCCTGCAGAGCGTGCAGCCGCTCGTGATCACCACCGGTCCATCGGATGACGAGCTCGACGGCGACGCCACGGATCATCCGCTCGCGAACCCACCGCTCCAGCTCGCGGGGCTGCCCTCGCTCGGCAAGCCCGACGCCGGGGCGCCCGTCCCCATCGTGATCGTATGTCGCCCGAACGCGGCCGATTGCCTCCAGCAGCTCCGCAGCATCCGCAACGTCCACAACACTTACCGCGGTGAGATCCGCATCGTCTGGGCACCGTGGTTCGAGGTCGCGCGCGAGGATGCCGCCGAGCTCGCGATGCTGGGAGATGCCGCGCTGTGTGGAGAGCTCCTCGGCTCGAGCCCCGATGACCTCGACACCTCGCCGGGCTGGCAGTGGGTCACCGAGACCTACGCGCAGATCCAGAAGGCCCACGGCCGTCGGATTCCGCCGGAGAAGCTGATCGAGGATGTCGCCGCGCGACTGCACCTCAGCACCAAGGCGCTGTCCGCGTGTCGCGCGCGGATGGCGAACGCCACGCTCGACTGGATCGCCGCAGCCCGGCAGGCCGGGGTCGGGAGCTCGCCGGCGATCGTGATCGGCGGGCGGATCTATCACGGCCTGACCGATCCGACGATCGTCCAGCAGCTGGTCGAGGCCGAGCTCGCTCCCGGCGTCCTCGGGCGCTGCGCCACGACGGGCTGCTGACCGCGGCCCGAGCAGGCCCGAACCGCCCCGAACAGCGTCGAACCGGCGTTTGACCGCTTCGGAGCCACGTGTTACCCGAGATGGGTGGAGCTGACGTTCGCCGCCGCGACCGATATCGGTCGTCAGCGTAACCACAACGAGGACAACTTCCTCATCGACAAGAAGCTCCGCCTGTTCCTGGTCGCGGACGGGATGGGTGGGCACGCCGCCGGCGAGGTCGCCAGCTCGATCGCCGTGCACGAGGTGCGTGACGCGATCCACAACAGCCGCGACCTGATCGATCGGTACCGCGTCGATCACCCCGGCGTGCAGTCGTACGAGATCCTCCAGGCGCTCGAGCACGCCGTCCAGGCGGCATGCGGAGCCGTTCACGCTCGTGCGCAGGCCGAGCAGGACAAGCGCGGCATGGGCACCACGGCGACGGTGCTCCTGATCGCGGGCGGCGGTGATCACCTGCGCGGCTTCATCGCCCACGTCGGGGACAGCCGCTGCTACCTCGCCCGCCAGAACCAGTGCCACGTGCTCACCGAGGACCACTCGCTGATGAACGAGCTGGTCCGCCGCGGCAAGCTCAACCGCGAGCAGATCGAGAGCTCGCCGTACAAGCAGTACAAGAACGCGGTCACCCGCGCGGTCGGCGTCTACAGCTCGGTCGAGGTCGACACCTTCGACTTCGACATCCTGCCCGGCGACCGGTTCCTCCTGTGCACCGATGGTATGTACGCGTACGTCGACGAGGATGAGCTCCCCAAGCAGCTCGCCGACGGCGAGGTCAAGGACGTGCCGCGGCGTCTGGTGGATCGCGCGAACGCGGGCGGCGGCCACGACAACATCACCGCGGTCGTGATCCGCATCGGCGAGACCGCCTCGGCCGAGCTCGCGCCGCGCAACACCGAGGTCTCGCTCAAGCTCGAGGTCTTGAAGGGCATGCAGATGTTCCGCTTCCTCTCCTACAAGGAGCTGGTGCGGGTCGGGAACATCGCGGAGATCGTCGAGTTGTCGACGGATCAGGTGATCTTCACGCAGGGTCAGCCCGGAGACTCGATGTACGTCGTGATCGCGGGCAGCGTGCGCCTCGCCAAGGGCGACAAGATCGTCGCCGAGCTGGGCAAGGGCCACCACTTCGGTGAGATGTCGCTCGTCGATCGCTCCGTGCGATCTCTGACCGCGACCGCGGCCGAGCCGACCCGCCTGGTCACGATCTCGCGCAAGGACTTCTACGAGATCATCAAGCGCGAGCCCGCGAGTGCCGTGAAGATGCTGTGGAGCTTCGTCCAGGTGCTCGGTCAGCGGCTGCGCAAGACCACGAACGATCTCTCGGATGCGCTCCATGGCGATCGCCATGGGACGGAGACCGAGGAAGAGAACCTGTCCCAGGACTGAGATGGGCCGCGTCGTCGTCGCTTCCTGAGGCCAGCGTGGAGGGCCAGATCGTCGTCCCGTACGTGTTCGCGGCGCTGATGGCGATCGAGTACGGCTACAACCTCGCCCGCGGCGGTCGTTATCAGAGCCCGCGGGACTCGGCGACCAGCCTGATGCTCGCGATCCCGCACGTCGCGGTGCTCTCGGTGCTCCCCGTGGCCTGGGTGGTGCTCTACCGCGGCCTCGAGCACGCGATGCCATGGCACCTGCCCGTGACCTGGTGGAGCTGGCCCCTGGGGATCCTGGTCATGGATCTCGCGAGCTACTGGATGCATCGCTATCACCACGCCTTGAACCTCACGTGGGGGATCCACTCGGTGCATCACTCGAGCGAGGAGTTCACGATCACCACCGGCGCGCGGGCCTCGATGGCCGAGCCACTCGTCAACGTGATCTCCGGTGCGTACCTCATCCTCGTCGTACCGGCGCTGACCGGCTTGCCCGTCGTCGCGGCCGGGGTCGGCTGGCTGGTCAAGGATGTCTGGGGCTTCGCGGTCCACACGCGCAACGTCGGCAGCCTCGGGCCGCTCGAATGGATCCTCGCCACGCCGTCACACCACCGCGTCCATCACGCGACCAATCCGATCTATGCGAACAAGAACTACGGATTCGTGACGATCCTCTGGGACCGCCTGTTCGGCACGTTCCAGCCCGAGCTCGCTTCCGAGCCTCCGGTGTTCGGGACGCAGCGACCGCCGAGGAGCTTTCACCCGATCGCGGTCGCGTTCCACGAGCTGCGCCTGATCGCCCGCGACGCCGCCGCCACGGGGCGCTGGCGCGACAAGCTGCGGATCTGGTTCATGCCCGCCGGCTGGCGTCCCGCCGACGTCGTCGGGCGCGCTCACCCCGAGCGGCTGCCCTCCCCGGCTCCGCGCGCGCTCTACCTCGTCGGTGGGCTCCAGCTCGCCTACCTCTTGCTCGCGAGCCTGCAGCTGTCGGCCACGCTCGGCGACCACGCGATCGCCCAGAACCTCGGCTACCTCGGCTTCCTGATCGTCGCGACGGCGGTCGCCGGCGACTACTTCGAGAGCGAGCGGCGCTATGCGACGATCGAGACCGCACGGGCGCTCGCCGTGAGCGTGATGGTCGTCGCCACGGGGACGTGGTTCGGGCGGCCGCTCGATGCGCTGTCGCTGGTGCTGTGCGGGCTCGGTGTCGCGAACCTGGGGGCCGCGTGGGCCGTGACGCTCGCTAGCTCCCCGCGCGAGCGAGTGCATCCATCGCGGTGACCAGCGCCGCCGGGGCCTGGACCAGCTCGATCAGCACGCCCTCACCCGAACGTGGCGACGTGGCATCGCCCTTGGGATGGATGAAGCAGACGTCGAACCCGGCCGCGCCCTTGCGGATCCCACCCGGCGTGAACCGCACGCCTTGCGCGGCGAGCCAGGTCACGGCGGCGGCGAGATCATCGATCCACAGCCCGACGTGGTTGAGGCGTGGCTCGTGGACCTTGGGGCTCCTGTCGGGATCGATGGGCTCCATCAGATCGATCTCGACCGCGGCCGTCCC
>JAYVRN010000306.1:0-22590 GCA_043776275.1 Myxococcales bacterium | reverse complement strand
TCGAGGGTCAGCTCGGTCTGCCCGGGCATCTCCGTCGGCAGGCGCAGCGCCTTGGAGCGACCGAGGCTCGCCTGCTCGGCGACGATCGTGATGTCGCCATCGTTGAAGCCCGACATCGCGAACGTACCGTCATCGCCCGTCGTGGCCTCCTTGGTGCCGCGGCCCATCGGCCCCATGCCCTGCGCGCTGTTCGACGAGCCGGTGCCGAAGATCATCCGCCCCGCGTACACGGTGGCGCCCGGCACCGGCTTGCCATCGGCGAGCACCACACCGGAGATGCCGCGCCCGCGCGCGATCGTGATCGTCCCGACGTCCGTGGTCTTGCCCGGTTCGATCGTCACCTCGAGCACGCGGGTCTGGAAGCTCGGGCCGCGGACCTGCAGCTCGATCTTCTTGACCGGCGTCAGTGCATCGAGCGCGAACTCGTCCTTCGCGAACGACTGCTGCTGCATGCCGACAGAGACCGTATAGGCGCCCGGCGCTGTGCCGTCGGAGAACGCGACCTTGCCCTTCACCGCCCCCTCGGGCTCGAGCACGAGCTTGAGATCCTTGGTGCCGGTCTGCGCCGGTGTACCCTCACCGAACGTGCGCCGCCCGCGACTCGCGGCGTGAGCCGGCATCGCGTTGACGAGATAGCTCCCCGGTGCGAGCCCGGTCAGCGTGAAGTGGCCACCAGCGTCGGTCAGCTCCTGCGGGAACCCGCGGAGGCGCCAGTTCACCATGTCGGGCACCTTGCCCGCGTCGCGGAAGTTCGGCCCCGCAGAGACCTGCACGCCCTCGATGGGCTGGCCCTTCGGATCGACGACGATACCGGCGATCGTGCCGGTCACATCGAGGGTCAGCGTGACATCGCCGACGTCGCCACGCGTGGCATCGACCGGCAGACTCTGCGACGACGCGGTCTCGTGGATCGCGACGGCGACCAGCTCGCGGCGCGGCAGGCCCTTGATCTCGAAGGCGCCCTTGTCGTCCGTGAACGCCTGGCGCGGCGCCGCGACGATCATCGCCCGCAACGCGAGGCCGATCCGCACGCGCGCGCTGGGCACGGGTTGCTTGTTCGCATCCACCACGTGACCGCGGATCACCGCACCGGCGGCCATCGCGATCGTCACGCCCGTGCGCTCGTTCTTGCCATCCAGGGTGACGATGGTCGAGGTCCCCGGCGCGAGGTCATCGTGGGTCGCGACGAACCGGAACGAACCGGCCGGCAGCGCCTCGAACACGAACGCGCCGTCTGTGCCCGAGACCACCGCGTCGTGACGATCGTCGGCCTGCTGCGACCAGTCCGACGCGCCGCTGTAGACCACGCGTGCGCCTGCGACGGCCGCACCCTTGTCGTCGACCACGGTCCCCGCGACCTTCGCGCCCGCCACGAGCGTGAGCTGCGCATCGTTGTCGCCCGAGCCGACCTGGATCCACTGGAACGTGTGCGCCATCCCCGGCGCGTACCCCGCGAGCTGATAGCCGCCCGGGATCACGGTCGCGAACGTCGCCACGCCCGTCTTGGTGGTCGCCTGCTGCTCGTCGATCCCGCGGAGCTCGACCGTCGCGCCGTCGACGGCCTTGCCATCGGACGTGGCCACGCGCACGGTGACCTTCGCCGCCGGGCGCAGCCGCAGGACCACGGGCTCGCTGGTCGCCGTCAGCCGGGCCGTGACCGGACCCGCGATGCCGCCGGTGCCACGCGCGACCACCGTGTACGGCCGGGCCACGAGGTTGTCGAAGGCGAACCCACCATCTTCTTCCGAGGTGGTGGTGCGCGGCGGGTTCGACGACAGCACGACGGTCACGCCCGCGGCGGCCTTGTCGCCCTCGCCGAGCACCTGGCCCTCGAGGCGCAGTGCACCTTTCGGATCGTCGTCGATCATCACGGGGATCTGCGGCGCTTGATCGCCAGCCCCAGGCGCCCCCGGGCCGCGGCGCGGTGCGTCGGAGTGCGCGGCCGGCGTGACCTGTGCCGAGTCCGATGTAGGTGCGACGTGGTCGCCCTTGCGCATCCACCACACGCCCAGCACGACGGAGATCGCAAGACCGACCACCACGGCGACCGTCAGCTTCCGGCTCATGTTGCGCGGAGTATCACACCGTCGAGGCGCGCTTGTTGTGCCCACTCCTGGTTCTGCGCTAGAACCTTCCCTAACTCACCTAGCCCAGGGGAATCACATGGCATCGATCCGTCAGCTGTTCTGTCTCGCCGCCGCCGCTCTTCCGATCACCCTCGCTGCCTGTGGTGGCGATGATGGTGGCACCGTCATTCCGGAAGGCATGCACTACCAGTTCGTGTCCAAGCGGGCGTTCGTCCCGACGAACAACAACCAGGCACGTGAGTTCGGCCTCGATATCGGCAGCTCGAGCGGCAAGCTCGACAAGACGGTCGACAACCAGCTCGGCATGGTGCTCGGCACGCTCGCCTCGATGGGCTTCGACATCCAGAGCACGATCGACGAGGCCGTCGCCAAGGGCAGCATCATCCTGCTCGTCGATTTCCAGACCAAGGACTTCACCAACACCACCGCGGCCGGCCTCAAGGTCCTCCTCGGATCGAACCCGATGCCCGCCCCGTGCAACCCCGGCCCGCCGGTCGAGGAAGCCTGCACGATGGCCAAGCCGCCCGTGTGCGCTGGCTGTGCCCACCACCTCCAGGGCACCGGCACCTTCGGGATCGACCCGAAGTCCCCGGACTCCGCGGCGGTCGGCGGCAAGATCATCAACGGCACGTTCACGGGCGGCCCCGGCGAGATCTCGCTGCAGATCGCTCTCGGCGGCACCGACGCCATCCAGCTCGACCTGATCGGCGCGCGCGCCAAGGCCTCGGGCATCACGGACTCGGCGATCGACAGCGTGATCCTCGCTGGCGCGCTCACGGCCGATGACCTCAACACCAAGGTCATCCCGGCGATCCAGAAGCAGATCGCCCCGATCATCACCCGTGACTGCAACATGCCGACCGTGCCCCCGGGCTGCGGCTGCATGAGCGGCTCCACCGGCAAGACCGTCCTCGACCTGTTCGATGGCGACATCACCGGCACCGCGAAGGACTGCATGGTCTCGGTCGAGGAGATCAAGGGCAACAGCCTGATCCAGAGCCTCCTCGCCCCGGACGTGAAGATCGACGGCAAGGACGCGCTCTCGCTCGGCATCAAGGTCCAGACCACCAAGGCCACGTACCCCGCTCAGCCGTAACCGCGCTTCTCTTCGATCGCTCGCTCGAACAGGCCACGGTAGCGTGGCCTGTTCTCGTTTCGGCGTGTAGGGCAGTGTCCCTGAAACGATGGCGTGCCAGCCGGTGATTCCGTCCTCGACCAAGGTGATCGTCGACGTGATCGCCCCCGTGATCGTGGCCGTGCACGTGAACGGGAACGCTACCGTGATCGTGATCGGCCCCCGTTGACGGGAGTCACGCAACCGCCGCGCCGAGTGGCCGATAGGGTGGTCATGCTCAGCTTCCAGAAGCTCGACGTGTACCTTGCCAGAGGCTCGGCGATGGAATCCGCAGCGCATCTCGACGTGATGAATATCGACGAGCTGATCGACGACGAGCACTACGCCGTCGGCGTCGCATTGCTCGAGCGGGTCGTTGCCATGCTGACCAAGATGATCGACCCCTGATCGTCAAAGGGCGGCGATCACGATCACGGTAGCGTTCCCGTTCACGTGCACGGCCACGATCACGGGCCCGATCACGGCCACGATCACGGTCCCGACCGATGAGGGACAGGCCCCTAACCGCGGATGATCGAGGTGCCGCTGCGCGCGAGGGCCGCGGCCCCGACCAGGCCAGCGTCATCGCCGAGCTCGGCGGGCGCCACCGTGAGCTGCTCGAGGATCGCCACCGGCGCGGCGACCATCAACGACGTCGTGACCAGCTCGTAGAGCACCGGGGTACGGCCGAGGAGGCCGCCGCCGAGCACGAGCCGCTCGGAGTTGAGGACGGCCAGCGCATTGCCGAGGACGACGGCGAGCATGGGCGCGAGCTCGCTCCACAGGCCGAGCGCCCACTCGTCACCTTGCGCGGCCGCCTGGTCGACGTGGCCGGGCGTGACCAGCCCGACCCCGCCCGCGAGTTCGATCGCCGCGGACGATGCGCCCGCGCCGAGCTTGTCCGCGATCCGACGTGCCACATAGCTCCCGCCGACGTAGGCCTCGATGCAGCCGCGCTGTCCGCACGCGCACGGTGCGGCGTCGTCATCCCACCGGATCTTGACGTGCCCGATCTCGCCGGCGCAATTGCTGACGCCTTCGACGAGCTGCCCACCGGCGATCACGCCGCCGCCGATGCCGGTGCCGACGTAGACGCCGAGCACGTCGCGACATCCGCGCGCCGCGCCGCCGACGGCCTCGCCCCACACCACCGCGTTGACATCGTTGTACACGCCGAGCGCGAATCGCCGACCGAGCCGCGCCGCGAGCAGCTTCCCGAACGGGACGTCGCGCCAGCGCAGGTGCGGCGAGTTCGCCACCGTGCCCTCACGATCTCGCAGCATCGCCGCGATCCCCACGCCGAGCGTGGCCTCGCCCGAGCCCGCGAGCCGCTCGGCGGCCGCCGCCAGCCGGGCCACGATCGTCTCCGGATCGCGCGGCTCGCCGACCTCTTCCTTGTGCACTTCGAGCGGCGTGGTGCCATCGCCCGCGAACGTGGCGATCCGGAAGTTGGTCCCGCCGAGATCCACGCCGAGGTGCGCGGTCATCCGCGCCTCGCGGTCTCGAGGTGTGCCTCGATCGCGGCCTTGATCTCGGCGAGCCGCGGGGCGCTGACCGCCTCGCAGCGCATGACCAGCGCGGCCTGCGTGTTGGACGCGCGGAGCAGGCCCCAGCCACCCTCGAACTTCGCGCGGACCCCATCGATGTCGACCACGCTCGTCACCCTCGGATCTTCGCGCAACAGGCGCGTGACCTCACCGACCACCGCGAACTTCCGATCGTCGGCGCAATCGATCCGGATCTCCGGGGTGTTGATCATCACCGGGAGCTCGTCCGCCAGCTCGGCGAGCGTCCGCAAGCTGCGCGAGAGCAGCTCGAGCAGCCGCGCCCCGGCATAGATGCCGTCGTCAAAGCCCAGCCAGCGATGCGCGAAGAACATGTGGCCCGACATCTCACCGGCGAGCTGTGCGCCCGTCTCCTTCATGCGCGCCTTGATCAGGGAGTGACCGACCTTCCACATCTCGGCCTCTCCGCCAGCGCGGGTCAGCTCGTCGTACATCGCCTGCGAGCACTTCACCTCGCCGACGAACTTGGCGTGCGGGACCTCGGCGAGCACCGCCTTGCCGAGGAGGATCATCAGCTGATCGCCCCACAGGATCCGTCCGGTGGCATCCACGGCCCCGATCCGATCTGCATCGCCATCGAGCGCGATGCCGAGCTCCGCGCCCTCCTTCTTCACCATCGCGATCAGATCGGCAACGTTCTCCGGCTGCGTGGGATCCGGGTGGTGGTTGGGGAACCTGCCATCGAGATCGCAGTACAGCGGCACCACCTCCACGCCGAGGCGGCGATACAGCCCCACCGCGGTGGGGCCACCGACGCCGTTGCCGGCATCGACGACGACCTTGATCCGCCGCTTGCCGAAGGACAGCACGCTGGTGGCGTGCGCGTGGTACGCGCCGATGATGTCGCGCGAGTGAATCGCCTTGGTGGGGTGCGGCGCATCGCTCGCGAGCACCACGGCCACCTCGTCGCGCAGCTTCGCGATCGCCGCGCCGTGCAGCGTCTCACCGTGCAGCATGATCTTGAAGCCGTTGTCCTCGGCCGGGTTGTGACTCCCCGTGATCATCACGGCCGCCGCCGGCTTCACGTGCTGCTCCGCGAAGTAGACCAGCGGCGTCGGGACGACGCCGACGTCGAGCACCTCGGCGTGGACCCGCAGGCCATCGGTCAGCGCGCCGAACAGGCGTGGCGAGTGGGTCCGGCAGTCCCGACCGACGACCACGGTCCCACCGGCCTTGGCGCCGATCGCGATGCCGATCGCGCGGACCGTGGCGTCATCGAGGTCCCGATCGGCGACGCCGCGAATGTCGTACTCCCGGAACACGCGCGGATTCACGGGCTATAGGTACCTCGCGAGCCCCCGCGCGGAAAGGGCATCCACGATCTTGCGGACGTCCTGCGCCTGGTCCTTGTGGATGACCAGGATCGCGTCGCCGCTCTTGACCACCACGAGGTCCGAGATCCCACAGGTGGCGATCAGCGTGTCGTCATCGCTGATCAGGATATTCCCGTTGCTCTCGACGGCGACCACGTTGCCCGCGATCGTGTTCCCGGCCTCGTCCACACCGCGCAGCGCCGGGATCGCGGACCACGAGCCCACATCGTCCCAGCCGACCGTGGCGGGGATCGTGACCACGCGCTCGGCGTGCTCCATCACGGCGTGATCGATCGAGATCGCCTGCAGCGTCGGATAGACCTCCGCGGCCTCGACCCGCCCGGCGGCGATCTCGCGCACCGCCTTGGCCGTGACGGGGAGGTGCGCGTCGAGCTCCGCGAGCAGGCGCCGAGCCGTGACGATGAAGATGCCGGCGTTCCACAAGAACCGCCCGCTCGCGACATAGCCCTGCGCGGTGGCGAGATCCGGCTTCTCGACGAACCGCACCACCGGGGTCACGCCGCCGCTCGCGCGCTCGGGCGCGATCTCCAGGTACCCGTACCCAGTCTCGGGATGCGTGGGCGGGATCCCGACGGTCCCGATCACGTCGTCGCGCTCGACCGCGGCGAGTCCGCGCGCCAGCACCTCCGCGAGAGTCGTCTCGTTTGCCACGTGCTGATCCGCCGGGAGCACCAGCAGCACCGCATCGGGATCCGCGCGCTCGATCGTGGCCGCGGCGAGCCCGAGCGCCGCCGCTGTGTTGCGCCCGACCGGCTCGCTGAGGATCCGCGCGCCCGGGGCGATCAGCGCCGTGGCCGCTCGCTGGGACGCCGCGGTCACGATGGTCACCGCCTGCGTGACCGCCGCCCCGCGCAGGACCGCCGCGCCGAGCAACGTGCCGCCACCGGGTGCGATCGGGAGGAGGTGTTTGGGGAGCGCCTTGCGGCTCGCGGGCCACAGCCGGGTGCCGCTACCGCCGCCGAGGATCACGGTGTGTCGCACGCGGCAACTCTACGCTGCCCGTTACTCGGCCGCGAGCTGCTTCGCGATCTCGGGCGCCTTCAGGCAATCGTTCCCGACGAGCACGTAGCGCAGCCGTCGCGCCTTGTCATAGACGTTGTAGTGCGGCAACGCCCCGATCTCGAACTGCTTCGCCACCGGGGTGAAGCCATCGCCGACATCGATCTTGCGGATCAGCACGCCGTCCGCGTGCGCGACCTGGACCGCGAGCATGCCGCCGACGATCGTGCACGCGCCGCACGACTCGCTCCAGAAATCGACGACGGTGACGTAGCCGGGCGGCAACGCGGGCGGAAGATCGACGCGCTCGCCGGGCTGGTTGAGCTGCAGCGACTTCGGCGCCGCCGCCGCAGGCACGGTCGGGCTCGGATGACCGCAGGCTATCACGACCACGGCGAACACGGCCGCGCGACTCACGAGGCGCCCGGTCCGATCGATTCGGCGACCTGCCGCGCGAGCCGGGCCACCTCGGCGCGTGCGAGGCCGGCGTGGAACACCTGCTCGAGCTGGAGCCGCTCACCCGAGATCAGCTCGCTCGCAGACAGGCGCACGGTGCCGTCGGTGTCGAGCGTGACCTCGACGAGGACCAGCACGTCTCCCGCGGGAGCCTCGGGGAGATCCACTACCGCATATCGCCCGAGGTGGCGGTTCTTCTCGCTCTCCGGGGATTCGCCCTCCCACACATCGAACTCGACCCGCACCTGATCATCGTGGCGGGTCGCGAATACGCGATGCTCGCGCGTGGGGATCACCGCGCTCTGGGCGATCACCAGCTCGCAGTCGCTGTGCCCCATCGAGACCAGGAGGCCGCGGGCGGCGACGTCGATCAGGAGGATGCCGTCGATCACGCCCTCGAGCCGCGCCACCTCGATGGCGGCGCCGACCGCGACGACCTCCTCGGGGTTCGCGATCACCTTGGCCTCCTTGCCGCACACCCGCGCGATCTCGCGGCGGACCGCGGGCATCCGGGTCATCCCGCCCACGAGGAGGATGTGCTGGACGTCGGCGGACGATCGTCCGCAACGCGCGAGCGCCTCGGTGATCGGCGCCTCGAGGCGCTTGATCAGGAGCGCGGCCCACAGCTCGAGCTCGTCGCGTCGCAACGATCGCGAGTAGCCGATCGCCTTGCCCGAGGGGAGCTGCATCAGCTCGGGGACCTCGAGGGTGGTCCCGGTGAGATCCGAGAGCTCGTGCTTGGCCTTCTGCGCCGCCATCCGCAGGCGCTCGATCGCGACCGCGTCGTCGGTGATGTCGAGCCCGCGCGTGGTCTTGACGTCGCGGAGCAGGTGCTCGACCACCAGCCGATCCACGTCGTCACCACCGAGGAACTGATCACCCGTGGTGGCGAGAACCTCGAACACACCCGCCTCGACATCGACCGCGGCCACGTCGAATGTCCCGCCACCGAGATCGCAGACCATGTACTTGCGATCTTCGCCTCGGTGCGCGCCGTGACCGAGCGCCGCGGCGGTGGGCTCGCTGAGCAGGCGCATCACGGTGATCCCCGCGATCTGCGCGGCGTCCTTGGTCGCCTGCCGCTGCGCCGCGTCGTACCAGGCCGGGATCGTGATCACCGCCCGCGTCACGGGCTCGTTGTAGTGCGCCTCCGCGATCCGTCGCAGCTCGATGAGGATCCGGGCACACACCTCCTCGGGAGACACCTGGGTTCCGGCCGAGAGGGAGATCCAGGTGTCACCATTGGGCGCCTCGACGAGCTCGTACGGGAGCAGCCGCGCCAGGCGGCGGATCTCGGGATGATCGAAGCGCCGGCCGAGCAGCCGCTTCGCGCCGAAGATCGTCAGCTCGGGGCTGTGATCGAGGCCCTCGCGCGCCGCCTCGCCAGCGATCGGGCCGTCGGGCGAGTACCACACGAGCGACGGCAGGGTGGTCCCACCATCGGGCGTGGTCAGGATCCGCGGCGCGCCATCCTTGTCGATCACAGCGACGGCGGAGTTCGAGGTACCGAGATCGATGCCGATCGCGCGCGACACACTCACCGGAACACCTGGAGCACACCCTCGCGCTCGTTCTCGCCATGCTTGCGGACGTGCTCGAGGATCCGCGCGGCCTCGGCGCAGCCATCGTAGTGCGCGAGGGCAGTCTCGAGCTGCGACGTGGCGAGCATCACCTCACCCTTGCCGAGCGCGGCGACTGCGGAGGCCACGTAGTAGAGGGAGCGCAGCGGCTTGGATCGCGGATACACCACGAGCGCCGCGGCGAGCACCTCCTGCGCGGTGTCGGCGTCTCCCTGACCGAGCATCGCGCGTGCGCGGGTCTCGAAGGCCTCGCCGCCTTGCCCGCCCGAGCCCTGCGCCCCGACCACGGCGGGTGCACCGTTGGTCAGCGGCGGCGGGATCGTGGCGACCTTGCCTCCGCGCGCACCGCGTGGCGTGACCTTCTCGCCGCTCGCGAGATCCTCGAAGCCCACCAGCCACCCGGGCGGCGGGCGAACGGCCGAGCCGACCACGTTCGCGCGCCCCTCGGCGACCAGAGCCACGCGCAGCCGATCGTAGGCGCGGTTCGCGAGGATCGTGAGCTCCTCGGCGAGGTGCGTGATCGCCGGTGCCTTGCGCCGCGCGACGAGATCGGGATGGAGCTTGCGGACGAGGTTCATCCAGCCGATGCGGATCGCTCCGGCATCGGCATCGCGCTCCACGCCGAGCACCTCATGGACCGCCGCCTGGCGCATGCGGCGCAGCTCTCCGGTCAGGTGCTGGAACAGCTGGCGCTCGTCGACGGGGAGCTCCTCGCTCGCGATCGCGACCTTGCTCGGCCGCTCGGGCGGAGCGGCCGGCGCCTCGGGGACCGAGATCACGCCCGCGGCCATCGCCCGGATCCGCGCCACGACCTCCTCGGTGAACCCGATCAGCTCGACCTCGATCCAGGTCTTGGTGTCGCCCTCGATCGGCGAGGCCTTGCGCACCACGCCATCGATCGCGATCACGAGATCGTTGGGCAGCTCGAGGCCGAGGGTGACCGAGCTCCCCAGTCCCGGCACGAACGGGACCTTCATCGAGAGCAACTTGCCGCGCCGCAGCTTGCGCGTGTGGAAGGTCTCGACCTGCTCCCACGTCGTGCACCGCACGTGGAGCGTGCGACCGGGAGCCACTTACTTCCCCTTCTTCTGCTTTGGATCTTTGTAGTCGGGGTCCGCGGCCAGCTCGATCCGCTTCTCGATCGTCGCCTTCTTCTTGGCGAGATCGATCGGTTCGTTGGGATTGCCACCGTCGCGCCACTCGTCCGCAGTGATCGAGGCGAACCCGGGCAGCTTGCCGTCGGACAGCGCGCGCAGCTCGTACGCCCGCCCCGCGATCGTCGGGAACGACACACCGGTGTTCGGATAGCCGATCAGCAGCCACACCTCGGCACCCGGCGGCGAGGTCTCGATGTGGATCGGGCCCTCCCCTGGCTCGAAGCCCTTCGGATCGACCGCGAGGTTCGGCGGGCGCGCAGGCAGCAACTCACCGCTCGGCTTGCCGGTCTTCGGATCCTTGGTCACCGCTTTCAGCGTGACGTTGACCGAGGCCTTGCGCTGCGGTCCCTTCCCGCTCCAGTTCGCGGCCACCACCTCGGTGTCGACCGGCTGATAGCCGGCGAGCTCGATGCGGATCCGGTGCATCTGCCCGGAGGTCAGCACCATCGTGTCGAAGTTGGTGCGGCCGAGCTTGAGCCAGACGCTCGCGTCGGCCGGCTCCGCGGACACCGAGATCGTGCCGCGATCCATCTGCGCCTTGCTGGCGAGGCGGGTCTGCTCGTCCGCCTCCTTCTGCTTGCGCGCCTGCTCTTCCTGGTTCTTCGCGTTCTGTTCCTGCTGCGACGTATAGATCTTGTAGAACGCGACTCCTCCACCGAGGAGGACGATCAGCGAGATGATGCCGAGCGCGCGGCTCTTCAGACGCGGCGTGGGCTGCTCGTCGAACTCCGGCATCTCCGGCAGGTTCGAACGCGGCGCGGCGATCACCTTGGGCGACGGCTTTCGCTTGAGCTCCTGACGCTCGTTCTCGTCCACCCGCTCGGCGGCTTGCTCCGCGCGCTTGGCCGCGGCTTCGAGCTTGTCGGCCGCCGCCGAGGCCTGCTCGGACGCGGTGGAGATCCGGCGCACCGGCTCGTCGAGCCCGGCGAGCGCGTCCATCGCGCGGCCCTCGTCCTGCGTGTTGGGGCGCAGGCCACGCACCTCGGAGTCCGAGTCGCGCCGGGGCAGCGGCAGCGGAGTGTGGTCGAGATCGTCTGGCTCGTCCGGATCGTCGAGCGATGGCACGCGCGGCTTGACCTGGATGATCGCCTCGCGCTTGCGCGGATCCATCTGGATCAGCTCGGAGATCGGATCGCGCTTGAACGCGAGATCCTCGACCATGGTCAACTCGCGCGAGTCATCGAGATCCGCGAGCAACGCATCGAGCTTGCCGGCGCCCGTGGTGGGCGTGCGCTGCTGGTTCTGCCGCGCCGCCGAGGCCTCGGCACGGAGATCGATACTCGGGCGCGTGGGCGTGACCTGCACGGCGTTGTTGCCGAGCGATGCGAGGAGATCCTCGGTGGCCTCGTCGATGTTGGTGTCCGCGCGCGACAGGCCGGCCGCGCGGATCACCTCGGCGCGCTCGGCGATGTCCCAGCGATCGTCCTCGAAGGCCTCGAGGAGGTTCTCGAGGAGATCGGAGGCGTTGCGGTACCGGCGCGAGACATCGGTGTCGAGCGCACGATTGACCAGGCGCTCCACCGCGGGCGTGGAGTGGAGGGAGCCCGGTGGGACCTCGCCCGTGAGCATCGTGAACAGCATCGCGCCACACGCGTAGACGTCCGCGGCAGGTGACGGGTCCTCTCCGACGACCAGCTCCGGCGCCAGATAGCCCGAGAGGCCGCGCCACAGCGATGAGTCCGCGCCCTGCGCCACCGCCGTGGTCAGCGCCCGGCCGACCACGAAGTCACCGAGGCGGATCGCGCCATCCTCATCGAGCAGCACGCTCCGCGGGTGGACCGCGCCGTGGACGACCTTGGCCTTGTGGGCGACCGCGAGGGCCTCGACCACGCTCCTGGCGATCGCGGCGGCGACCGGGAGCGCGAGCTTGCCGCCCTGGCCACGGTTCGCGCGCGCCGCGGAGATCAGATCCTGCACGGTCACGTAGCGACCCACGCCCCGGGTCACCACCACCACATCGGAGCCACCCTCCTCGACCGCGACCGTCGGGACGATGCTCACGTGCGCGAGGGCGGTGGCGGTGGAGATCGCACTTGCCTCGGTCAACGCGAGGCGGAACGAGGTCTCCGCCAGCATCTTCGGATCGACCACCAGGCCGCGCAGGTTGCGCTGGCCCGAAAACTGGGCGCGATGGATCGCACCGTACATCGTCACGGCCAAACGTTCGCTCAGCACGACACCGGCGATGATCTGCTCGGCGGCCTGGCTTGCCACGGCCCGACTATAGCAGCGAGGGCGCGCCCACTCACCCGCCGGGGAGGTGGAAGTTCAAGAGGATCCACGGCTCGGCGAACAGGTAGAACAGCGCCGCGAGCGCGAGGAACGGCCCGAACGGCACCTCCATGTGCATCAGTGAGGTCTCCACGGGGGCCGGCTCGGCGTCTGCGCCGCTCTGGGCGTCGAGGGACTCGGGGGCGGGCTCGGTGTCGATCGGGACCAGGCGCTTGGCCAGGAGCAGGAGGCCGATCCCGAGCAACCCCGCGCCGAGGGCGATCTGCCAGGCCCCGAGCAGCTGGAAGGTCACCGCGAACAACACCAGAATGCCCCCGACCAGCGCGAGCAGGCGGACGCCGAGCTGTTTCCTCCGCTCTTCCCGCTCTTCCCGCTCTTCCCGCTCTTCCCGCTCCTCCCGCTCTTCCCGCTCCTCCCGCTCCTCCCGCTGCTCCCGCTCCTCCCGCTCCTTTGCCTCGGTCTCGCTCTCGGCGTCGTCGACGGTGGCGGGTTCGAGCCGGCGGCCGATCACCAGCGCAGCCAGCGCGAGCGCCGAGCCGACAGCGCCGATCACCACCCGATTGGTCAGCGCGCCATAGGAGGCGACCACGACCGCGGCCACGGCGATCACCGCGAACACCGCGCTGCGCCGAGAGGCCGGCCCGCTGCTCTGCTGACGGCGCAACAGGACCACGATCCCGACCACGGCACCGACCAGCGCGCCGCCGAACAGCGAGGCCACCACGCCGCGGATCCCGAGCAGCGCTCCGATCACGGCGAGCAGCGTGCTGTCCCCGAGGCCGAGGCCATCGCGATTGAAGAGCAGCAAGTAGACCTCACCGATCGTCCACGGCAGGCCGTAGCCGACGGCCGCGCCGATCAGGCCGTCGTACCAGTGGTGCTCGGGGAGCAGGAACGAGAGCCCATAGAAGATGGCGATCGAGGGGAGCGTGAGCTTGTCGAGGATCAGCTTGTGATCGAGGTCGATGAACGTGACCACCACGAGGACGAAGCAGAACGCGGCGTAGATCGCGAACCGGATCAGGCGGTGATCGAACGGCTCGAAGTACGTGCCGACGGAGATCGTGAACCACCACGCGAGGCCGAACAGCAGGCCGGTGAGGCCCTCGACGATCAGGTAGCGCGCCGAGAACGGCGCCTGGCAGGTCCGGCACTTGCCGCGCAGCCACAGCCAGCTGAGCAGCGGGGTGTTGTCGTACCAGCGGATCGGGGTCTTGCAGGCAAAGCAGTGAGATCCGGGGAGCACCACGCTGCGGCCGCGCGGGAACTCGGGCGTCGGGGGCCAGCGATAGATGCAGACGTTGGCGAAGCTGCCCCACAGCAGGCCCAGGAGCACCGCGAACGCGTAGGCGCCCCACGAGGTCGCCAGGGGTTCCAGGTCGCGCAGCACCTCCCTCCACCGTAGCGGGATTGACCTCTCTCGTCGAGAAAGCTAAGAACCAAGCGATGATCCGTGCCGCCCTCGCCAGCCTCCCCCCCGGGGCGATCGCGCTGGCGCTCGCGTTGGCGGGGGGATGCGGTCGCGCCGAGGGCGTCGCCGATCAGGAGCTCGGCAACCTCGTGGTCGATACCAAGGTCGCCGAGAGGCCGATCGATCTCGATGCCGCCGCGAAGGATCCCGCGGAGCTGTCCCGCGCGCTGATGCGTCCGTATCGCTCGATCGTCGCCGCGCTCCCCGCGCACACGCTGACGCTCGCATCGAAGACCACCGTCGAGGAGGCCGGCAAGGTCACCGACGAGCTTGGCGAGGCGACGACGATCCAGCTCGGCGACGCCGCGGCGTTCCACGGCGAGTACACCAACACCGCGGACTACGGTCGCGAGATCACGTTCGTGGGCGGCAAGCTGTACCTGCGGCCGCGCTACCAGCGCTGGCACGTGCGGGCGCCCGAGACCGCCGATGAGCCCGCCGCCCTCCGCGATGGCCTGTTCGCGCCGATCGCGGCGACGTGGGACCTGCTCGCCCCCGCCGCGGAGCTGACCGATCTGGGGCCCGCGCAGGTCGCCGGCCGCACCGGCCGGAAGATCGCGATCAAGCTCTCGCCCACGCCGCGCGCCAATCCGCACGAGACCGTGACGCAGAAGAAGTGGCGCGAACAGCGCACGATCGAGGAGCTGACCGGCGAGGTCGTGCTCGACGTCGAGAAGGGCGCACCACTCGCGGCCAAGCTCGCCGGCGCGATCGGATTTCAGCGCGACGGTCGCAGGTTCCGCATGCGGGTGTCTCTGACCAGCGAGATCACCGGGCTCGGTACCGCCGTGGCGATCACCGCGCCTGCCGAGCCCGAGGTCGTCGCCACGCCCGAGCGTCTGCGCGAGGTCGATGATCGCGACAACCTCCTGCAGGGGATCGCGCCGCCGCTCCGCAAGGCTCCCGACGGCGCAGCGCCAGCTCCGACTCCAGCTCCGACTCCGGCTCCGGCTCCGGCGACCACCCCTGCTCCGGCCAAGCCGGGGAGCGCCAGGTGACGACCACGGCGCTGGTCCCGCGCCGCGACTACCTGACGGCGCAGCGCCGCCTGATCATCGCGCGGGCGATCGCAGGCACGGTGGCCGGCATCATCCCGGTGCCGTTCCTCGATGACTGGGCGAAGGCCGCGGTGGTCGGTGGCGGCTACAAGCGGATCGCCGCCGCGCACGGCGTAGATGTCCACGACGACGCGGTGACCCACCTCATCCACGGCAAGAGCCCGCCGCCCCGCGTCGCCGATCTCGCGATCAGCGGGATCGCGTACCGGCTCGCAGGGAGCGCAGCGAAGCGCGTCATGATCGCACTCGCCACCGTCAACCGCGCGCGCTCGGCGGCGAGGACGTTCGTGACGATGACCCTGTTCGACCACTACTGCGCCCGGCTGCACACCGGGCTCGCCCTCGATGCCCCGACAGCGCTGGCGCTGCGCGAGGAGATCGAGCGAGCGATCGAACAGACGCCAGGTGCGCTCGGGTTCGCGCCGTTTCGCCGCGGTGCGCTGTCCGCGGCGAAGGCCACGCTGAAGGCGCCGCTCGAGCTCGCGGATCTCGCCACCGGCGGCGCGCTGCGGCGGCTGCTCGCGAAGAAGAGCGAGGTCACCGATGCCGAGGCCGTGGATACGCTCGAACACTCGATCGAGACCGCGCTCGAGCAGAAGGGCGGCTTTCTGTCCCGCACCGTGGCGGCGGTCGAGGTCCAGCTGTCGGCCGAGGCCAACCCGTTCCTCGACACCGTGATCGACAACTTCGATCGCCGGTGGCGCGCGTTCCAGGCCGCGAAGCCCAAATGACGCAGCCGGCGGAGCGGGCACAGCTCGCGCAGTGCAAGCGCGTGGTCGTGAAGATCGGCAGCAGGCTGCTCGCCGATAGCCCGGCTGCACGGCCCGCCGCGATCGCGGATCAGGTAGTGGAGCTGCGGCGCCGCGGGATCGAGGTCATCGTGGTGAGCTCCGGCGCGATCGCCCTCGGCATCCGCCGGCTCGGGTTGCCCGGCCGCCCGCGCGAGCTCCCCGCGCTCCAGGCCGCGGCCGCCGTCGGGCAGAGCCTGCTCATGCAGCACTGGGAGCACGCGTTCACCGTGCATAGCCTCGCGATCGGTCAGGTCCTCGTCACCCACGATGATCTCGGCGATCGCCGGCGCTTCCTGTCGGCGCGCCTGACGTTGCGTGCACTCCTCGATCACGGCGTGGTGCCGATCATCAACGAGAACGACACCGTCGCGAGCGAGGAGATCAAGTTCGGCGACAACGATCAGCTCGCCGCGCTGGTCTGCAACCTGGTGTCCGCCGATGCGCTTGTGATCCTGACCGACGTGGAGGGCGTGCGCGATGCCTCGGGTGTGCGCATGCCGATCGTCCGCGACATCGATCGCGAGGCGGTGCCGGTCGCAGGTGGCTCGACCTCCGGCGTTGGCTCCGGTGGCATGGCGAGCAAGGTCGGGTCGGCGCGGATCGTCACGCGCACCGGTGTGCCGGCGATCGTGGCGCCCGGCCGTGAGCCCGACGTGATCGTGCGCGTGCTCGCGGGCGCTGATGTCGGCACGCTGTTCGTTCCGGCCGCCAAGGGCGGCGCCGGCACGCTGTCCTCGCGCAAGCACTGGATCGCGTTCGGCGCGAAGCCGGAGGGTCGCCTCGTGGTCGATGACGGCGCGGTGCGAGCGCTCGTCGACGGTGGCAAGAGCCTGCTCCCCGCCGGCATCAAGGTCGTGCACGGAGAGTTCGAGCTCGGCGAGACGGTGAGCGTCGTGACCGCCGCAGGTGTTGAAATTGCTCGGGGACTCGTCGCCTACCCGGCCGCGGACCTCCGCAAGATCTCAGGCTTGCAATCAGCCGCCATCGAGGCCACGCTCGGATACAAGTCCATCGACGAAGCGATCCACCGAGATGATCTCGTGATTCTGTGACGGAGCCGATCCGCAAGGTCGCCGAGGCTGCACGCGCCGCCGCGCGAGTGGTTGCGAAGGCGTCCCCGGAGACCCGGAGCCGAGCGATCGCCGGCATCGCCTCCGAGATCGAGGCCCGTGCGCAGGACATTCTTGCCGCCAACGCGCGGGACGTCACCAGCGCCACGGCCGCCGGCCTGTCCCCTGCGATGATCGATCGCCTGATGCTCGATCCCAAGCGGCTCGGCAGCCTGGCCTGCGCGGTCGCCGAGATCGCCGCAGCTCCCGAGGTGGTCGGCCGGATCGATCGCACCGAGACCCGCCCCAACGGGCTCGAGGTCTCGCGCGTCCGGATCCCGCTCGGCGTGATCCTCATGATCTACGAGGCGCGCCCCAACGTGACCGCCGATGCAGCGGTGCTGTGCCTGAAGGCGGGGAACGCGTGCATCCTGCGCGGCGGCAGCGAGGCGATCGCCAGCAACCACGCATTGCTCGGGGCCGTGCAAGCCGGGCTGCGGTCCGCGGGCCTGCCCGAGACCGCGGTGCAGCTGGTGCCCACCACGGATCGAGCGGCGATCGCGGAGCTGGTCAAGCTCGACGATCTGATCGATCTCTGCATCCCGCGCGGTGGCGAGGGCCTGATCCGGTTCGTCGCCGAGCACGCGCGCGTGCCCGTGATCAAGCACTACAAGGGCGTCTGCCACATCTACGCGCACTCCACCGCGAACCTCGAGCACGCGATCGCGATCATCGACAACGCCAAGACCCAGCGCCCCGGGACGTGCAACGCGGTCGAGACCCTGCTCGTCGATGCCGCCCTCGCTCCCTCGCTCGTGCCCCGGCTCGTCGAGGTGCTCGCTGGCCGCGCGGAGCTACGTGGGGATGCCGCCGTCCGTGCACTGGGTGGGCCCACCGTGCTCGAGGCGATCGAGGACGATTGGCACGCCGAGTACCTCGCGCCGATCCTCGCCGTGCGCGTCGTCGATGGCATCGAGGCCGCGATCCGGCACATCGAGACCTATGGGTCCGACCACACCGAATCGATCCTGACCACGAATCCGGACCTCGCCGAACGATTCCTCCGGGACGTCAACTCCTCGACCGTGATGGTCAACGCCTCGACCCGGTTCGCCGACGGTGGCGAGCTCGGGCTGGGCGCCGAGATCGGGATCTCGACCACCCGCCTCCACGCCTACGGGCCGATGGGAGCGGAGGGTCTGACCACCACCAAGTTCGTGGTCCGTGGTAACGGACAGGTTCGAAGCTAGAGGCCCTGAGGAGACACGAGCCAAGCATGACCCAGAAGAAGAAGAGCGGGAAAAAAGGTGCCAGTGGTCACAGCGGCCAAGCCGGTCCGGCGCATGCCAACCGCCCCAAGGTGCGGCACATCGCCGAGGACAGCTCGACGCGACCACCGCTGACCACCGAGGGACTCGAGGGTGCGCTGCGTGCGCTCGAGCTGGGCCTCGATCGGAAGGCGCTCGAGCCGATCCTGCTCGACGTCCGCGAGCTGTGCTCGTTCTGCAACTATCAGCTGGTGCTCTCGGGCCGCTCCGACCGGCAGGTCGATGCGATCGCCGATGGGATCAGCGCGGGCCTCAAGCTCGAGGGCCTGCGGTCGATCGGTTCCGAGGGCGCGCGCACCGGCCAGTGGGCGCTGCTCGACTACGGTGACTTCGTGATCCACGTGTTCCTGCACTCGGCGCGCGAGCACTACGATCTCGAAGGGCTGTGGAGCGATGCGCCGCGGATCGCGATCGACGTCCCCGCGGACGCACGGATCCCGGCCGACGAAACGTACGACGCCGTCTCGTGAAGGTGACCCTCGCGGTCGTCGGACGGCTCAAAGAGGCGTACTTCGTCGACGCCGAGGCGGAGTACCGGAAGCGGCTGAAGCCGTTCGTGACGCTCGCGGTCACCGAGGCCAAGGACGAGGCGGCGCTCCTCGCGGCGCTGCCGGCGAACGCCCATCTCTATGCGTTCGACGAGAAGGGCCAGTCCGTGACCAGCCTGGCGTTCGCGAACGAGATCCTGGGCGCCGAGCAGCAGCACGGTGGTGGAGCACCCGTGGTGTTCGCGATCGGCGGGGCTGATGGCCACAGCGATGCGCTCCGCAGGCGCGCGAAGAAGCTGATCGCGTTCGGGCAGCTGACGATCGCGCACCGGCTGGTGCGTTTGCTCGTGCTCGAGCAGCTGTATCGCGGCTTCAAGATCCTGCGCGGCGAGCCGTATCACCGCGAGTGAGGCCGACTCGGCCTCGGGTCACGGGCAGGTCGGAAGGATCGAGAGCGTGTCGGCGACCGCCGCGGTGCGTTCAAGCCGCAACGTACGGTTCAGGCGCGGGCGCGCTGGAACATCTGCTCGAGCCGTTTGGCGAGCGCCTTCGCGGTGACCCGGCGCTCGGGCACCACGAAGATCGTGTCGTCCCCAGCGATCGTCCCGATCACGCTGTCGAGGCGGGCCTGATCGAGGAGCGTGGCGATCGCCGCGGCCACGCCGGGACGCGTGTGCACCACCACCATCGCGGCGCCATCGCGCACACCGACCACGAGATCCGCCATCGCCGCGAGCTGCGCTGGTTCGGTCCCGCTCCGCGCCGAGAACCCCTCGAGCTCGTACGCCGTTCCGCCATCGGGGAGGGAAGCGCGGCGCGCATGGAGCTTCGCCAGATCGCGCGACAATGTGGCTTGCGTGACATCGAAGCCCCGCGCGGACAGCAGCTCGCGCAGCTCCGCCTGGGTGGCCACGTGCCGAGTACGGATCAGCTCGACGATCGAGGCGCGGCGCGCGCGCGTATCGCCCGAGTCCGTCGTCATGGTTCCGCCCGGACGATGGTGCCGACGCCGCGATCGGTGAACAGCTCGGCGATCACGTTGTGCGGCGTGCGGCCGTCGATCAGGTGGACGGCCTGCACCCCACCGGCGAGCGCATCGAGGATCGACGTGGCCTTGATCGCCATGCCGCCTTGCACGATCCCCGCGGCGAGCTTGCCGCGCAGCGTGGTGGGCGTCAGGTCCGTGATCAGCTCGCCGGCCTCGATGATGCCCGGCACGTCGGAGAGGTAGATCAAGCGCTCCACGCCGAGGGCCGTCGCGATGCCGGCCGCGACCATGTCGCCGTTCATGTTGAAGCTCTCGCCATCAGGTCCGAGGCCGATCGGTGAGATCACGGGGATGTACTGCTGCGCGAGCAGGGACTCGAGGAAGGTCTTGTTGACCTCGACGAGCTCGCCCACGTGCCCGAGATCCCGACCATCGTCACGCACGAGCTTCTTGGCGCGAAGCAGGGCCGCATCACTGCCCGAGAGCCCGATCGCGTGTGCGCCGCGCCGGTTGAGCAGCGCCACCAGATCCGCGTTGATCGAATCGAGCACGGACTCCACGGTCTCGATGTCCGTGGCGCTGGTCACGCGCAGGCCCTCGATGAACTCCGAGGAGGCACCGCGCGCCTCGAGGGCCCGGGTGATCGCCGAGCCGCCACCATGCACCACGATCGGCGACAGCCCCACCGAGTGCAGCAGCATCACGTCATCGCAGAACGCCCGGAGCGCGCCATCCTTGGCCATCGCCGCGCCGCCGAACTTGATCACGCAGCGCTTCCCGCGGAACCGCGCGATGTACCCGAGCGCTTCGACCAGCACGGACCGCTTGAACGAGGGCGTGTAGTTGGTGAGCTTGTCGTCCTTGGCCACACCACCGTCGGCCTTCTCGATGATCAGCGACGTGTAGTCCGCGTTGAGCTTGACGTAGTCGTACGAGAGATCGCAGCCATAGGCCTTCGCGACGTGCTCGCCGGCGCGCAGCTCGACGAGGATCGCCACCTCCGGATCGCGGAGCTTGGCCTTGATCCCCACGCGATCGAACGCCACCGGCGCCTGGTCGTAGACGGTGACGCCCTGGATCGTCACGCGCGCTCGGTGCGGATCGATCGGCAACCCGAGCACGCCCGCGCGCGCGCCGACGGTGGCGAGGATCCGGCCCCAGTTGGGATCGGCGCCGAAGATCGCCGCCTTGACCAGCGGCGAGACGCAGATGCTCTTCGCCAGATCGCGCGCGATGTCGTGCGTGGGCGCGCCGGCCACGTGGACCTCGAGCCGCTTGGTGGCGCCCTCTCCATCGGCGGCGATGTCGCGCGCCAGCTCGTCGAGGAGATCCGACAGCGCGGCCGTGAACGTGAGGTATGCGGCGGAGTCCACGCGCGTGATCGGCGTGTTCCCGGCGCGGCCGTTCGCGAGGACGAACACGCTGTCGTTCGTGCTCATGTCCCCATCGATCGTCAGCTGCTCGAAGGTCTCGCGGGTGGCGGTGTCGAGCGCCGCATCGGCGATCGCGGCGTCGATCGCGCAATCGGTGACGATCACCGCGATCACGGTGGCGAGCTGCGGCGCGATCATCCCCGAGCCCTTGCAGATGCCGGCGAGCGTGACCTGCCTACCATCGAGCTCGATCGTCCGCGACGCGAGCTTCTTGGTCGTATCGGTGGTCATGATCGCCTCGGCTGCCTTCTCGGGATCGGCCGAGAGCTGGGCCACCGCGGCGGGCATGCCCTTGACGAGCTTGTCGGCGGGCATCGGCATGCCGATCACGCCCGTGGACGCGGACACCACCTGCGCCGGCGAGACCCCGAGCGCGGTGGCGGCGGCAGCGATGATCGCGGCCACGGACTCGGCCCCCGCGGGCCCCGTGAGCGCGTTGGCGTTGCCGCTGTTGACCACGATCGCGCGCACGCGCTCCGCCGGCAACCGGCGCTCGGCATCGACCACCGGGGCAGCCTTCGCGAGGTTGATCGTGAACGCACCCGCACACGCGGCGTCGGTCTCGGAGACGAACAGGGCGAGATCGGGGCGCATCGGCTTGATGCCGCACGCCACGCCGGAGAATCGGAACCCGAGGGGGAGCTTCATGCGTGCCTCGCGAGGTGCGTAAGACCCGTCGTGCGCGGGAGTCCGAGCACGGCGTTCAGGTTCTCGACGGCCTGCCCTGCCGCCCCCTTCAAGAGATTGTCGATCGCCGCGGTGACCACGCAGATGTCTCCAGCCGCCGCCACGCCGACCATCACCTGGTTGGTGCCCACGACCTTGCGGAGCGAGACGTCCTCGGGCGTGGGCACGATGGTCACCGACGGATCGCCGGCATAGTCCGCCGTGAACCGCGCCGTCAGCTCGCTCGAGGTCAGCGGTGCGCGCAGCTTGACGGTGATCGTCGCGAAGATGCCGCGCGCGATCGGCAACAGGTGGGTGGTGAGGATCACCCGCGGCCGCTCGCCGAGCGCGCCGAGCGCCATCTCGATCTCGGGCACGTGCTGGTGACGCAGCACCTTGTAGGCGCGGACGTTGTCGTGGAGCTCGCCGAGGCTCATCGCCTCGTCGGCGGACTTGCCGGCACCGGTGACGCCGGAGCCCGCGGCCACGATCACGTCTCGCTCGATCAGCTGATGGCGCACGAGCGGCGCCACCGCGGTGATCACACACGTGGCGTAGCAGCCCGGGTTCGCCACCAGCCCGGCCGCCGCGATCTCGGGGCCGAACAGCGAGGTCAGGCCGTAGACCGCGTCCTTCGACGCGCGGTGCGCGTTCGACAGATCGATGACCTTGATCCCGCGATCGCGGAGCTTGGCGGCGAGCGCCACGGCGGGCTCGGGCGGGATCGCCAGCAGCGCCACATCCGCGGCCGTGGCGAGCGCGGCCTCGGTCGTGACGAACGCGAGCCCGGTCGG
>JAYVRN010000305.1:0-5907 GCA_043776275.1 Myxococcales bacterium | reverse complement strand
CCGCGGACCAGCTGCTGGATGTCCGTCGAGATCTTGCCCTCCGCCGCGTCGAGCCACGCAGCCTCGGTGGTGCGGGTCGCCACGCGCGTCAGCTCGCGCACGCTGGTCCACGCCAGCTCCCCCGCACGGAACTGCGCCGCGACCTCAGGCAGCTCGAGCAGCTCGTGCCCCACGCGCATCCGCTCGGTCGCGACGTGATGCGAGTGCTGCAGCGCGGTCTCGATGTACGCGTAGATGGTCGGGAACCCCATGCGCCGGTACAGCTTGGTGTCCTCGGCCTCGAGCAGCAGATCGATCTCGCGCGCCTCGAGGCAGACGATCTGCTTGCCGACCGAGGTGATCTCCTCGTGGAGCGCAAGCCAGTCCCGTTCGCGGCAAGTGACCGCATAGGCACCTGCGAGCTGCGACTGGAACGCGTCCGTGGCTGAGCTGTCGAACATGACGACCTCCTGTTCTCCGCGCGTGGTGGTGACGCGCACGATCCCTTCTACCACCAGGTTTTCGGAGGCTCTGTGCTGCGCTGTGTGCGCGCCTGAGGCTGCAAACCCGACGACGATCGATCAGGCGTGTCATGTTCGCGCTGTGCGCACGACAGTGCGTTCTCGACGCCAGGATCGCGACGTTCGCAGGGGCGGGGACGTTTTACTCGCGGAACTCGTCGAGAGAATTCTGAGAATTCGACGATGCTGACGATGAGTCTATTCGTCCGGCCACCGGACAGAGCACGCGTGAGACACGACGCGCTCGGGTCCGGAGGCCGCGCGCGAGCACACGACACACCATCGTGATCGCCAGTCAGTCCCCGCGGGGCTTGAACACGCGCCGTAGCACTTCCTGTCCTCCGGAGCTGCTGCGAGCGCGACGCGCTCGGGTCCGGAGGTAACGAGCGAGCACACGCGACACGGATCGCTGCTCAGTCCCCGCGGAGCGCGAACACCCGCCTGCACCCGTAGAACCTCCTCCCCTCCGGAGCTGCCGCGAGCGCGTCGCGCTCAGGTCCGGAGGTGACGAGCGAGCACACGACACACCGTCCACCCGTAGAACCTGCTGCCTCCGGAGCTTCCGCAAGCGTGACACGCTCAGGTCCGGAGGTGCCGTGCGTGCACCGAAGATCGGCTGGCGCGTGGTCGGCACGAGCACACGACACACGGCTCGCCACTCAGCCCCCGCGGGGAAATCAGGTGGATGGTGTTCGAGCCCGACCACGCGGCGGCGCATGGGCGTGGCCTACGGACCCGTTCTGCCGGTGGGTGGGTGGTGTGTGACCTGAGCTCAGTCCCTGCGGGGACTGGGTCGGGAGACCTCCCTTCCTCCTGGCCTCTCAGCGCCAGGGCTGAGCGCGCACGTGCTTCAGGGCCCGCCCGGATTCGGCGGGGGCGGCCCCAGCGGTCCGGGCTGATTCTGCGCATCCCGGAGGCGCTGCTCGAGCTCCGCGATCTTGCGCCGCGCTTCATCGCGCTCGCGCTCCACGCTCGCTCGCGCCGCGGCCGCCGCATCCCGCTCGCGCTCCGCGTTGGACTGTGCGACGCGCGCCGCCTCGCGATCCTGCTCGGCACGGACCTGCCCGGTGCGCGCCGCCTCGCGCTCGGCCTCGGCCGCGCTGGCTGCTTGCTTCGCGTTGTCGCGCTCCCTCTCGGCACCCTCGCGCGCCGTCTTTGCGCCGTCTCGCTCCTTCTCCGCCACGGCCTGCGCGAGCCGTGCCGCATCGCGGAACCGCTCGGCCTCGGTCTGCGCGCCCCGCGCCGCATCGCGCTCGGTATTCGCCGCATCGCGCACCCGCTCGGCCTCCTCCTTGGTCTTCATCGCCTCCTGGAACCGCTTGAAGGCGTCGTCAGCCTGGCCCTTCGCGGCCTTCGCCGCCGAATCCGCCGAGTTGCGCATCTGCTCCGCGGCCTTGCGCTTCGCCTCGGCATCACGACGGAGCTCGTCGGCGTTCTTGCCCTGACGCTGCGCCTCCTCGGCGAGCGCCTTCGCCTCTTCGGCGGCGCGCGTGGCCTCGTCGGCCGCGCGGCCCTTCTCACTCGCATCGGCGTTCGCGGCCGAGGCCATCGCCTTCAGTTCGGCCTCGTCTTTGGCCTGACGCTGCAGTTGGGCCCACACCAGCGCGCCGACGATCGCGAAGGCGACCAGCGACGCCGCCGCCACCGTGGTCGCCTTGTGGCGCCGCGCCCAGCGTGAGAGCCGGCCGGTCAGCGAATAGCGGTGCGAGAACACGAGATCGCCGGTCAGGTACTGCTTGAGCGCTCGCACCAGCTCGTCGGCGGTGAACCGCTGCGTGGGGTCATGGACGATCGCCTTGGCGATGATCCCGGAGAGCTCTCGATCCTTGGCCATCGCCGCCGGCGCCGGCTCGCCGTTCTTGAGCCAATCGAGGAACGTCTGGAGTTGCTTGGTCCGCGCGCCCGGCCCCTCGACGGACTTCCACTCGAACGGCGTGGTCCCCGAGACCACCTCGTAGAGCGTCACGCCGAAGCTGTAGACATCGAAGCTCGGCTCGGCGGCGCGCCCTTGGCTCTGCTCGAGCGGGAGGTACGGCGGAGTTCCCGCGCTGATCGTCACCATGCGTCCGCTCATCGACGGCGGTTGATCGTTCAGATCATGCGCGTCCCCATCGCCCGGGGCCTCGAGATCGCGCGCGATCCCCCAATCGATCAGCGTGGGCTCGCCACGCTTGCCGAGGATGATGTTGTTGGGCGTGCAGTCCCGATGCACCACCTTGCGCTCGTGGGCGTACGCGAGCGCCTCCGCGATCGCCACGAGGTTCGAGAGCAGCTCGAGACGTTCTCGCGTGCGTGGCTTGCCATCGGTCTCGAGCTCCGCGAGCTCGTCGAGCCGATCGCGCAGCGCCACACCCTCGACCCGCTCGAGCACGCAGAACGGCCAGCCCACCGTGGACTTGCCGAGCTCATAGATCGTGACGATCGAGGGATGCTGGAGCTTCGCGAGGATCCGCGCCTCGGTGGTCACCCGTCGCTGGAACAGCTGCGCCATCCCGGGCGAGAGCTCCTCGCCTTCGCGCGGCGCCTTGAGGATCACGGTCCGGCCGAGCCGGCGATCCTCCCCCGCGAAGATCTGCGCCATCCCGCCGCGTGCGATCGGATCAGCCGGCCACCGGAACGCGTTCTCGCTGACCAGCCCCTTCGGGAGATCGAGCGCGATCGGACCGCTCTGCTGCTCCTCGCTCGAGGACACCACAGACCGACACATCGAACAGCTCGCGAGGTGGCTGTGGACGTGTGGAAGCGAGCCGTCCTTCAGCTCCGCGAGTGTCGGGTGCTTCTCGCCCGCGATGCCGGGATGGGTCGGGTCGGACTCCATCTCCGAACTCTATCGCGCTCGTGCCCCCGGGCCATTGAATGGCGGTCACAAGCACCGCGGCCACAGGGTGGCGAGCTCAGTGGTCGCAGTCGGGGCCGTGGACGTGGCCCTCGGAGCCGTGCGACGGCGCGGGTGCCTCGGGGAGCGGCGTGCCCTGCTCGGTCAGCTTCTCGACCTCGGTGATCTTCGCGTTGTCGACGAGGAACTTGAGGACCTTGTCCTGCCGGAGCGAGTACGTGACGTTGTCGAGGCGACCGTCGCGCTGCCACTCGGCGCGCAGCTTCGCGGCCGGGGTGTTCCGCGCCTTCGCGGTGTTCTCGATGTGGGCCGTCAGCTCGACATCGCTGACCGCGATGCTCTCCTTGTCGGCGATCGCCTCGAGCAGCAGCTGGCCACGGACCTCGTCGGCGCCGGCCGGCCGCATCTTCTCGCGCAGATCCTCGGACAGACCTGCAGTCGGGTTGTTGCGATCGGGCTTCATGCCGAGCATCTGCCGCAGGCGCTGGTACTGCATCTCCACCGCGCGCTCGATCAGCGACGAGGCGACGGGGATCTGATTGCCCTTGATCAGCTCGCGCAGCACGCCCTCGCGCGCCTCGCGATCGATCACTTCCTGCTCCTTGTCCTCGAGCTCCTTGCGGAGCGCGGCCTTGAGGCCGTCGAGGGTGTCGGCCTTGCCGGTGTCCTTCGCGAACTCGTCGTCGAGCGCCGGGACGTCCTTGGCGCGCGCTTCGAGGATCGTGACCGTCAGGATCGCCTTGCGGCCACGGATCGATTCATCCTTGTGGTCGTCGGGGATCATGATCTCGAGCTGCTTGTCCTTGGTGTCGATCGGCACCCCGAGCAGCGCGTCGCGCATGCCCGGGAGCGGCTCGCGCTCGGCATCATCGAGATCCACCGCGAACTGCGGCTGGTTGATCTGGTGCTCACCAATCGTGCCCGTCACCGAGAGCCCGACGATGTCGCCAGCGGCCGTGACATCACGGCCCTCGATCGGCTTCAGCTCGGTGTGCTCGCGGCGGAGCTGTGCGAGCGATTCCTCGACGGCCTCGTCCTTGATCGCGAGCTTGCGGCGCTCGATGTTGAGGCCCTTGAAGTCCGAGACCTTGACCTCGCCGCGGATCTCGATGATCGCGGAGAACGTGAACGGCTGGCCCTTCTTGATCGGGGCGGCCTCTTCCACGCGCGGCTCGGCCACGGCGGCGAGGCTGTGCTCCTCCGACGCGCGGAAGAACGATTCGCGGACGAGCTGATACGCGACCTCGGCGTTGATGCGCTGGCCGTAGACCTGCTCGAGCACCGGGCGCGGGACCTTGCCCTTGCGGAAGCCCTTGAGGGCGACACCCTTGCTCAGATCCTTGTAGGCCTCCCCGAGCTTCGCGCTCACCGTCTCCCACGGGATCTCGACGAACATCTTCTTCTCGACCGGCGAAACGTCTTCGATGCGTACCTGCATGGTCTTCCTCGGGCTACGGAGCACGAGTGGTTACCACAGGCCAGCGCCGGGTGTCAGCGCCTGAGCCGGTACGTCGGCTCGCCGCCGTGAGGGTTCCCCGGTTCGACGAGATCGAGGCCATACCCTTCGAGCTTGCGGGTGAGGTCCTCCATGAAGGTCATGGCATCCGTCACATCGAGCATCTGCCCGATCGCCTTGGCCGTCAGCTCGTGATCGCCGAGTGCATTGAGCACCTTGCGCTCGCGGGAGTCGATCTGGAAGTCCTGCGGGACCACCCGATCCACCAGCCAGCCGAGCCGCGACGACACGTGGGGCGTGAGGCCGAGCCGGACCACCGCGGACTGGGCGCCGGAACCCGACTGGTACCCCAGCGCCGTGCGATCAAGCAGTGGCGGAGGCCGGGTCTTCCCCGAGCGCTGCCGGGGCATCGGGGTCTTGCGCAGCTCGGGGTTCGACGGCGCTGCGCTCGGAGCGGGCGCTGGCACATGGTGCGCCGCGATCTGGTGTTGCGGCACGTAGGTCACCGATTGCTGTTGCGGGATCCGTGCGGCAGACGCCTGCTGAACGAAATCGACCTGCGGCAGCCCGCCGTCGATCCGCTGGGGCAGCACCCGCGGCGCACCCGGGCCCCAGTTCGCGGTGGGCTCGCGCTCGAACGTGGACTCCTCGTCGGCGAGGCGCGGCGGGTTGCCCTTGCTCCCCGCGACGCGGCGGGCCGCATCCTCGAGCTGGCCCTTGACCTGCTGCGCGGCCCCATCGCCCTGCTCCCCGACGTGGATACCCCACGCCCCGTTGACGTCGACCCCTGCCGGCCCGATCGCGAGCTCGATCCCGTACAACGTGATCGTCGGGCGGGTCTGGTCGCGGCTCTCGGCATAGGCGCGCATCAGCACGCGCTGCTCCGCCCACTTCTCGGTGATCACCATGACCGACCGGTAGTGGCTGGGCGGCGCACCGGGCGCCCGAAGCCAGACATCGACAAACCGGATCTGCGCCATCGACCCGCGGAATCATAACGCGGTCAGCGGGACTGTGGCAGCCTCGTGGCCCATGGAGCTTGAGGCTCGGAAGCCCGCCTGGCTCGAGCTCGCCGTGTTCGCGGTGGCGCTGGTGCTGCTCCTCGTCGGGGCCGG
>JAYVRN010000304.1:0-5911 GCA_043776275.1 Myxococcales bacterium | reverse complement strand
GGTCGATCAGCAGTTCGCGAGTGGCACAAATCCGATGCCACTGTACGAGCCGGATCATCCGAACCAGCTGCGTGCGCTCGAGGACAAGCTCGATCGCTGCCTCGCGGCGATGACGATGCACTTCCAGCCGATCGTTCACGCCAGCACGCGTGCACGGTTTGGCTACGAGGCGCTGCTCCGCTCCACCGACAAGTCCCTGCCCCACCCGGGCGCGATCCTCGACGCCGCTGAACGCCTCGAGCGGATCCCGACGCTGGGACGCGCGGTCCGTGCGCAGAGCGCCAAGGTGTTCGCCGAGGCTCCCGCCGAGCGCGGGGTCGTGTTCATCAACCTCCACCTGCTGGATCTGTTCGACAAGCAGCTGACCTCGGCGTTCGCACCGCTCTCGAAGATCTCGTCGCGCGTGATCCTCGAGATCACGGAGCGGACCTCGCTCGAGGGCCAGATCGATCTGCGCTACCGCGTGGCAGAGCTGCGCGAGCTCGGATTCCGGATCGCGATCGACGATCTCGGCGGCGGCCATGCGCGCATGGGGACGTTCACCCTCCTCGACTGCGATCTGGTGAAGCTCGATATGTCCCTCGTGCGCGACGTCGATCAGCACCCGATGAAGCAGCGGCTGATCCGCTCGGTCACCGATCTCTGCCGCGACCAGGGCATCACCGTGATCGGCGAAGGCGTGGAGACCGAGCCGGAGGCCCAGGTCCTCGTGGATCTCGGCTGCGATCTGCTGCAGGGCTACCTGATCGCCCGCCCCGGCCTGCCGTTCGTCGATCCGCTCTGACCCGTTCAGGCGAGCGGGTCAGGCGCCGTGATCAATCCAGATCGAACGCGTACAGGATGCCGCGGTTCGACATCACGAACAGCCTGCCATCCCCTGTGATCGTGGGCGCGGCCGAGATGCCATCACCTGGATCGAAGTACTCGAGCGTCTCGCCGGTCCTGCGATTGGCGATGAACATCCCGTCCTTGGCGAGCGAATAGACGAGGAGCTCGGAGAACACGACGGGCGCCGCGGGCTCGCCGCCATCCTTCGCGCCGACTCGCCACACCACATTGCCTGCGAGATCGATCGCGTAGGTGCCGAGGTCGGCTACGCTGACGTAGAGCGTCTTGCCATCGCTGGCGAGGCCACCGACGTTGCCGGTGGAGCTCGGCATCCGTGCATCCCAGAACGGCACGCGCCAGCGGATCAGGCCCGTGGTCTTGTCGAGTGCGTAGACGCCGCCCGAGGACGACGACGCGTACACGCGATCGCCGATCACGAGCGGTGTGGCATCGACGTCCATGAAGCGATCTGCCTCGGCCTTGAGCGAGGTCGACCACGCAACGGAGCCGGTGTCCCGCCGGAGCGCGACCATCGTGCCGTTGGAGAAGCCGGTGTAGATGAGCTCGCCATCGACGGCGACGCCGGCGTGTCCGCGGAGCGTGTACTCCTCGGGCGTCTCGGTCTTGTACTGCCACTTGAACTTGCCGCTGACCGCATCGACCGCGACGACCTGATCGGCCTCGTTCGAGAACAGCACCAGCTCCGAGGTGGTCACCGGGGTCTGCGAGATCGGGCCGCGGCTCTGATAGCGCCACTTCTCGAGTCCGGTCTGGGCATCGAGCGCGAGCAAGAGCCCGTCGCTGGTGCCGAGGTAGAGGTTGGTCCCGACGACGAGCGGGGCGCTCGACACGGCGCCGACCTTCTTGCGCCAGCGCACACTGCCGTTGGACGACTTCAGCGCGTAGAACCAGCCGCCGGCCGAGCCCGTGTACACGGTGTCGGCGTAGACGGCGGACTGTGCGAACTCCTGCGGGGAGACCTCGGTGAGCCGATCCGCGGTCACGAACTTCCAGTGCAGGCTCAGGCGATCCTCGCCGAGCGCCTCGCGCGGCTCGGCGCGCATCGCGTCGGCCCGGTTGGTGGGCACGCGCACGCACGCGGCGCCGGTGAGGGCGGCGAGCGCGAGGAACGGGATCGTACGGAGGTGGTTCACGGTCACATCGTCGACAGGCGACGCTCGATCATGGCGGACAGCAGCGAGTTGTTGGTGCGGGCGTCCTGGGTGGCGGGCTCGGCGAGGAGCGCGAGCGGCTTGGCCTTCTCGAACGTGGCCTTCGCCTCGGCGATCTTGCCAAGCGTCTGCTGCAGGCGACCCTGGTGATACAGGGCGTACGCGCGGCGCGGTCCGTTCTCGTCGGGCTGCATCGTGGTGAACGTGGCGAGCGCCTCCTCGAGGAGCTTCTGCCGCGAGCCAGCGTCCTTGTCGGCGAGTGCCTTGGTCTCGAGCGCGATCCCGAGGCCCTCGCGGCACATCACGCCCTCGAGATCCTTGGCGGCGATGCCCGTGCGGTACGCGGCGATCGCCTCGTCGACCTTGCCAGCATCGAGCAGCAGCGCGCCTCGGTACGACGCGAGGGCGTCCGCGCCGCTGGTCGCGAGGGTGGCCAGCACCGCCTCGGCGCGATCCTTCTGGGTCGCGAACTTCGGCTCCTTGGCCTTCGGCGGCGTGATGCCCGGGATCGCCGGCGTCTCGGGACCGACGGGGCGGCGTGCCGTGTCGAGCACCTGGACGAGCAGGTTCGTCGACTTCTCCTTCTTCACCTCGCCGCGCCAGCGCACCACGAGGATGCCGGAGATCACGACGGCCACCACGATGACCATGACGAGGATCTTCTTGATGTGCGGAACGATGCGATCGACGAGCGACTCGCCCCCGACGTGCACCGCCTTGGGGGTGACGCCTGGAACCGACGCAGCTTTGGAGGAGTCGTTCTTGTCGGCCATGAGAATCGGGGGCGGATGTAGCACCGCGATCGGTACCACGTCAATTCGCACCCTTGGACCGCGGATCTGGCGCCAGAGTTGCCTACAATCCCTGAGGAACATGCGCACCCTCCCCTCCCCCGCGGCTGCCGTCGTCGCAGGCATCGCAGGCCTCGCGGGCCTCATGGGCCTCGGGGGGACGGCGTGGGCGGACGGCGAGCGCGCCCTGTCCGTGGGCGTCGGCTGGGCCACGTTCAGCACGAGCATCAAGCCGGCGACCGGGAGCATGGCGCCGGTCGCCGTCAGCCCCGACGTTGGAGGCGCGGTCGCGGTGACCTACGAGCATATGATCGGCTCGGACCTCGGCCTGCGTGCGGAGCTCGCCGGGGGCCTGTTCTACGGCGGTGAGGGCAAGGATCAATCCGCCGCCTCGTACGCCGGTCTCGTCGACGCCGGGGTGGTGTTCCGGTTCGACGTGCTGAAGTACGTCCCCTATGCGTTCGGTGGCCTCGGGGCGATCGGCACCGGGGGCGGCCCGATCGATCGCGGCCTCGATCTGGTCCTCGCGATCGGCGGCGGCATCGACATCCTGGCCAGCCGCCAGCACTCCTATGGCTTCGAAGCCCGCCTCGCGAGCTTCGGTGGCGACCTGACCGTGTTCACGCTCGGCGTCCGTGGCACCACGCGCTGGGGCTTCTTCTAAGGAGCTGGTCACTGGTGTTGCCGGTGCCGCGTGGCGTTCCGCAACACGGCTGTTCGGTCCCACGGCCAAGCGCTGAGATTCGTTCACCCAGCGGCTGGTGCGGGCCCTGCTACTGGCGCGGTCCGTGAAGCACGCTTCGCTTGCCCGACTCTCCTCCCACTGCAGCCTCCTGCTGATCGCCTCCCTCGTCAGCGCCTGCGTGGCGCCGGGCGATGAGAGCGCGACCCCCGATGACCTGACTTCGGTCGACGGGGTGGAACACGTGATCGACTTCGACGCCTTCGTCGACGTCGCCCCCGGCGCCTCCGACGCGGTCGCCAGGGACGCAATCCACCGGCAGCTGAAGAGCGCCCTGGGCGCCCTCCGCGAGCAGGGGATCGGGATCGCCGATCGCGATGCCGTGCGGAACCTCGCCACCATGCAGCTGACCCGCACGCGCCTGACGATCCGCGGCGGCGGCGATCTCGAGCGCGTGCGCTACCACTATCGCGATCAGGCGCTGGTCGAGCGCACCCAGCTCCCGAGCGGCCCGGTCGATCTGACGCTGCTCTACGGCGACTACCTCGCGCGCTCCGCCGAGCTCCAGCCGGCGTGCGTCGACGAGGCGACCGACCCCGACTCGCTCTGGTACCACTACGCGCCCAAGCGCGCCGCGTGCAAGACGCGGATCGTCGCCGAGCAGAACGCGATCAACAGCGAGAAGACGCAGCTCACCGATCCCACCACGCAGGTCGGCCAGGCCGATGCCGGTCGCCGGTTCCTGGCGACGCGCGCGAGCCTGACCCCGGTGGTCGCGGCCCCGACCGCCTGGCCCGAGTACGATCAACTGTGGGGCTTCGCCGGGGACACCTCGCGGACCAAGCTCGTCGTCTATGCGTTCTTCGGCGTGGATCATGACGAGGCCGATCCGACGGACTCCGGGCTCGTCGAGTACCTCCGGTTCCAGCGCGAGCTGCGGACCAAGCTACCCGCGCTGCGCGTGACCGAGACCAACCCCAGCGCGTGGCTGCTCGAGTTCACCATCGATGGCCAGAGCATCCCGAACGTGACGTGGGCCGATGTCGAGCGCTGGGTCGTCGACAACACCGGCTTCCCCGCCGCCGTCGGTACCAACGCGGCGAAGCGCGCCGAGCTGCTCCGTCAGGTGGTCGCCGCGTTCAGCGAGCGCTGGATCGTGTGGTCGATGCCGGTCCGCGTGAAGCGCAATGGCGTGGAGCGGCAGATGACCGTCGAGCTGCGCACCTGGCACGGCTGGGAGGATGGCTCGCCCGACATCCGGCAGCGCGCGCGCTGGCGCTACCTCGAGGCGTTCTGGCACGGCGACGTGTTCGCCTATACCGGCCACAGCCACTTCGGTCACGGACCGCTCGAGCCGTGGGAGTACTCGGGCGCGAACTTCCCGGACCGCTACCAGGTGCTGCTGTTCAACAGCTGCCTGTCGTTCAACTACTACGACGAGGACTTCCTCGCGATGCACCCGCGCGGTGGCGAGAAGCTCGATGTCGTGGTCAACGGTCTGCCCGCGTACTGGCAGGGCATGGGCCAGGCGAGCGCGAACTATGTCGTGGGCGTGCTGTCGGGATCGCAGTCGTGGAAGCAGGTGCTGACGGGCATGGCGGTCAACCTGCCCTGGCAGGCCGGGTACGATCCGATGCGCGCCGTCAACGGCGAGGTCGGCAATGCGTTCACTCCGACGGCGGGCGCGATCGCCATCACGCCGTGAGCACGTGAGCACGTGAGCACGTGAGCTACGTGAGCTACTGTTTGTCGTGCCGATCCTTCTTCGCTTTGACGGCGATCCGGATCGGTGACCCGCGGAAGCCGTAGCGCTCGCGGAGCCGGTTCGTGATGAACCGCTTGTACGAGTGAGCGAGGCCCTCCGGGGCGCTCGCCCACAGGACGAACGTGGGCGGGCGGGCGCGCGCCTGCGTGATGTAGTTGATCTTGATCGAGCGGCCGTTGTGCAGCGGCGGCGGCATCTCCTCGATCACCTCGGCGAAGAACCGGTTGAGCTGCGCGGTCGGGATCCGCTTGCGATGCTCGGCGGCCACCTGATCGACGAGATCGAGCAGCCGATCGACGCCATCACCGCGCTGCGCGGACAGCAGCGTCACGGGTGCCCAGGTCAGGAAGTGGAACGTCTCGTCGGTCAGCTCGCGGAGCTGACCCTTGGCGGTGTCCCCGGAGATCTTGTCGGACTTGTTGAGCGCGATCACGAGACCGCGCCCGGCCTCCTCGACCATGCCGGCGATCCGCGCATCCTGCTCGGCGGGACCGAGCTCGGCATCGATCACGAGGACCACGACATCGGCGCGATCGACCTGGCCGATCGCCATCGAGACCGCGATCTTCTCGATCTCCTCCTCGATCTTCGCCTTGCGCCGGATCCCGGCGGTGTCGATCAGCGCGTACTCGCGCCCGCCGATCGTGAACGGCGTGTCGACGGGATCCATCGT
>JAYVRN010000303.1:0-5912 GCA_043776275.1 Myxococcales bacterium | reverse complement strand
TGCCGCCGCTCACGCGGAAGGTCTCTCCGGTGAACGGATCGCGGAGCGAGGCGCGCTCGTCGGGGAGCAGGACCGCGGTCGCCGGCTTCGGACTATCGTTAACGAGGAACACGGCACGCGCGGTGCCGGTGGCATCGGCGTACGCGAACGCGCGCACGGCATCGGGCCGCTCCACCTGCCAGGTCTCGGGGAGCTCCCCGGCGAGCGCCGCGAGATCCGAGGCCAGGCCCGGGAGGTCATCGAGCGAGCCATCGCGGATCTTGCCGATCCGGCGCGGCAGGGGCTCGGTGTAGGGCTGCTCCAGCTCGTCGTGCGTGGGGGTGCCTGGGCCGATCACCACGATCGCGCGCTTGTGCTCGGCGAGCGCGCGGAGGCGCGTGGCGAGGCCTCGATCGAGGCGCGTCGTGGTGGGCACGATCACCGCGCGATAGCGTGCGAGCTCGTCCTCCGTGGCAGCCTCGTCGAGGATCGCGTACGGGACCTGCGCGAGCTCGAGCGCCGCGCAGATCGCCGCATGCCATCGACGCGCCGCGATCGCCGCCCGATCCGTGCCGAGCTCCATCGCACCAGATGGACCGAGGCCGAGCAGCTCGGCGAGCGCGGGAGGCATCGGATTGGCGAGGTTGGTGGCGTGCCCGAAGCGCGCATCGGCGCGCGTCTCGACCAGCGCGATCGGCGTCGCGCGGCGCAACGCCGGCCAATCGATGTCCGCGAGCGTGGCGCACAGCTCCGGGATCCACTTCGCGTGCGGCTCGGTCACACCGTCCATGCTGATCGCCGCGCCATAGTACCGATCGCGCTCCACCGCCATGAACAGGTTGAAGCCGCGCACGCCGCCGGCGAGCAATGTCAGCAGCTGATCGCGCTCGCGCGTGGGGTCATCGCCGGCATCGAGCGGCGGAAACCACGGGAAGAAGCCGACGCCCACCTCGAACGCGATCGGGATCGGCGTGGCCACGCTCGCCACCTGGATCGCCCGGCGCCGCAGCTCGCGCAGCTCGGAGCGCGGAGTGTACGCATCGAGGCCGACCGGGCCGTGGATCGCGTGCTGGATACCTCGCAGATCGGAGAGGCCGAGCGGGCCCGGGGCGAGGTTGTGGAAGCGCGCGATCTGGCCGAGGCCAACCTCGTCGAGCGCGTGCGCGAACTGGCCGAGGGCGCGTGCGAGGTATTGCTCCTTGAACCGCAGCCACGAGATGCAGCGACCGGCGTCCCCCGGATCCCAGGCGCGCGGGGGCTCCCCTGCGAGGCCGGAGGCCTCCTGCCACCACGTGATCGCGTCGGGGTGATAGTCGAGATCGTATGCGCCGGTCCGGAAGAACAGCTGCGCTTCGTTGTCGACGCCGATCGCGACGATTGGCCCCTCCGGCGCGAGGTGCGGCGAAGCCACCCGCGCGACCTCGGCGTACCAGGCGTGCACCCGCGCGTGAAACGCGGTGCTCGCGTATGAGGGCAGCGGCCACGCTCGCGGTGGCGAGGGCAGCCACGCCGGTGTGCCGTGCGCGGTTCGCGCCTGGATCGCGGGGTCCTCGAGCACGTGGTCGGGAAACCCGAACGCCGTCAGCTCGGCGTTGACGTGCGGCCCCGGGCGCAGGACCACCGAGAGCCCGGCGGCGCGCGCCAGCTCGAGAAACCGCGGCAGATCGTTGGCGCCACGCCAGTCATAGGTCCCGCGCGTGGGCTCGTGGATGCGCCACGGCACGTAGGTCTCGACGCACGTCAGCCCGAGCGCGTGGATCGCCGTGAGGCAGCTCGCCCACCGCTTCGGATCGACGCGCCAGTAGTGCATCGCGCCGGCATAGAACGGGAGGCGACGCTCGGCCGCCCCCGCGATGCCCGCGATGATCAGCCCGCGGTCGTCGAACCGGGTGCGCTGATGTGCTTCCACGTGCGGTCCTCCAGGACGAAGCGGCTCGGGCCACGTGCCCAGGTCGGCGTGTACGTCAGCGGCGTGCTGTCCCCGGTTCCCACCTCGATGTAGTCGGGGTCCCACGGCAACAGCAAGGTCGGCCCGAGGTCCCCCGGGTTCATCGTGCGCACGCGCGGCATGATCGGGTGAGGTTGCTCGGCGCGCTGCTTCGCCGCCGACAGCACGCGCTCGATCGTGGGGTGCTCCGCGAGCTCCCACAGGGTGCGGATCTGCGGCGGCGGCAGCATCAGCTCGCCCGCGCGTGCGAGGGCGTCTTGCGGCGTCACCCACGCCTCGTCGACGGTCTCGATGTCGTCGAACCGCGGCACCTGGCCGCTCGGCAGCTCGCACACGAAGAACCGCGCGCTGAACCGCTTGGGCTCGATCGAGGGGGTGATCCAGTGTGACCACGGCACCAGCACATCGGTCCACCAGCTCATCCCCGAGGCCGCGAGCACGGCCGTCGCATCCATGCCATCGAGGACCTTCTTGCGCAGCCCCGAGATCGAGGTCATCGCGCCCTCGGCGAGGGTCTCGTTCTCGCCGCCGGTGTCCCGCGCGAGCAACACACCCGCCTCCTCGAACAGCTCGCGCGCCGCACAGGTTCGAGCATCTTCTCCGGCCTCGGCACCGCCGCCCGGGAACACGTACGCCGAGGCCATGAACGAGGCGCCCTTGCGACGGCGCAGCAGGAACACCTCGAAGCCGGTGGGCTTGGCCCGCCGGAGCAGGATCACGGACGAGGCTTCACGCAGCGGCGTCGCGGTCACGCTGCGTTCGTACCACGCCTGCGCGATCAGTCGATGCGCACTTCGCCACGAACGGGCTCGTCGTCGAGCCCCAGCCAATCCTCGATCTGTCGCTCCACGAACCGCGCCACGCGGCCCTCGGGAGTCTCGAGCACCAGCCGATCCGCACGCCCGCGACGCCTCGCGAACACGCCAAACCAGGTCAGGAAGCCTTTGCGCGGTTGCCGCTCCACGACGAACAGCGCATCGATCGCACCCGAGCCGAGCACGAACCCGTCCGCGCCCTCGTGGACCTCGATCGCCAGATCATCGACGTCGATGACGACGGCGAACGGATCGCAGCCACGCGGCGCGATGTTGACGCGGATCCGCAGGGTCTCCTTGCCGGTCTCGATCCCGCGATAGGGCGTCCGCAACCGCAGCTCCGTCGAGATCGTCTCCGTCGAGACGTTCCGGGGGCACAGGCGAGGACGGCAGAACACCTAGCTCAGTGTAGCGCCAACCCTCGATGGCGGGCGGGTGAACCACCACGCCCACCAGATCAACACGATCTGCAGAGGGAGGCGCCCCCACAGCGCCCACGGTGGGACGGCGGAGTCCCCGAGCCTCAGGTGGTTGACCGCCATGTTCACGTTCGCGGGGAACACCGCGAGCAAGAGGGCGATCAGCCCCCACGCCGCGGCGCGACGCGTGACTGGCAAGATCAGGCCGAGTCCGCCGAGCATCTCGAACACCCCGGAGATGTAGACCAGTGCGAGGTGCCAGCTCTCCGGCAGCTCCGCCGGCATCATCCCGAGATAGGGCGGCGGGTTCACGAAGTGGTTCGCCCCGGCCCCGACCATGAACACCGTCAGCACCCAGCGCAGCACCAGCTTCACGCGCTCGCGGGTCATCGAGCCGAGCATAGGCGGTATCGTCCTCGGATGAGGATCTCGTGGCTCGTGTTCGCGCTCGCCGCGTGCGGCTCGCCGCACCCGCCGGTCCCGAGCTCACCGCCCGTGACCGCACCCGCACCGCGCGGTGCCGGCACGCCCGATGCGACCGTGGCGCTGATGCCCGACGCGGCGGTCCCCGGCGTCGCGACGCAACTCGACGCCGGCGCACCCGACGCGGAGCCGTTCGACTGCGCCGAGCCCTGCACCGACTACGCGGTGTGCTGGGAGCGCGTCAACCAGGGCCGCGACTTCGCCGGCGGGCGGAGCTGTACCGCGGGCTGCGAACACATGACGCTCGAGGAGCGCACCCGCTGGCTGGCCCGCGTGGCCGCGGCGGTGCGCGATCCACGCAAGTGCAAGCGCCTCGTCGAGGACTGAGACGAGACTAGACGTCTTCGATCCGCTCGCCGTCGCGCAGCTGCAGCAGCGGACCTGTGATCACCTCGAGAGAGATCCCGAAGGCCGGCGAGCGAACTCGGCCGTCCACGAACGCGACGGGCTCGTACGTCCCTTCGCGGAGCGCGTGGACTTCGAGGGCACGGGTGTTCGGCTCGATCAACCACACCTCTTCGACGCCGACGCGCGCGTAGAACGGGAACTTTTCGCGGCTCTCGTCATCGGGCGACAGCACCTCGATCACCAGCACCGCTCCCTCGAAGCCTCGCGCCGAGACCTGTTCGGACCGCGCCACGGTGACGTCCGGGACCCGATAGGACTTGTTCGTGCCAGGCTCGAACAATCCGATCTCGGAGGACCGCACGATCAGTCCTCGCTGCCGCAGCAGCGACGACAACGCGACGACGAGCCCCGTGGCGATGCTGCCGTGAACATAGGAACCTGGCGGGACCATGTGGAGCTCTCCCTCCCAGAGCTCGTCCCGCCGGTCGTGGCCCAGCCGATGTCGCTCCTCGAGAAACTCCTCGGGAACGCCGAGCCACACCGCGCGCACGGACGCACTATATCCGGGCACGGTCAGCCGACGAGCAAAGATCGTTCCCACGCCAAGCCAATGAGATCACGCGGCGTGCGTGTCCGGTCCGGCCGAACGCCGGACCCGCGTCCGGCTACGGGACGACGACGAACTCTCGCTTCATCAGCGAGATGATGTTCTGCGCGGCGTCGAGATCGGTGCCCGGGAAGTTGTCGAGGACCTTCTGCAGCTGGCCGTGATCGAGCACGAGCTGGAACGTATCGAGCTCGCTCGGCGAGAGATCGCGCAGCTTGCCGGCGAGTGGCGTCGGCACCGCGAGCGGCGAGCCGAGCGGCGGCAGGTTCTTCTGCATGTTGCGGAACTCGTCGAGCTGCCGCACGCCTTCCATGAGCAGACCCTCGGTCGACTCCTGGATCTCCTCCATCACCTGCATCTCGACGCTCGGCTCGAGCTCGAACGTGCCGGTGAGCCACGTCAGCATCCGGTAGATCGCCTTCTGCGGGCTGACCGCGAAGTCGTCGTTGATCGTCGCGAAGTAGATCGCTCCCTTGCGGAGGTAGATCTTGCCGAGCGAGACGCCGTTGTTGACGGTGAGCACGCCGCTCTTGCGGCTCGTCGATAGCAGCTGCAGCAGGTCGGGCAGCGGGATCTCTTCGATCACGCCCGACATCGGTCGGCCCTGCGTGGCCTGCCGCTGCTGCGCGCCGGCCTCGAGCTTCCGCCGCGCCTCGGCCTCGGTGGTCTGCGCGAGCTGACCTTCGACGGCGACGACCTTGATGATCGAAGTGCCGACCAGGATGCGATCACCCTCGTGCAGCAACGCGCGGCCCGCGATCTTCTCGCCGTTGACGAACGTGCCGTTGGTCGACCCCATGTCCTGGATGTAGACCTCGGCGTCGGTCGAGCTGATCTTGGCGTGACGACGCGAGACCATGTCCTCGACCAGCACCATGTCGAGGTCACTCGACCTGCCAATGATGATCTCCCGATTCATCCGAAGCGGGAACTCGCCTCCCTGGTACTTGCCCGAGATGAAGCGGAGCGCGAAGCGGGGACGATCACTCATGGAATTGACGGCGCTCGGGTCCCTGAAGGCCAACCCGGGTGCAAGGACTCGAAAATTCTAGTGCCCAAGTCGCTAACGAAGCAAGCAATCGCCCGGGAATCCCCCAGTTGCACTGCTAGTAGGTTCAGTCTGTCTCCGCAGAGTCGTCGCCAGCGTGCTCTGGTGGGCGTAGCGTGTTCACCACCCGCCGGTAGACCTCCTCGGAGACCACCAGGCTGGAGTGGCCCAGGGGCACGGTGGTGGCGCTGGCCCCCGCGAGCCGCGTCGTGGGTAGGGGAACCACCCAGTCGCGGGCGGCTGCGATGGTGTGGACCTCGACGCC
>JAYVRN010000302.1:0-5912 GCA_043776275.1 Myxococcales bacterium | reverse complement strand
ACGGCGCCGATCGCTTCGCGCTGTTCGCGCCGGACGCGATCTTCCTGAACGCGCAGGCGCGCCAACGGCTGGTGGCCGCGGCGAGCGTGTCGGCGAACGAAGCGGACGCATCGACCGCTACGGCATCGGCATCGGCATCGGCATCGGCATCGGCCTCGGCATCGAGAGCCGCGGCGCCCGGCGCGCGCAGCTCGGTGAGCGCCGCGCCGAGCAGGTGCGGGCCGGTGACGTCGTCGACGATCAGGCGCTTACCATCCGCATCGATCGCGACGCCGCGAAATGGCGCCGGCAGGATCCGCTCGTTGGTGCAGCGCGCCGCGCGGAGATCGAGCGTGGCGAGGTGTGCGCCGCGGCCGAGCATCACCACGCCGCGGCGCTCGGCGATCGCGACGACCTGCGCATCGCCGAGGCGGACGCGCGTGCGGATCGTGCCCTGGCGCAGATCGTAGATCAGCACCTGACGCTTGCCGTGCGCCTCGAGCTCGATCATCGCGGCCGCGCCGTCGATCACGAGGGCGCCGCCCACCACCGTCGAGCGGCTCGCATCCACCGGGATCACGAGCGGCGGGATCGTGGACGGCTTGATCGTGACGAGCGCATTGCCGCGGCGTTCGAGCACGCCCCGGCCCGGCAGGAACACGTGGCGGTCGATCCCACGCACACCGATCGGGACGATCGTGGCGCGACCTTGCGTGTCCTCGCGGACCTCGATCACGCGGGCGCCCTCGATCATCGCGACGCGCGGACCGGTGCGGGATGCGGTGATCGAGAGCATGTCGCCGAGCGGGCCGAGCGGCAGCGGGGCGGCCAGGGCAGCGCCGCTGGTGTCGAGGCGGTGCAGCACGTGCCCGTCGTCGCCGAGCGCGACGATCCAGATCGTACCCGCGAGGATCTCCACCGCGCAGACCACGGCCTCGGGCATCAGGACCGCGCCACCGTGGATCCGCAGCTCGCCGCCTTCGACGTGCACGGCGAGCTCGCCATCGGCGGACATCGCGACGACCGGGTTCGACGTCGGGGCGACGGTCAGGCTGGGGCTGCTGGTGTGCATCTCGAGAACACCCACGCAGACCCGAGCCAAACCCTGCAATGATTCCGTAACCGCATGGAAATGCGCATGATTTCCGGTGATCCCGGATGGCAGATCCGGTCGCCACTACACCGAACCCCGTCATCCTGCGAGACTTTTCTCACCATGGCCCGCACCCCGCTCCTGCGCTCGATCCGTCAGCTCGTCCGCGATCTCCGGGTCTCCCGCGCCACCGGCGCACCGGTCGACGAGCTCCCGGCGCTCCGGGCCGAGCAGCGCGCGGCCAAGCCGTCGCGCCGGGTGTTTCTCGCCGGGGCGGCGGCCGGCGCCGCCGCGCTCGCGATCCCACGCGGTGCGCGTGCCGCAGGACAGCCGACGGTCACCGTGGTCGGCGGCGGCATCGCGGGCCTCACGTGTGCGCTCACGTTGCGCGACAAGGGCTACGCGTCGACGGTGTATGAAGCGTCGGGGCGCGTCGGCGGCCGGATGTTCTCGAACACCAGCTACTTCGCCGGCAACCAGGTCAGCGAGTGGTGCGGCGAGCTGATCGACACCGGCCACAAGACGGTGCGCAACCTCGCCACGCGCTACAACCTGACGCTGGACGATCTCCACGCCGTCGAGCCCGCCGGCTCGCACGAGACCTACTTCTTCAACGGGCAGTACTACTCGAAGGCCGACGCCACCGCGGACTTCCTCGACATCCTCGACATCGTCGATGCCGACGTCAACGCGGCCGGCTATCCCACGCTGTACAACGCGTCGACCCCCGAGGGTCGCGAGCTCGACAACCTGAGCATCCGCGAGTGGATCAACACCCGGGTCCCGGGTGGTCACACGTCGGCCCTCGGCAACCTGCTCGATACCGCCTACGCGATCGAGTTTGGCGCGGACACACGAGATCAGGCGTCGCTGAACATGCTCTACCTGCTCGGGTTCCAGCCGCACCCGAACAAGTTCGAGGTGTTCGGCGAGTCCGACGAGACGTTCCACATCCGCGGCGGCAACCAGCGGCTCCCCGAAGCGATCGCCGCCGACCTCGGCGCCGCCGTGCAGACCGGCTACAAGCTGGTGCGACTCGCGAAGACCGCAGGCGGGCGCTATCGCTGCACGTTCGAGCGCGGCAACGGGACCACCGAGGTCGTGTCGGACTTCGTGGTGCTCGCGCTCCCGTTCGCGGTGCTCGCGAACGTGGACACCGCGGGCGCGGGCTTCGACGCGAAGAAGCAGGATGCGATCACGAACCTCGGCCGTGGCCACAACGGCAAGCTCCAGCTCCAGTTCGCGCAGCGCGGATGGAACGGGCCGGGGCCGTGGCCGGGCAAGTCCAACGGCTCGTCGTACAGCGACACCGGCTATCAGGCGAGCTGGGACGTCACCCGTGGGCAGGCGGGGACCCAGGGCATCCTGAACCTCTACTCGGGCGGCAGCGTCACCGATGCGATGAAGACGACGTCACCGTTCGCCACGGCGACGGACAGCAAGGTGATCCAGGACGCGAATCGCGGGCTCGCCCAGCTCGCCAAGGTCTATCCGAACCTGGCGTGGAACGGGCGCGTCACCCAGTCGCTGCCTCATCGCTCGAACCTGTTCGGCGCGTCGTACGCGTACTGGAAGGTCGGCCAGTACACGCGGTTCGCCGGCTACGAGGGCGTGCCCCAGGGCGGGGTGTACTTCTGCGGCGAGCACACCTCGCAGGACTTCCAGGGCTTCATGGAAGGTGGCGCCTCCACCGGCAAGGCCACGGCGAAGGACCTGTTCCCGCTCCTCAAGTAGCGTCTGCTACGATCGTGGCGTGACGCGCGAACCAGCGACGGAATCGGCGGCTGCTCCGGCGAACGCAGCGGCGACCGAACCGACGACTGCTTCGTCGACAGCTCTGGCGATCATCCGGCTGAGCCGGCTCGCGCTGCGGATGTCCGTCGGCCCGGGGGCCGCGTCGATCCGGCCCGTGTCCGCGGAGCGCGTACGCCAGCGGGCGCCGAAGCACGTCACCAAGCCCGAGACGCTCGACTTCCGCACGATGCTGCCGGAGCGCGGTGGCCTGTTCGATCCGCGGGTGTTCGGCGCGGGCACCGTGATCGATGCGCCGCCGCCCGAGCCCGACGCCCCGGTCAAGTCACGCAAGACCGAGTGCGCCCGGATCTCGCTCGCGATCCCGCTCGTTCACCCGCTGGTGCGCGAGTACGCGCGCGCCGAGGCCGCGGCCCTGATCGGCGAGGACACGCTCGCGCTCGGCGGCCGGCGATCACAGCTCGAGCACGAGCGCGCCCTGGTCCGCGCGCTCGCCGCCTCGAAGCTGGGCACGGATCTCGTGCTGCGCGAGCTCCCGGTGCTGCCCCCGGAGCTGCGCCCCCTTCAGCGCGATGAAGAGGATCGCTGGGCGACCACGCCCCTCAACCGCTGGTACCAGCGGATCATCACGCGGAACACGCGGATCGAGAGGCTGATCGAGAGCCACGCGGAGGACGAGCAGCTCGAGCCCGAGTACGGCGAGCTCGCCTCGCTCGTCCACCGCCTGTACGAGAACGACGAGATGCTCGACGGCGAGCGCGACATGGAAGGGCGGCTGTTGCCCTCGCTGCGGACGTCGTGCGGCGGGACCGCGGAGCTCGGGCGCGCCGTCGAGGAGCTGGCCCGTCACCCCGCCGAGACCCCGCTGCCAGGGCGGCTCCACGTCGCCGAGGTCGTGATGTTCGCCCTCGGGTTCGAGGTTCGCGGTACCGTCGAGGTGTGAGGACCAGGAACTCCCGGGATACGTTGGTCACGCTGCTCGCGTTGGTGGGTGTCGGCTGTGGCGGCGGCGGCGGCGATGGGACCGATGTCGATGCCGCGAGCGGTGACGGCGCCGGTGGCGATGGCACGACGACCCAGCCCGATGCGCCGACCTGCCAGCCCGGGTACGTGGATGCGGGATCCGGCTGCGTGCTGATCGATCCAAACGATCCTGCCCAGCGTACGCAGACCGAGGTGTGCGCCCGGTGGGCGAGCGATCACGTGATCACGGATGCGAATCCGTTCTCGCGCAGCACGGCCGCCGATTGCGACTCCGGAACGCTCAGCGCGGGCGGGCACGCCGACACGCTGAAGCGGATGAACCTGTTCCGCTGGCTGTCGGGCCTCGGCCCCACCACCGTGAACACGGCGCTCGATGCGCAGCAGCAGCAGTGCGCGAACCTCGAATCGTGGTGGGACTGGACGCAGACCGTGAGCCCGCACGCGCCGCCGAACACGGCGAAGTGCTACACGGCCGCGGGCGCGAGCGGCGCTGGGATGAGCAACATCGCGTGGGGCAATGGGCCCGCAGCGTCGATCGATCAGTTCGTGCAGGACAACGGCAACGCCACCACGATGGGGCACCGCCGCTGGATCGTGAATCCTCCGCTCAGCGGCGTCGGCATCGGCTACTGGGAGGGCGGCGGGATGTACGGCAAGGCCGAGTGCCTGTCCGTGTTCGGCTCGTCGGGGACCGGCCCGAATCCCGCGTGGGTCGCGGTACCGAACCCGGGCGTCGTGCCCTCACAGATCGCGACCTGGACCTGGACGTTCCACTCGAACAAGGGGGGCACCGCGAGCGCGATGGTGACGATGACCCGTGTCGGCGATGGCGCGGATCTCCCGGTGATGCGGATGACCTTGCAGCAGGGCTTCGGCCAGGCCGCGATCTCGTGGAAGCCGATGGGCTGGACGCCCACCGTGGGCGAGAGCTATCGCGTCACGGTCACGGGGCTCACCGGCGGCGATGTCACGTACGTCGTCAAGCCGGTGACCTGCACATAGCCGCGCCTACCGCGTCCGTCCCACAGCGGCCCTGGCCGCTCGAACGGCTCGATCCACGCCGAACCACTTCCACTCGGCGAACGCTGGAGTCGAACCGCGATCTGGGAGGAGACCGGCGCGCGATCGCTGATGAGAGCGCGAACACGCTCGCTGGCGGCGCGGTGTGGGCCCGCTCGCTCGTCCGCGATACCACCGGATCGCGACTTCACGTCGGTGCCGTCTACGACCAGGGTCTGCCCTTGATCCACCCGGCCGTGACAGCCATCTCGCTCGAAGCCCACACCGCGCCGCCGCGCTTCGCGTTGGCGCGCAGAGTACGACCGACGACGATTCCGGAGATCGAGCAGCGCCACGAACGGATCCGGACATCGAGATCGCTTGGGGGGTGCCGCAAAACGCTGCACCCCTGATCTCGATCACCGTCGGAGATTGTCGTGCGCCGCGCACACGAAGTGCGGCACTGTTAGATCGAAACGCGCTTGCAACGCGCGTTCGCTTCTCCTAGATTGATGCGATGGGCGGCGGGAATTTCTCGGGTGAAGGTCGCGCCTCGCGCCTCGCGCCTCGAGCCTCGCGCCTCGCGCCTCGCGCCTCGCGCTGATAGGCCGCGCGCGCTATGGGGTGAGAGGAGAACCATGAGGACATGGATTCTGGCTGTCTGCGTTGTCGCGGCGTGTGGCGGCGGCCCCGAGGATGAGACGAAGGCAAGGTCGCAGCAGTGCGCGAAGCTTCGCGATCATCTGGTCGAGCTTCGAGTCGGGGCCGCGCGAGGCACTGCGAGCGAGCTGGCTCAGCATCGCGTCGCGATGAAGCAGGCACTCGGAGCGCAGTTCGTCGAGACGTGCATCACGACCACCACGGACGTGCAGGCGACGTGCGCGCTCGCGGCCAGAGATTCGCAGTCGGCGGCGGAGTGCTTGGCGGTCGAGGGCGGCAACTGAACTTCACCAGCGCTACACGTTTGCAATCGAGCCAATCCCGCGTGGGCGGGGGCAAAGGGGTTTTCGGATGAGCAGTCAACGGACGAGCTGGAGGGTCGCGGGCGGCCGCGGTATGGCGGCGTTGATGGCCGTGGTGACGGTGTTCCATCTGACACCAGCGA
>JAYVRN010000301.1:0-22674 GCA_043776275.1 Myxococcales bacterium | reverse complement strand
CTCCAGGCGCAGGGGCTGCTGTCCGGAGGGGACACCGTGTCCACGGCACGGCCCCGCGTCACCGCCGCGCTCACGATCAGCACCGCCGCATCGACGATGGAGAATGCGCTGCGCCTCGGGCAGGTCCCGCTCGCGGATCTCCTCGAGCTGCGCGTGGTGATCGAGGGCGCGATCGTGGAGGCCGCCGCAGAGGCGGGCCCGAGCCCGGCGCTCGACGATGCGCGCGCGACGATCGCCACGATGCTGCGGCCGGGCCTCGACATCGAGCAGTTCCGGGCCGCCGATCTCGCATTTCACAGGTGCCTCGCCGCCGCGGCGGGGAATCAGGCCTACGCGCTGGTCATGGGGGTGCTGCGCGACGCCGTCGCGGGGCACCTCGGCGAGGCGCTCCACCGGGTGGCCAAGCCACGCGCGGCGATGACCGAGCTCGCGCGCGAGCACGCCGCGATCCTGGACGCGGTCACGCACGGTCACGGCAAGAAGGCGCGGCAGCTGATCACGTCTCACATCCGCGACTTCTATCGGGAGTCGTCGCGAAGATGACCGCGGCCTGGCCAGGAGAGCTCGCCGCACTGCTCGGTACCGAGGTGCCGACCGATCCCGACATCCTGGCCGGGGTCACCCACGATCAAGCTCCGCTCGCACCCGCCGGCACGCCGATGGCGCTGGTCCGTGCGCGCTCGATCGGGGACGTACAGCAAACCCTGGCCTTCGCGTCGGCGCGGCGCTTGCCGGTAGTCACGCGAGGCGCGGGCACGGGCCTCGCCGGTGGTGCGAATGCCACCGATGGCTGCATCGTGCTCTCGGTCGCGGCGATGACCCGGATCCTCGCCCTCGAGCCCGCCACGCGGACCGCGATCGTCGAGCCGGGGGTGCTCAATGCAACTCTCGCGGCCGCGGCCGCCGCGCGCGGCCTGTACTACGCCCCGGATCCGTCGAGCCGGGAGATCTCGACGATCGGCGGCAACATCGCGACCAACGCCGGCGGCGCCTGCTGCCTCAAGTACGGCGTCACCGGCGATCACGTCGGCGCGCTCGCCGTGGTCCTCGCGGACGGGAGCTTGATCCGGACGGGCGCGGCCACGCGGAAGAACGTCGCGGGGCTCGATCTCACGCGCCTGATGGTGGGCTCCGAGGGGATCCTCGGCGTGATCGTCGAGGCCACGGTGCGCCTGCTGCCCGCGCGTCGCTCCCCTTCCACCCTGGTCGCGTTCTTCGAGACACCGCGGGCCGCGGGCGAGGCGATCCTCGCGATGCAAACGATCTCCGAGCCCTCGCTCCTCGAGATCATGGATCGCACCACGGTGACCGCCGTCGAGCGGCTCACCAACATGGGTCTCGACACCACGGCCGAGGCGCTGGTGTTGCTCCAGGCCGACACGGTCGACAGTGCGCAGGTGGTGGCCGCATGCGAGGCGCTGTGCCGCGCGCACGGCGCGCGCGACGTGATGCGGACCGACGATCCGGACGAGGGCAAGCAGCTGCTCGCCGCGCGGCACATGGCGTTGCCCGCGCTCGAGAAGCTGGGGCGGACGCTGCTCGATGATGTGGCGGTGCCCACCCCGGCGCTCCCCGCGATGCTCGCGAAGATTCCGGACATCGCCGCACGTCACGACGTGGTGATCGGCACGTTCGGGCACGCCGGCGACGGCAATCTGCATCCGACGATCGTGTTCCCGCGCGGTGACGCCGCCGCCACCACGCGCGCCGCGGCTGCGTTCGACGAGATCGTGCGCGCCGCGCTCGCGTTTGGCGGCACGATCAGCGGCGAGCATGGGATCGGTTCGCTGAAGCGCGCCTACGTCGCGGACATGATCGGTGCCGCCGAGCGGGAGTTGATGCTGCGGATCAAGCGCGCGTTCGATCCTCTGGGGATCCTGAACCCCGGCAAGAAGCTGTGATCGCGTACACTGCGGCGCGATGCCTGGGGTGCCGCGCGGAAACGTCACGACGCACGTCCGGCTCCCGCTCGGCGAGCTGACGGAGCTCGACGGCGGTCGCGTTCGTGTGGTGATGCCGCACAACGCGCGCACCCGCGGGCTCGTGCAATCGATCGTCGAGCGGCTCGACGGTGTCGCCGCGGAGTGGTTCTGGGTGCCGAGTCACGTCGACGAGATGGGCTCCGAGCTGATCCTCGACTACGCGCTCGAGCGCGAACATCACCTGAGCTTTGCGTCGGCGCTGCCCCGGTTCGCGGCGAAGCCTGCGATCCACCTGCCCGAGCTCGTGGAGCTCGCGCGGTACCTCGAGGCCTGCACGCGGCTCCTCGAGCGGATCCAGGTCACGGCGCTGATCTCGCCCGTGAGCCTGCGCTACGCGCCCGATCGCGACGACGGCGCATGGCGGCTGATGGTGGTCCCGCTCGTCGATGCGGGAGTCGGCGAGTGGGGGCAAGCGGGGCAGGATGCCTGGCTGTGGACCCCGGCGCGCACGCTGCTCGGCAAGGGCGCGCCAAACGCGGGGGCCTATGCGATCGGCGTGATGCTGTGCTCGGCGCTGCTCGGCGACATGTTCCCGGCGCATGTGCCGGGGAGCCTCCGGTTCAAGCGTGCGCTGCGGGGTTGGCTCGGCGCGCCGAGATCGATCCCGGCCGCGGTGCGTGCGGCGCTCCCGGAGAGCTTCGCCGATGAAGCCGCGGCGCTCGCGGCGCTCGCGGTGGCGCTGGTCGAGCCGTCACCGCCGAGTGACTGGCAGCAGCAGCTGCAGCAGATCGGTGAGCAGCTCGCGCCATACCGCACCGCGGTGCGCTGGGAGTACGAAGGCAAGATCGAGATCGCGCGCGGCATCCTCGAGAGGTTCGCGGCGAGCGCGCCGAAGCAGCACGTGCCGTGGGACGTGCTGTCCCGGCTGCGCGGCCGCGATCAAGACTATGGCGGCGCGCTGCAGGCGGCGATCGATGCGGTGGCGAGCGGTGAAGATGGCGTGCGCGAGCTCGCGGCGGTCACGCGCCGGCTCGCGCACTCGCGGCCGCCCGAGGAGTGCCGGCCGATGATCGAGAAGGCGGTGGCGGCCGTCGATGCGCTCGGCTCTCGTCTCGGCGATCTTGGCCGCCTTCACTTCGCGCACATCGAGGCGCGCTACCTCGGCAAGCTCGAGGATGCGCTGCGCCGCCTTCACCCACCGGCGGCGACGCCGTGGGACAACGTGCTGCGCGGGGTGATCCTGGCGCGGGTCCACGCCGGGCGCAGCGAATGGGCCCACGCGGCGCGGGTCTGCAAGGAGGCCCGGACCGCGACCCAGGCGATGGAGCTGGGGGGCGGCAACCTCGGCCAGTACGCGATCGCGTACCTCGACTACCTCGATGGGGTCGCCCACTACGGCGCCACCAGCCTCTACAACGATCCCGGGTACCTGGCCGATGCGTTTTCGCGGATTACCTCGTCCCTGGATGCGACTGGGAAGGTGTGCGACGCGTCCGACCCCCTGATCGAGGCAAACGTGCACTGGCTCCACTGGATCGGCGACCTCGCCAACAAGCTCGACGTACCGGAGGCGAAGGCAATCCGGACCGGGATCGCGGCCTATCTCTCGGCCTCGGGATTGGCGAAGCGGATCTCCGAGCACCAACGCCGCGAGGCGCCGCCACTCGTGTGGTACGACGCTAGCCGCTTGCTCGCACTCTCGGGGGCGCCCTAGGTCATGACGGCGATAGTCATCTGGTTCCTGGCGGTGGTCGGGGTGGTGCTCGCCGCTCTGTCGACCCGCGCCTATCTGCTCGAGCGCCGTGAAGGCCTCGCGCGCTCGACCCTGCGCTGTGCGCTCGGGATCGTCATCGCGTTCGGCATCCTGGCGATGGGCGTCTACGAGACCGTCCTGAACAAGCCGACCGCGGCGACGCACGCCGAGGCGCCCGTGACCCATGACGCGGCCACCAAGGCGCAGATCGAGGCGCTCACGAAGGAGATCGCGAAGCTGGAGGACCAGCTCGCGAACAAGCGCACCGAGCTGGAGAAGCTCGATCCCACGCTGGCCGCACCCGAGGAGCCGAGCGCGCCGTCGCAGTGGCCGCTGATGATCGCGATCTCGCTGGTGCTGTTCGCGTTCGGAGCGCTCGCCCTCGGCGATCTCCAGACGTTGATCCCGCGCAAGCGCACGGCGGCGGCGGCCCCCGAAGCTGCCGAGCAGGTCCCCGGATCCCCGGAGGCCCTGAACAAGCCGGAACCCGCGAGCCTGCCGGCGTTCACCGCCCACGCCAACGCGGGTCGGTACAAGGCCGCGCTCGCCATGGCCGCCCGGATGTCGGTCGAGCAGCTGCACAAGCTCGAAGTCCTGGATTTCCTGTTCCTCCGCGCGTTCTGTTCGGTGATGGCCGTCGCGGCGCCCGAGGACGGCGCCCAGGTCACGCACCAGGATCGCACCGACAAGCTCGCCACCGCCCAGAAGGATCTCGCGAGCATGCTCGAGCTCGCGCCGCACAGCGCCGAGGCCCAGTGGCTCTCGGGGTACGTCAAGGCGCGCACCGGCGAGTGGCAGGCCGCGCTCGATACGATGCGCGCCGCGAAGGCCGGGCTCGACGCGAACCACGGCAGCGAGGTCAACGAGAGCGTGTGTCTCCTGATGCTCGCCGAGGCCAAGCTCGCCACCGCCGACAACGCCGGTGCGACCAAGCTGTTCGACGAGGTCACCCAGCTCGGCGTGCTCGCCGGCCAGATCCCCGTGGCGCTCGTCACGCACCGGATCCTGACGGTCCGCGAGGCGATCCGCGCCAGCAAGTTCGCCGAGGCCGCCGATGGCATCGCGCGGATCCGGCAGGTCGAGGGGCTCGACGACACGGCCCAGCGCGCCGCGACCGTGGCGTGCGATGTCTACGACGTCGCGATTCACTACCGCTCGGGCGAGCTCGAGCAGGCGCTTGCGGCGGCCCGCGCGTTCATGGGCCGCTGGCTCCCGGCGCAGCTCCCCGATGTGGAGGACCAGGCGGCCGACGAGTTCCTGCTGCCCGCGATCGACAAGACCACGCTCCAGCTGCCGAACGATCTGTATCGTGGCCTGTTCTTCCTCGAGGCCGTGGTGCGTGTGGAGCTCGCGTCCCGCAAGGGCCAGGCGCTGCCACCCGACGAGGTCGATGCGATCGCCACGGCGCTGCTCCGCGCGCTCCAGTTCCAGCCGCGTCACCGCGAGGTGCTCGCCGCGCTCGGTGCGCTCTACCTCGCGTACAAGAAGGATCGGACCGAGAAGGCGCTCGCCTGGCTCGATGCGGCGCTCACGATGGGCGTCCGCAGCCCACGCGCGCGCGGCCTGCTCGCCGAGGCGCGTCGCGCCGAGCAGGAGCGCAAGGAGCTGCTCCAGATGTTCCGCTCCGCCTCCGCGAAGTTCCTCTCCGATCCCGCGGTGGGCGTCAGCGTGCGGAAGGCGTTGATCGAGGAGCTCGGCCGGTTCGATGAGTTCCGCCCGGTGGTGCTCGATCTCCAGGAGTCCGGCGCCCTCGAGGCCGCGCCCACGGGTGAGATCACGGTGACCGCGCTGCGCGAGCGCGCTGCGTTCGTCGGCGGCATCGCGTCGGAGGTGGTGCGGCGTGCGGAGCCCGCGGCGGTCGCGAAGCTCGCGGATATTCACCGCGAGCTGACCTCGCTCGCGAACAACGTCGAGACCTCGAGCACGCGGATCGCGGCGCTCGAGCGTCAGGTGATGGAACAGCTCGGACGGATCGTCCTCAGGTAGCCATGGCCGACCAACCCAACGAGAAAGGCGCCGCGATGCGCCGCGCGCTCCTCGGCAAGCTGCCGCCGCTCGAGTACCACGGCACGTCCGTGCTCGAGGCTCTCAAGCTCGACGAGGGCTCGGACCTCCGCGGCGCGATCGAGCTCGACGTCGATGCGTTCCTCACCCCGCTGGAGCTGACGACGCGGCGCCTGGGCGGGACGAGCCGGTGACCGAGACCGCGCTCTCGGGCTGCGACAACTGCGGATCGCCCTACGACGCGTCCGCGATCGTGTGTCCGTTCTGCCGCTCGCCGCGCGGGCTCTCGGGCCTGGCGCGAAGCTCCAGCCACGCAGGCGAGGACAATCGCCTCGATCGGATCGTCACCGAGAACCTGCTCGCCCGCTCCGATGCCGGCATCGAGGACCTGCTCGCGCGCGATCTCGCGGGGCCGCTGTCGCCAGGCGATCTGCGCGATGCGCTGGTCCGCGTCGACGAGCGCAACGATCCCAGCGTGGCGGATCTCGAGAACTCGCTCGCGCTCGAGTCCGCGATCGCGGTCGATGGCATCACGCTAGCCGATCTGATCGACAAGAGCGGCAGTGATCTCAAGATCATCAAGCGCGGGTTGACGTTCCTCAAGAACCGGCGCTGGGCCGAGGCGCTCGAGTGGTGGACGCTGCACCGCGAGAACCTGTCCCCGACGCAGGAGAGGCTGTCGCTGCTGTTGTTGTTGATGGAAGGCTTCACCCACCGCCTCGCGGGCGATCATCGCCGCGCGGCCGACGTCCATGCTCGGATCGTCTCGCATCCGCTGTTCCGGCGGATGCGAGGCCTCGAGCGCAAGTGAGGGAACGTGATGCGTAGACCCGGAAACATCGTCACCGCGACGCAGACGTTGACCCTCACCTTGCTGGTTGCGGGGACCGCCTCGGCGGAGCCGCGCTACAGCCAGGAGCTCGACAGCTACACGCTCGGGCGGGCGAAGACAGAGCTGCGCGATCTCGCGAAGCGCGAAGGGATCGAGGCCGAGACCGCCGATCTGCTGCTCAAGATCGACGTGTTCGCGACCTCGAACGACACCGGATGCCCGGGCGTCGACGTCGACATCATCAACGCCACCAGTCGCACGATCTGGAACGTCGAAGCGAAGGTCGAGCAGAAGGAAGGCATCAAGGATCGCAAGGACGTGATCCACCTCCCGTACATGCTCCCGAACACCAAGGTCCGGATCAACGTCGACTGTCTCCAGGACTACTCGTCTCGCAGCCGCTACGACTATTCGGGCGGCGGTGGCATCTCGCTCAACTACTCGGCGCAGGGCAGCAAGACCATCGACGACGCGCTGCCGCTGATGCTCTCTCAGCACGTTGACTATCTGCCGGTTGGCTCCTCGATCTCGCCCTCGCCCGCGGAGACCCGCGGCACGCTACTCACCGCCGCCCTCGAGATGGATGATCCGGCGGTGGCCAAGGAGCTCGTGCAGGCGATCGCTCGTACGGGCGTGGGCCGCAAGGAGCTCGGCGATGCGCTCGCCGACAACGGCACCGGCGCGATCGCCGACGAGGTCGTGACCGCGATGTCGAAGCTGCCCCCGGCACAGCAGGCGCAGCTCGCGCGCACGCTGCTCGCGTCCGAGGTGGCGCTGCGCTGGAAGGACAAGCTGATGCCGATGATCGATCGGCAGCTGTGCGTGGGGAACCGCGCCGACGTTGTGGGCCTGTGGATCCAGGCCCAGGGCAGCGATGGCATCCCGGTGGAGGAGTTCCGCACGCGGATCTCCGAGAAGTGCAAGCCGACCAAGGCGGATGGCCCGGGCATCACCGCGGCGCTCGAGAAGGAGCCGAAGCGCGCGGGCGCCACGCTCGATGCGGTCGACGACGAGCTGTTCGCGAGCGCGGTCGCCGCGTGGGCGAAGATCCGCGCGCCGGCCACCTCGACCTCGCTGATGGCGTACCTGCAGGATGGCCAGAAGCCGGAGCGGTTCGATGCCGCGGTCAAGACCGTGGGAGCTCACAGCGTGGCCTCCGCGATCGAAGCGATCATCGAGAGCCCCGAGGGCCCGGGCGCCACGCACAAGGCGGAGTGGATCGCGGCGGCGTTCGCGAAGCTGCCGCCCGACGAGCTCGATCTGAACGTCACCACGGTCACGCGCGCCATGGTCTCGGGCGGCGTTCGTTCGTCGCCGATGCGCGATGCGATCAAGGGCCTCGCGAAGCTCGCACCGAAGGCCGCCGAGGACGTGATGGTCACGCAGGCCAACCAGCACGCCAAGGTGTTCGACGCGGAGATGCTGCAGGTCGTTGGCCTCGACATGGCCGAGTTCCTCGCCTTCAACGCGAACCTCCCGGACTGCACGGCGACGATCGACACGCTCACCGAGTGCGCGGAGAAGATCGCCGCGTACAAGGACAAGTCCGGCGAGGGCGCGCTCAAGAAGCAGGCGAAGCGCGCCGTCAAGCCAGAGTTCCTGACCGCCGTCCGCGAGCTCATCACGAAGGTGCCGAGCCCGAAGGATCTGATCCCGGTCGCTGGCGCGCTCGGTGCCGCCGGCTTCGATACTGGGTTCATCGCAGATCGCGCGTGTCGCGACGCGGAGGACGCCGTGCGGTTCGATGGCAGCCCGGATGCTGCGCTCGAGCTGGCCGCCCAGATCGCGCCCGATGCGCCGTGCATCACGGCGGTCAACGACAAGATCAAGGGCAAGGCCCGCAAGGCCGTGCTGATGGGGATCTTCGGGATCCTCGGGCTGATCGTGCCGATCGTCGTCGGCGGGTATCTCGTGAAGCGCCGGTGGAAGAAGCTGCAGAAGGATCTGCCGCCCGAGGCCAAGGAGGACGTGCAGGCCGGCATGAAGCTCGACGACCGCCTCGGGCCGAGCGGCCTCGGTCGCCAGCTCTCGGGCGCGATCGCCGATGCGAGCCGGGAGCTCGCGGGCTCGCCTGCGGCGCACAGCCTCAGCGCCCTCGATGACTCGGTGATCAACGCCGCCAGCGCCACGGTGCGACGTGCGGTGAAGTCCGCCGATGCGGCCACGCTCCTGATCAAGCGTCCGGCCGGCGAGGGCCCGTATCGCAACGCGGCGGGCGAGGCGGTCTATGTGGTCGTGTTGCCGGTGCGGTACGCGCGCCCCCAGATCGCGCAGCGGTACCTCAGCGCGCCGTGGCCCGAACACCTCGCCCAGATCCAGAAGGCGGCGGGGATGCCCGTGCTCGCCCTCGTCATCCTGTGTGGCGCCGATGCAGCCGAAGCGTCCTTGCTCGTCGGCTACTCCGATGGCACGCGCACCTCGGATCCCGAGGCGCTGCTCGATGCGAAGGACGCGCGCGACCGCGGCGCGAACAAGTTCCGATCCGTGATGACCCTGACCACCTCGGCCGCGATCCCTGCCCCCGTCACCAAGGCAGCCTGAACCATGTCGACCATCGACTACGGCATCGACCTCGGCACCACGAACTCCGCCCTCGCCCGCCAGGAGGGCCGCACGCAGCGCTTGCTGCCCGGCGCCGATGGTGATCCGCTGCTGCCCTCCGCGATCCAGGTGCTCGCGACCGGCGAGATCATCGTGGGTGCGCGCGCCCGCGCGATGCTCGACGCGGATCCGGCGAACACCTCGATCGAGTTCAAGCGGCTGATGGGCACCGGAGAGAAGAAGCGGTTCCCGGCCTCGGGCCGCGAGTACACGCCCGAGCAGCTCTCGGCGGAGATCCTGCGATCGCTCGCCTCGCGCGCGATCGCCGTCGATGGCGAGCCGCCGCGCGCGGCCGTGATCACGATCCCCGCGATGTTCCAGCTGCCGCAGTGCGATGCCACCCGCCGTGCGGCGGCGCTCGCCGGGATCGAGCACGCTCCGCTCCTCCAGGAGCCGATCGCGGCCGCGATCGCCCACTCCGGCACCGGCGAGGTCCGCGAGGGATCCTGGCTGGTCTACGACCTCGGCGGCGGCACGTTCGATATCTCGCTCGTGCGCTGCAAGGATGGCCGGCTCCAGGTCATCGATCACGATGGCGACAACCACCTCGGCGGTCGCGACTTCGATCGCGCGATCGCGCGCAAGGCCACGGACCTGATCCGCGCGGGCGGAAAGCTCGGGGACTTCAAGCGCACGGATCCCGCCAACGAGGCGGCGTACGCGAAGATCAAGGTCGAGTCCGAGCGCGTGCGGCTCGCGCTGTCCACGGCGGAGGCCGCCACGTTCTCGATTCCGGACCTCGGGAAGGGCGCGCAGGTCGCGTTCGATCTCTCTCGCGACGAGCTCGAGGAGCTGCTGCTGCCGCTGATCGAGCGCACCACGGCGCTGTGCGGCAAGCTGCTCAAGCGCAACCGCGTCGAGGCGGCCGAGCTCTCCGGGCTGGTCATGGTCGGTGGCCCCACGCTGACGCCGTGCGTGGCGCGGCAGATCCACTTCGATGTCGGGGTCGAGGCCAAGCACTACGTCGATCCGATGACGATCGTCGCCCGCGGCGCGGCGCTATTCGCGTCGACGCAGCGGCTCCCCGCGGGCATGCGGAAGAAGCGGGTGGGCGCCGCGATCGAGCTCCACCTCGAGTACGAGGCGATGACCACCGATCCTTCACCGCTGATCGTCGGCAAGGTGACCTCGCCGATGCCACCGCCCCCGGGTCTCAAGATCACCGTCGAACGCGACGATGGTCAGTTCCGCGCGCCGCTCTCTGCGGTGCAGCCGAACGGAGCGTTCGCCGTGGACCTCCTCCTCGCACCGTCACAGCTCAACGTGTTCAAGGTCGGCGCCGTCGATGGCATGGGGAATCCCCTCGCGGTCGAGCCCGATACGATCAAGATGCTGCACGGCTTCTCGATCGCACGGCCGCCGCTGTCGCAATCGGTGGGCATCATGCTCGCGAACAACAACGTCCACTGGTACCTGCGCAAGGGCGTGGTGCTGCCGGCGCGGCAGACCATGACGCACTCGACCACGGTCTCGCTCAAGCGCGGCCAGTCCGGAGAGGCGATCCACGTGCCGCTCGTCCAGGGCGAGAGCACGCGCGCCGATCGCAACAAGGTGATCGGCGTGCTCCGCATCCACGCGGACAAGATCACCCGCGATCTACCCGAGGGCAGCACGGTCGAGGTCACGCTCGGCGTCGATGAATCGGCGCAGACCACGGGTCGTGCGTACGTCCCGGCGCTCGATCAGTGGTTCGAAGAGGTCGTGCGCTTCGATCTGGAGACCAAGCCCGCGGGGGATGTCACCCGGGCGCTCTCGGATCAGAAGGATCGCCTGAAGAAGCTCGAAGAGATGGCCGACCAGCTCGACGAGGAGGACGTCTCGAGCGTCAGCGAGGAGAAGAACGATTCGCGGATCGCCGAGGTCGAGGCGCTGCTCGAGGAGGGCGATCGCGACTCGATCGATCTCGCCGATCAGATGGTCCGCATGATGTCGCAGGATCTCGACCACGCCGAAGACGGCGGCAAGAAGAACCGCCTGATCGGCGAGCTCGAGGAGCTGCGTGGTCGGGCGACCGAGGTGATCGAGGCGGATGGCGAGCCGGGTGACAAGCGCCAGCTCGCCACGCTCCTCGTCGAGGCCGACAAGGCGCTGGCCCGCGGCGATCTCGATCTCGTGGAGAGCAAGATCGACGACATCCGCTCGCTCAACCTGACGGTGATGACGCGGCAGCCGTGGTTCTGGGAGGGATACCTCGCGTACCTGCTCAAGGAGGCCGAACGGCTGGGCCTCATGGACATGACGCGCAAGCAGTTCGAGCGCGGCGTGCAGGCGATCCAGCGCAAGGACTATCACGAGGTCCCCGGCGTCTGCCGCGAGATCGTCTCGATGTTCCCCTCCGAGGAGCGCGAGCGCGTGTCCTCGGCCATTCGCTCGGACGTGAAGTGAGGACGCGATGACCGCAGCCATCGACATGTCAGCGACCGACTCCGACCGCGCTCGCGCCAGCCTGCGCTCGCCGGGGCTCAGCCAGTTTCGCAAGACGCCGTTCCGGCTCTTGCGGCTCCCGACGAACGCCACCGCGAAGCAGGCGGTGTGGCAGTGCGACAAGGCGCTCGCGCGTGCGCGCGTGGGGATGTCGCTCCCCGATCCGGATCCGGTGCCTTGGCTGCCGGCCGGTGACGAGATCGAGATCCAGGAGGCCGCACAGACCATGGAGAGCCCGCTCGCTCGCCTGGTGGAGCAGCTCCTCTGGTTCGACGTGATCGACGACGCCGACGGCGGTGCGCTGCTCGACGCGTTGACCACCGCGGATGGCAATGCGTTGCGGAACTATCTGAACCTCCAGCGCGAGGGCGCCTCGATGGCGCACCAGCTGAACCAGGCGAACCTGCGCCTGCTCCTCGGCTTCTCGTCGCTGCGCGAGCTGGGGCCGACGATCGTCGCGGCGCAAAGTGCGGCGGCGACGGCGGCGCTGGCCTGGCAGGACCGGGCGGGCCTGTCCACCGTCGAGGATCCGCACAAGGTGATCCGCGCGAGCGGAGCGCTGCTCGGCAACCAGACGGTGTGGGCGTGGCTCCTCGGCGAGGGCGTCACCCGGTGGGGGGAGCTCCTCGCCAACCCGCTGTTCGCGGATCACGTGCGCGCCCGGATCTCGGCGCTCGGCGACGAGCTGCTCGGGGCCGATGACACCGAGGCGGTGATCACGGCGCTGCGCACGCGCATGGCCGATCTGATCGTCGGCGAGACCAAGACCGAGATGGCGCAGGGCCGCGTCGGCAATGTCGCGCACCTGTCGTCGCTCGCGGGCAAGAGCAAGATCGATGCGGAGACCTGGCTGGTGGCGTTCCGGCCGCTCAAGACGCAGTTCCAGTCCGAGCTCGCGGAGCTCGCGCCGGATGCCGAGACCGGCAACGGTCTGGTCGAGGATGTGGCGGCGTACCTCGATCGCCTCGGCTCGCTGGCCGCGCGGTGGCGTCCGCTCGACGAAGCGCAGCTGCTCGGCCTGTCCGCCCTGATCGACGACGCGGTGGGCGAGGCGTTCGGCAAGCTCCGCGGGATCGCGCGCGAGAAGCAGCTCGAGGCACGGTTCAAGGAGGTGATCGACAAGGTCGGTGCGGTCGCGCACTCGAGCTCGATCAAGGAGCGCGTCAAGGCCTATCACGAGCGTCTCGCGGACGTGCAGAAGGCGATGTGCCACTTCTGCGGCAAGCGCGAGCTCGAGGCGTCGTCGTGCGCGTCGGTCAGCTCGCAGATGGAGACCGGCCGCGAGTACTACGGCAACACCACGCGGATCAGCTACCAGGTCGGCGCTCGGCCGGTGGCGCGGTGCCCGCGGTGCGCCACGATGCATGGCTACGTGCGCAACGTCGGCTCGATCGCGTTCTGGACGCTGTCGACCTCCGTGATCCTGTTCGGCCTGATCCACCCCGCGACCTGGTTCAAGACCGTGTCGATGGGGGTCGGGTTCGTCCTGGTGTGCCTCGGCGTGCTGGCCGCCTGGGGCGGTGGGTTCATCGCGCGCGAGGTCGCGGCGAGCCGGATCACGCCCAAGGGCGAGCGCAAGTTCGGCGAGTACAGCAACTCCACGGCAGTCGAGGGCCTGCGCGCGGATGGCTTCGTCTCGATGAAATATGACTTCCGGCCCAATGCGTGGGAACTCGTCAACAAGCACGGTGTCAAAGCGCGCCACGGCGGCGGCGACGGCGGCGAAGTCCTCAAGACCCTGTTCTATATCGGGCTGTTCGTCGCGGCGGTGGCCCTCAAGGTCTGCGCGCGCAGCCACTGAGATCTCGCACGATCGGCGCACTCTGGGCGCAACCGGCCTGCCGTGCCCCGTGTCCCTCCGGACATGGGCGCAGCTCTTGGCACGGACGACAAAGGCTCGGTCAACGTCGAGCTCAACATCATCCCGTTCATCGATCTGATGAGCTGTCTCACCGCATTCCTGCTGGTGACGGCGGTGTGGGTGAACATCGCGAAGCTCGACGTCAAGACGGCGGGCCGCGCGCGCGATCAGGTGGCCAGTCCTCCGGAGGATCCCGAGCTGAGTGTGTTGATCCAGGCCGATGAGATCTGGATCGGCGTCTCACGCGTCAATGACTACGAGCGGATCCCGAAGACGGCCGGGGGCTACGACTGGGCCAAGTTCGAGGAGCTGCTCAAGTCGCACAAGAGCTCCGCGTTCTTCTCCGACAAGACGAACATCCAGATCGCGGCGGAGTCCACGCGGGCCGAGCCCGTCTCCTATCAGCAGATCGTGATGGCGATGGATGTGGCCGTGAAGGTCGGGTTCGCCGACGTCGGGCTCTCGGATCCCGAGGGTCTAGCCGCGCGCCCAAACCTCTGATTGTCTATGATGCGTGGATGCGCGCTGCATCCCTCGCTCTGATCGCCCTCCTGGCCGCGTGCGGCGGTAAGGGCGACCACTACACGTTGCCCTCGGCCAGCACGGATGCCGATGGCGACGGCGTGCCTGACGACGAGGACCGCTGCCTCGGCCAGGCCGAGGACAAGAACGGCGTGCGCGATTGGGATGGGTGTCCCGAGCAGGGCGAGACGGTGGTGGGCGCCGGACCCGCGGCCCCGAGCCGCGGCGATCGCGATGGCGACGGGAACAGCGATGCGACGGACAAGTGTCCAGACGATCCCGAGGACTTCGACGGCTTCGAGGATGACGACGGGTGCCCCGATCCCGACAACGACCGGGACGGCGTCACCGACGTCACCGACCTCTGCCCGTCGGATCCCGAGGACAAGGACGGGTTTCAGGACGCCGACGGCTGTCCCGATCCGGACAACGACAACGATGGGATCTCCGACGCCAACGACAAGTGCCCGAACGAGCCCGAGGCCAAGAACGGGTTCGAAGACGACGACGGGTGCCCGGATCGGCCCACGCGCGCCGATCGCGATGGCGACATGATCCCCGATGATCTCGACAAGTGCCCCGACGCCAAGGAGACCTGGAACTCGTTCCAGGACTTCGACGGGTGCCCCGATACGGTGCCGGCACCGCCGCCGCGCCCACCGCGTCCGCCGCGCCCGACTCGCCCGACCTTGCCCGCCGATCGCGACAAGGACGGGATCCCGGATGCACGCGACCGGTGCCCCGACGAGCCCGAGACCGTCAACGGCCTCAAGGACGGGGACGGTTGTCCGGACTGAGCGTCCAGACCTTCGTGCCCGAGGCGGTCACGATCTTCGCTTCGAGGTCCTTGCCGGTGCAGTGGAACGCCATCGTGCCCGTGAGTCGGAACGTCGGCGTCATGCCCTTGTACGTGCAGACGAAGCGCGCGGTGCTCGTGGTATCGCAGCTCAGCTCGCCGTCGCAGCGCGGCTGCTTTCCGGTGGCGCTGGTATCGACGAACGCGTAGCTGCCGCAACTCCCTACCTGCGGGTGGTACGTGATCCGGAGATCGTCGCCCGAGGCGAACGTCCCGCTGCAGCTCGTGGTGATCGAGATCAGCTCCACGTCCGCGAGCCAGGCCTCACCGCGCTCGCTGGTGAGCTTGGCCGGGATCCAGAACCGCGTCGTATCGCCGGGTGACATCAGCCGGAAGGCTTCCTGGAGCCCGGGCTGGGTCATGCTGAGGACGTAGAACTCGGGGGGGCGGCCGATGTTGGAGCTGAGGAGCTCGTGGTTGCGCACCCGCCACATCTTGTAGTTGACCGTCACGCTGTCGTCGGAGGTCGGGTGGGTGTTCGCGACGTCCGCGCTCGTACGCTTGAGCAGCAGGTAGCGCAGGCCGCTGGCGGTGGTCTCCGCGAACGAGGGCGGCTGCTCAAAGTTCGCGGGGAACTCCCGGTCCTCGAGGTTCCACACGGCGCTGCCCGAGCCGCCCGCCCATGGATCGGGCTTGGTGGCTGGTGGCGCGCTCGCGTCAGGCGCCACGGTCGCGACCCGACCTCCGGCATCGGCGCTCGGCGGCTTGGGGGCGTCGCTGTCATGGCGGGTGGCGAGGTACACCGCGACCCCGCCGAGCGCGGCGGCCGCCACGACCAGGCCGAGCACGAGGCCGAGCTTGCTCGAGGGCGGCGGCACCGCGGCGGTGATCCGCTGCGATGCTCGCTCCTGCGCCGTGATCTGCGCGGCGATCTCCAGCGGTGGGAGGGAGACCTCACCGCGCAGGGCGGCGGCCATCTCCGCGCAGCTCGCGAACCTCGCCGCGGGATCGGTCTTCATCGCGCGCTGGATCACGGCGGCGATCACGGGATCGATCTTGTCGAACCGCCGCTCGGGTGGCTCGTAGCGTCCGTTGACGATGTTCTCCATCACGTCGTAGTCGCTGTCTCCGCCGAACGCCATCTCCCCGGTGGCCATCTCGTAGAGCATCACGCCGAGGGAGAACACATCGGAGCGCGCGGTCACGTCCTTCGCGCGGCGGATCTGCTCGGGGCTCGAGTACGAGAGCGTGCCCATCCGCGCGCCGCCATGCGTGGACTTCTTGCCGCCCTTGCCGGGCTCGGCGGCCAGGACCTTGGCGATCCCGAAATCGGTGACCTTCGGGATCAGGATCCCACCCTTGCGCGCGAGCAACACGTTGGCCGGCTTGAGATCGCGATGGATGATGCCGGCGGCGTGCGCGTAGCCCACGGCGTCGAGCACACCGAGCATGATCCGCTTGAGCTCGGCCGGTTGGCTCTTGAGCTCGGCGAGCTTGCCTTCGAGGCCCGGTCCCTCCACGAGCTCCATCACCAGCGCGGCGTGGTCCGCGGTCGCGACGATGTTCGTGACCTTCACGATGTTCTCGTGATCGAGGTGCTTGGCCTGGATCTTCGCCTCGTCGAGGAACCGGCTGCGCGCCTCGGGGTTCGCGCGATAGCTCGGATCGAGGACCTTGATCGCGTGCACGGTCTCGAGGATCGCGTGCCGCGCGCGATAGACCTTCGCCATCCCGCCTTCGCCGAGCACGCCCTCGATCTCGTAGTCGCCGATCCGGGTCGGCGCGGGCTCGTCGCTCATGGGGCGGCCTTCGTGATCCGGATCCGCTGGATCGCGAGCGGCGTCTCGGGCCGGTCTGCATGATCACGTGCCACGCGCGACAGCTTGCGCAGCACATCGATCTCGGCGCAGGTGCCGATGATCGTCTCGGTGCCGTCGAGGCGCTTCGCCTCCTCGACGAGGAGCACCAGCTCACCGCCGTTGGTGGCGGGACCACTGCTGGCCATCGCGAGGGTGCCAGGGACGTGCGTCAGATCGTTGGCCTCGTCGGCGAACAGGTAGCCGGGGTCGCTCGGCTCCTCGAGCGATGTCGCTGGGCGTCCGAGCTGGATCACGAACTCGGGGATCACCCGATAGACCACGGTGCCATCGTAGTACGGCGAGTTGCGACGGAGCGTGCCGGCACGATCGCGCCACGGCTTGATCCCGCTCGCCAGGCCCACGAAGTTTGCGACGGCGAGCGGAGCCTTGTCGGGCGCGAGGCGGCAGTGCAGCGTGCCGAGAGACGTATCGATCTGGGCGGTCAGCTCGCCGGCTCCGAGTCCGAGCTCCTTGCGATACACGGCGAGGTCGTCGGCGCGTGGCGGCCGGACCTCGTCCTCGGCGTCCTCGCCGCCGCCGGGCTTGACCATGAACAGCACCACGCCGATCGCGAGGAGCCCCGCGAGCGCGAGCCACACCGCGAGGTTGGTCGACTGCTTCGGCGGTGAGAACGAGGGCGCCTCGTGCGGCACCGCGGCCGGCGCGCGGGGCCCGGAGGACGTCACCCCTGCGCGTCCCCGCAGCGCATCCGCCATCTCGGCGCAGGATTGATAGCGATCGTCCGGATCAGCGGCCAGCGCCTTCTCGATCACCGGGATGAACGCCGGATCGATCCGGGGATTCTTGTCCGCAGGCGGCGGGAACCGGCCATGGACGATCTTCTCCATCACCTCGAAGTCGTCATCGCCTTCGAACGGGAGCGAGCCGGTGGCGAGCTCGTAGAGCATCGCACCGAGAGAGAAGATGTCGGATCGCGGCGTGACGTCCTTCGCGCGGCGGATCTGCTCGGGGCTCATGTAGCTGAGCGTCCCCATCCGTGCGCCGGCGTGCGTGGACTTCTTCGAGACCCGGCTCGGATCCGCGTTGACCTTCGCGATCCCGAAATCCGTGACCTTCGGGATCCGCTTCGCGCCGGCGAGCAACACGTTGGCCGGCTTGAGATCGCGGTGGACGATGCCGGCAGCGTGCGCATGCCCCACGGCATCGAGGATGCCCACCATGAGCCGGCGGATCTCACCTGGTTCGCTGACCACCGAGGCGGCGTACGTCTCGAGGCTACCGCCCTCGATCAGCTCCATCACCAGCGCCGCGTACTCCGAGGTCGCGACGATGTTGGTGACCTTGACGATCCCAGGATGATCGAGGTGCTTGGCCTGGATCCGCGCCTCGTCGAGGAACCGCTGCCGCGCATCCGCATTGGTCCGGAGCTCGGCGTCGAGGACCTTGATCGCGTGCAGGGTGTCGAGCAGGGCGTGGCGTGCGCGATAGACCTTCGCCATCCCGCCCTCGCCGAGCTCGGCCTCGATCTCGTAGTCCCCTACACGGGTACCGCCCGCCAGCATCACCCGGCACGCTACGTGAGTTATGGGCGCCATTTCAACCATCCGGGCGCCGACAACCCCGCGACGTTCTTGCCTGATCGTTTGCGGCGCCACCTCGTGTTCTGGGTTCGGAGCTCTGCCCTCGTGACGGTCCCAAAACATCTCCGGCCGTACCGTGGTGACCGTCGAGACCGCCGTGGTAACGTGCCGGGGAATATGGGGATTCGGCACGGTCGTGGGCGCGGTGGGTGGGCGCTGCTCGGCGCGCTGCTCGGCGTTTCGTTCGCTGGCGGCACCGCGTCCGCGAGCGCATGGTCGGTGGCGAGCGAGGTGGTGCCTGGTGGGCTCGCGGTCGTGATGAGCGTCGATCTCGTCGCGGTGAAGAAGTCGCCACTCGCCCCCGTGCTCCGCGAGCTGCTGAAGAAGCCGTTCGGCGAGGCGTTGAGCGAGGTCACGTCCAAGTGCGGCACCGATCCGTACGAGCGCTCGAGCTCGCTGGTGATCGCCGTCGACGAGCACGGTGATGGCGCGGTGTTCGTGGAGCTCCGGGGCTCCTCGATCGACGAAGCGATGACCTGCCTGCGCAAGGTGATCACGCACAGCGATGTGACCGTGAAGGCCGTGGGGACCCGCATCGAGATCCAGGAAGACGGCCGCACCGAGCTCGCCATCGGGTGGCGCGGCAACATCGCGATCATCCCGCTCCAGAACGGGCGGCCGCAGGGCGAGGAGCGCGGCGTGGCCACCCTCGATCGCATGACCCAGGGCGGAGGTGTGGCCAAGGACGCGATCCTGATCCGCGCGCTGCGCGATCTCGATCCGAGCGCCGCGATCTGGGGCATCGTCGGCGAGCGCCAGGATTGGACAGGCGATAGCTTCCGCAACCCGCGGATCTCGTCGATGGCGCGCAGCGAACGCACGGTTGTCGCGCAGGTCGCGCAGGTCGCTCCGGCTGAACCGGAGCCCGAGGACAAGGTCGTGTTCCCACGCGACGACGAGGATCGCCGGGCGACGATGCTCTATGCCGTGGGGCAGCTGACGCTCGGCGGCTCGTCGCGGATGACCCTGAAGGGCTACTTCAAGACCGACGCGGACTGGGTGAAGTCCGGCGTCGAGCGGATCGCCCACAAGGATCTCGACGAGGTCCTCGGACCGCGGGCCGGCGCGATCGAGGTCTCCGTATCAGGACCCAGGGTGATCGCCACCCTCGGGCTCGACGACCGTGCGCTCGGCGACATCGTCTCCAAGCTGGTGAACTAGGGGCCCCATGAACTGTCCGTCTTGCAAGCGACCGAACGCCGAAGGCATCGACTTCTGCGACTTCTGCGGCACTCCACTCGGATCGACTCCGGCCGGCAAGCGGAAGACCGAGATGGAGGGTGGCCCGACGGTCAAGCACAAGACCGAGATGGCGTCAGATCCGCTCGATCCGTTCGCACCGCGCGCAGGCGGCGGTGGTGGTAGCAGCCCCAAGCCTGCGCCCGTGGCCAGCGCGGCGACTTCGCAAGCAGCGGCGGCGCAGGGCAAGCGCAAGACGATGTTCGACGGGCCCGCGGCAGCTGCCAATCCCTCCGATCCGTTCGCGCCGCCCGATCCAGCGTCGAAGAAGGCGCACGACAAGGGCGCGGGCCGCCGCATCGTGGGCTTCCTCATCACGTTCGACCGGTCCGTCGAGGGCGCGTACTGGGTGATCCGCGAGGGGCGCAACACGATCGGTCGGGACGAGGACTGCGACATCGTGATCGAAGGCGACGAGATGCTGTCGAGCACGCACGCCGTGATGCTGTGGCGCAACGGCCGCACGATCGTCGATGACGAGAAGTCTCAGAACGGCACGTTCCTCAACGAGGCCGACGTGATGGAGAAGACCGACGTCAAGGATGGCGACGTGATCCGTCTCGGTCGTACGCAGCTGCTGTGCCGGCTGCTCGATCAGGCGAAGGTCAGCGCGCTGTGGAAACCGGCGGGGCCGTGAGGTCGCGCATCGCGTTTGTGCTCGGGGCGATCGCCTGGGCCACGGTCGCGCATGCGCAGCCGAGCCAGGATGGGGGGCTGCACGTCGAGATGGTGTCGAGCCCGGCGCCCGGATCGATCCAGGTCCTGCTGTCCGCCGATCTCAAGCACGACAAGCCGATCGGACCGAACCCGGCCTCGAAGGACTTCACGCTGTGGCTCGGAGGCGGCGCTGCGCCCGGGCTCGTCGTCGCGCGCAACGGCGGGCGGGGCAAGCCGCTGACCACGGTGGTGCTGTTCGACGAGAGCGCCTCGTACAAGTCCGGTCACGGCGCGAAGGTCGCGCTCCCCGCGATCTTCGAGTACGGCAAGGACGCGGGCGTCGACGAGCTCGCGCTGGTCGTGTTCTCGCTCGACACCAAGGCGTTCCCGGTCCACGTCGGCCCGGCGGACTTCATGACGGATCTGACCAGCGTCGGGAAGCGCAAGCCCGGGCAGGCCACGAGCGTCACGATCGGGCTCGCGGCCGCGATCGAGCTCGCGGCGAAGGAAGGCGAGCCTGGGCTCCGCGAGGTGATCGTGTTCACCGACGCCGGGGACGAGGCCGAGGTCGACAAGGCGGTGTGGGCCAAGATCATCACGCAGGCCAAGGAGGCCGGCGTGCGCGTGAGCGTGGTGCTGCCCACCGATGACAAGAAGCCCAACGGCACGAGTCACGAGAACTGGGTCACCACCACCACCAACCTCAACCGGATCGCCACCGAGACCGCGGGGACGTACCTGACCTCGTGGGATCCGGTGCCGATCGCCGCGGCGCTGCGCGAGGCGCGGACGCGCGTGAAGAGCTGGCTCGTCCTCGATGCGAAGCTGTGCGGCGCGCACAGCGGGCAGGCCGTCGATGCGCGCGTCGAGTACGTGCCGAATGCCAAGCGCGAGGCCTGGAGCGCCGGGGCGCAGCTCGCCGCCGCCGCGTGGGCACCCGGCTCGGATGCGCCGTGTCCGTCGCTGTGCAAGACGCCATGCGATCCGTGGGCCGAGTGCATCGCGGGCACCTGTTCTGCGCGGGCGTGTACGAGTGATGGCGCGTGCCCCGGTGGTGCCGTGTGTCTCGCCGGCAAGTGTGACAAGCCGTGCAGCGAAGCGTGCGGCGGGTGGCAGGAGTGCAAGGGCGGCTCGTGCGTCGCGCGCACGTGCGCCGGCGATGAATCGTGTGGTGCGGGATCGTTGTGCAAGGACGGCACGTGCACCAAGCCGAAGGCGAAGAGCTCGCTCCTGATCTGGCTGCTGGCGGGCGCGGGCGCGGTGCTCCTGATCGCCGCGCTGTTCGTGCTGCTGCGCAAGAAGGCGCCGCCGCCGATCATCGATGTGGCGCCACTGCCCGAGCCGTTGCCGCCCGAGCCCGTGATCGAGCGAACGAGCGCCTCGGTCGATCTCGATCCGTTGCCGGAGACGCACCTCGTGGCGATCGGCGGCTGGGCCACGCCCGGCGAGCGCTGGCGGCTGCACAAGCGCAAGACCATCGCCGGTGGTTCGGATGATCCGGCCGACGGCGTGGATCTGCGCTTCCCGGTGAAGCAGATCTCGAGCCGTCACGCTCAGTTCGAGCTGTTCCCCTCGGGAGATCTCTGGATCGTCGACCTCGCGTCGACCAACGGCACGTTCGTCAACGGCAAGAAGCTCGCTGCCAAGGAGCGCACGAAGCTCGCGGTCGGTGACCAGGTGAAGCTGTCGCAGAACCTGATCCTCGTCGTCGAGCGCCCCGGCGCGAGTGCCAGCGATGACGACGAGGCCCCTGCGGTCACGCCGGCAGACGCCCCGGCCGAGGCCGAGGTGCCCGAGAAGAAGGCCAAGCAGAAGACCAAGTTCGACCCGGGGAACCGCTAGCGATGGCGAGCCCCGCGTACACGTTCCAGTCCGTGACCGATGTCGGTCGAGGTCGCGAGCAGAACGAGGATGCGTACGGCGAGCTCGATGCCGCCGGCGGCGAGCTCCTCGTGGTGTGCGATGGCATGGGCGGTCACGAGTCCGGCGAGGTGGCGAGCCGGATCGCGGTCGATGCGATCATGCAGATCTTCCAGAACTCGCCGGCGAGCGATCCGGCGGAGCGCCTGAAGAACGGCTTCCTCGTCGCGAACCAGCGGATCCTCGCGCACGCCGACAAGGCCGGGCTCGACGGGATGGGCACCACGGCGGTCGCCGCGTTCGTGCGCGACGGTGAGGCGTGGATCGGGCACGTGGGCGATAGCCGCTGCTATCACCTGCGCGGCGGGACCGTCCTGTGGCGCACCTCCGATCACACGCGCGTGCAGAAGATGATCGAGCGCGGGATCCTCACGGCGGAGCAGGCCAAGACGCACGAGGATGCAAACGTCGTCACGCGGGCGCTCGGCTTCGCGCGCGGCGAGGAGCAGCCAGAGCCCGACATCGCTTCGGGGCGAGAGCTGCGCGACGGCGATCTGCTGCTGCTGTGCTCCGATGGGCTCTACGATCTCGTCAAGGACGAGGAGATCGCGGAGCTGGGCAGCGAAGATCCTCCGGCCGAGGCTGCGCAGCGCCTGGTCGATCTCGCGAACCGCCGCGGCGGTCACGACAACATCACGGTCACGATCGTTCGCTGGGGCGAGAGCGCCGCGAAGAAGGGTGGC
>JAYVRN010000300.1:0-22689 GCA_043776275.1 Myxococcales bacterium | reverse complement strand
CGGGATCGGGTGCGGCGAGCTCGGCGCCGAGGTTGAACAGCTCGTTCTGCACGCGATGGATGATCGGCAGCAGGTGCGAACCTGCGGCCGAGCTCTCGAGTGCGATCCGGACCAGGCCGAGGGTCGCGTTGACCTCGTCGACGGTGCCGTAGCAGTCGAGCCGTGGATCGGCCTTCGACACGCGATCTCCGCCGATCAGCGAGGTCTCGCCTTTGTCGCCGCCCTTGGTGTAAACGCGATCGATCCGCATGCCGTGGGCGTACCACGGCCATGCGGATCAAGACGCGGCGGACTACTGATTCCAGGTGTCGTAGATCGCCGAGCCCGCGCCCGCGATCGCTCCACCCACGCGCCCGATCGTGCTGCCGACGCGCGCGCCGGCGACCGCGCCGGGGACCGCGCCCACGCCACCGGCCGTCGCGCCGGCGACGCCACCGGCGACCCCGCCGACCACGGCCCCACCGGTCGCGCCCACGCCGCCCCACGTCACGGCGCGGCGACCGACCTCGCCCCAGTTCACGCCGCCGGTGACGGTGTCGAGGTCCGCGGAGTCGATGGACGAGATGGCCGAGATGGCCGAGATGGCCGAGATGGAGAGGAGCTCGGTGTTCGGGGTGCTCATGTGCATGGTCCTTTGGCTGAGAGTTGGTTGGCTGTTCCCACTCATGAGCACTCGACGTGCCACCGCGGACTCCGAGGCCGCACGCGGAGTTGCGCGATCACGCGCTCGCCGGGGTGCGTTCCGCGTACGACGACTCGCCGCCCCGAGTTGACGACTCAGCGCCGCGGGATCCGCGCGAGCACCGCGCGCGCGGTGGTCGAGAGCCCATCGGGATCGAGCGCGGCCTCGAGAGGGCGGAGCGTGCGCGCGAGGTCGAACGCGGCGTCGCGTCCCGCCGCGTCGAGGTCGTGCCACGCCTTGTGATAGTGCAGCTCGTCCTCGGCGGCGGGCCGCCACGCGCCGGCGACCTGTTCGATCAGCAGCGCTTGTTCCTCGGCCGTCATCTCCCGAGCTCCTCGTGGAGGACCACGCCCGCGCGCTTCAGGCACTCGGCGAGGAGCTTGCGGGCCCGCGTGAAGTTCTGCAGGAAGGTATTGAGCCGCATGTTGAGCCGGGTGGCGAGCTGATCGTCATCCTCGCCCCCTGCGCTGGCGAGGCGCGCCTCGAACGCCTGGCGCGGCATCGGTGGGAGCTTGTCGCGGCACACGGTGATCGCGCGCCGCAACATCGGATCCGGCGGGGTGGGCGCAGGATCGTCTTCGGCGAGCGCGGCCTCGATCTCCTCCGCGTCGGCTGGCCGCGACTTGGTGCGACGCAGCTCGCTGACCGCGAGGTTGCGCGCGATCCGGATCCCGAGCCGGAGCAGGCCGTTCGGCTTGCCATCGGGCACGAACCGCGGCGCCACCTGCCACACCCGGAGCAGCGCCTCCTGCAGCACCGCCTCGACGTCGACCACGCGGGCGAACGATCGCAGCGACAGCCGCACCGTTGGCTCGGCGCGGGCGAGCCACTGCCCGAAGGCGTGGGCATCGCCGCGCGTGATCGATGGGAGGAAGGCGTCGATGTCCATGGTCAGCTCACCGCAGGAACCACCACAGGAGGGCTGCGATCAGCGCGGCGATCACCGCGAGCATCGCGAGCAGCCGCCAGCGCAGGCCGCGCGGCGCGGGCTGGAGTGCGGGCTCGGGGAGCGGTTGCGGCTGTGCGGCCTGCTTGGTCCGCGCGGGCTCGGGCACGTAGTTCGATTGGACGGACATCTGTGGCGCCGAGGACTCCCGGCTCGCGACCTTCTTCGGGCCGGGGGCAGAGGGCGCGGCGTGCGCAACCGGCTTCGACTTCTCGGGGGCCTCGTCCTTGGCCGCCAGCACCGGTGCGATCTTCTGATCGCGGATCGTCGTGGGTGCCCGGGGCGCTCGGGCCGCGGGTGCCGTGGGTGCTCCGGCGCCCGCGCCACCGGCGCGCGTCCGGACACCAGTCGGCGTGTTGAAGATGTCCGCGAACTCGGCCTCGTCGAACGAGGGGCCGGCGAGCGCCTCCGAGGGTGGCTCCATCGAGAGCTCGGCACCGTCGTCGGACTCGCCGAGCTCATCGAACGCGTCGTCGCTGTGGGCCTCGCCACCGACCATCCTGCTCGGTGCGTGCGCAGCGCGCTCCTCCAGCTCGAGCTGGTACATCTTCAGGGCCTCGGGGCTGATCGTCCCAGCCATCGTCTTGGTCTGGCTGCCGACGATCATTGGCTGGCTGCCGCGCAGGCCGAACGCCGCGGCGCTGGTCCCGTAGGGCACCTCCTGCGGCACCACCTCGGTCCGCGACGGACCGGGGGCCACGCGCACGCGCTCGTCGACGGCGATCCACGAAGTGAGCCGCGTCGCGATCTGGAACTTCAGGCCGATCGCTTCGATCTCGCCATTGACCTCGGCGAGCGTCGAGCGCGCCTCGAGATCCGCCACGCGCTCGCGGCCGAACAGCGCGGCGATCGCCGGGTTCCCCTCGCCGACGTGGGTCGCGGGCACGCGGATCCGCTGCTCCCAGGTGTCGTGCGCGAGCTGTCCGCGGACGACGATCTCGCCGCCCTCGGGGCGCAGCTCGAGCGCGGCCAGGAGCGGCGCACCCTCGAACACATCGGGGACGTGCTCCGGGACGTGGCGGACCAGGGCGGTCCCCGCGATCTCCACGTTGGTCAGCACCGGCATGCGCGTGCGATCGAGCAGCCGCTTCGCGCCCCGCTCCGCATCCTCGTCGATCCCGACGATCACCTCGGCACCGCGCCCGGCGCGAGCGAGCGCGGTCGCGAGCGAGCGATTGACCGCCGCGCCCACACCGAGCACGTGCAGGCGACAGCTCGCCGGCAGCTTGTCGTGCAGGACGCGCAGGATCTGTTGCTCGCCGCCGACGTAGCCATCGGTGACCACCACGACCTGGCGCTGTGCGCCGATCCGCAGGGTCTGGAGTGCCTCGACCACGGCCTCGCGCATCTCGGTGCCGCCATCGGCCTGCCGCGAGCGCACCCACTTGATCGCCTCGGCCTTCGCCTTCGCGGTCGCCGCCACCGGCTCGGTCTTGTAGCGGCGCGGGCTGTTCGAGAACTCGATCAGCTCGAGTCGATCGGCCTCGCCGAGCGAATCGATCATCATCGAGACCACCTGCTTCGCCTTCTCGAGCGGCCCCCCCCCCATCGAGCCACTGGTATCGAGCAGCACGAGCAGATCGCGCGCGACCGGGGTGACCTTCGAGGACCTGGCGGGCGGGACGATCGAGAGCAGACCGAACGCCTCGGCGGTCTCCTCGGTTCGCGCGACGGCGATCGCGATCCCCACGCTCGGGGTCGCCACCGGCCAGCGCACCACGAGATCGCGGTCGAGGCGTGTTCCGGTCGACAGCGCGATCGCACCATCGGCCGCGGGCGCCAGCGCGTGCGAGGGCGAGCTCGCCTTGCGGCCATCGATGATCACGTCCTTGATCGCGAGCTCGATCTGGAGCCGCACGCCTGGGTCCTGCGTGCTGACCTTGACGTGGGTCGCGCGCGTATCGCTCAGCGTCTCGGCGGTCCCGCAGTACCGCGGGCCGATCACCGTCGGGAACCGCAGCTCCCACTCGCCCTCGGGCAACCACACGAGGCGCAGATCGATCGTGATCCGCGCGAGGATCGGTTCACCCGCGGGGATGTTGCCGATCTGCTGCGTGAAGATGTCCGCGCGCTCCTGCTCGAGAAGTGCGGCGGTGCGGCCACTCGCGATCGCCTGCTCGAACCGCTCGCGCGCCGCGTGCTTCCGATCGACCACCCCCTTCACGATCCGTCCCGCGATCTCGAACGCATACCCGGACACCGCTCCATCCGCGGGGAGCGGCATCCGGTACGTGACGTTCAGCGTCTCGGCGTACGAGTTGACGAACTGCTGCTCGAGCACCAGGCGCGCGATGCCGCCCTGCGCCTGGGCCCGCAGCGTGGACGCCACCAGCGGCAACGCGCGGCCATCGTGCGTGACCAGCTCGGCGCCGCTCGACGCGCCCTGGTGAGTGGTGGGGAACAGAGGATTCATGCGGGGCGTGGACGCGTGCGTGGTGGCCATGGTGGTGGGGTGCCTTTCACCCGACCAACGCAGCAGGGGCAGCGTCAGTGACAAGAATTGTTCGTGGGAGATTCCGTGGGGTTAGAGGATCCGCAGCGTAGCATCCAGCCGTCTTCGGACGATTCGTTCGGGCGCTCGCTACTTCTTGCCGGGCTCGACCGTCGAGGGTGCATGTACGCAACCAAAGCGAAGCCCTGGAAGCTGACCACGCCTCCGGGCACCTCGGCCTACGAGGCCTACGTCGATGGCGAGCACCTCGTGGTCCAGGTCGGCAAGACGCAGCTCCGGTACCTGGCACGCGCGATCACCGATCTGCACGCGATGCTGCGTGCCCACGGCGACTGGATGCTGCTCGGCAGCGCCGACGAGCAGAAACCCGCCGCGGCGGACACGGTGGAGGCCTGGGGCCGCTCGGCCAAGAATCCGGTGAAGGACTGGTATGGGCAGAACAAGGGGCTGCGTGGCCGGTTCGGCATGTATCTCCCGCCGGTGCTCGAAGCGCTCGGGCTCGCGGAGGTCGAACACGCCGCCAGGAACAATCGCATGCGCGCGCTCGACAAGAAGGCTTAGGCTCGTGGGGTGGAAGCCCTCGTCCAGGCTCGCGAACAGTTCCTCGCTCTCGTGGCGGAGGTGCGGCCGGAGTTGCATCGCTACTGCGCCCGGCTCATGGGATCGATCATCGATGGCGAGGACGTGGTGCAGGACGCGCTCGCGAAGGCGTTCTACGCGATGAGCATGCAGGCCGAGCTGCCGCCGTTGCGCCCATGGTTGTTCCGGATCGCGCACAACGCAGCGATCGATCGCCTGCGCAGCCATGGCCACAAGCTCACCGAGCCGCGGGCGGACCTCGAGGATGTGATGCCGCTCGACGAGCGTCCAGATCCGATCGTCGTCCGCGCGGCCCTCTCGCGCTTCCTCACGCTCACCGTCACGCAGCGTGCGGCGGTGATCCTGAAGGATGTGCTCGGCCACTCGCTCGAGCACACCGCGTCCACGATGGACACCACCATTCCCGCGGTGAAGGCGGCGCTCGTGCGCGGACGCGCGGCCCTGCGCGCAGGCGAGACCGAACCGGTCACCCCCGACGCCGCGGGGCGTGCGCAGCTCGCGACCTATGCCCGGCTGTTCAACGCGCGCGACTGGGACGGCGTGCGAGCCCTGATCGGCGAGGACTGCCGGCTCGATCTGGTCTCGAAGTCACTACGTCGTGGCAAGACGGTGGGGCTCTACTTCGGCAACTACGAGAAGCTGAACATCCGGCTCGAGCTCGCGCGCATCGACGGTCGCGATCTCCTGGCGGCGTTCGTCGATGGAGCTGCGGCGCCGACCTACTGGATCCTCCTCGAGTGGGACGGCGATCGGGTGCAGCTGATCCGCGACTTCCGCTACGTGCCGTATATCGCGGCCGAAGCCGCGCTCGCGGGCGACGAGCCTCAGAACGGCTTCATCAGGTAGCAGACGCCGTTGAAGCAGGTCATCGCCTTGCCGCTCGAGACGAACACGAGCAGCGGCGGCGGCTTCCGGCGATCGTTGCAGCTGAGGCGGTACTCGAGCACCGACGTGGTGAGCCCGAACGAGGTGGCCTCGCCCTCGGCGGACGGTGACATCTCGAGCTCGTCGATCACCTCGGCGAGCTTGCGCGGGCGCTTGGTGCGGCTGGCCTCCTCGCAGGTCCCCTGCCACGGACTCGTGTAGCCCTGAGCGGAGATCTCGATGGTGCGGCCGTGGAAGCCCTCGGCCTCCGTCGGGGTCACCGACGCACCCTTGCCCAGGATGTGATCGGAGACGATCCACGTATGGATCAGGTTCTGTGCGTCGATGTTGACAGGGGTCGGCTTCTTCGCCGGCTCGTCTGGCGGAAGGCAGCTCGCGGAGACGCAGAGCGAACCCACGATCAACAGCTCAGGCCAGGGACGACTCGGGACCACGGAGCGGCAATGAAACCACGAACCGCGCCCCGCCGGTAGGTGGGCGGTCCGGAGCGACCTGCAGCTCGCCGCCGTGCTCGATCGCGATCTTGCGGGCGATCGCCAGGCCGAGGCCCGTGCCGGTGGCCTTGGTGGTGACGTAGGGCTCGAAGATCTTCTCGCGCTTGTCGTCGGCGACGCCCTTGCCGTGATCGTCGACGTTGATCGCCACCACGTCGCGCCGCGGATCGCGCGACCACGAGATCACCACGTCGCCAGCGTGCCCTGCCTCCTGGCCCGCGTGGATCCCGTTCTCGACCAGGTTGGCGAGCACGCGCTTCAGCAGCAGCTTGTCGGCGCGCACGGTGACGTCCTCGCCCGGAGGCTTGAGCGTCAAGTGCGCCGCCATCGTGGGATCGAGCTGGAGCTCCTCGATCACCTCGGCGAGCGCGATCGGCGAGGCCTCGACGCGGGGCAGGGCGCCGAGCGTGCGGAACGTGTCCACCAGGCGGCGCAGACCTTCGATCTCTTCCTCGACGATCTCGCCCGCGTCCGCCAGCAGCTTCTTGAACCGCGGATCTTCGCCGTTGTACGCGGACACGCACTGCTGCACCGCGAGCTGGATCGGCGTCAGCGGATTCTTGATCTCGTGGGCGAGGCGGCGGGCCACGTCCTGCCACACGCCCATGCGCTGCAGGTACTCGATCTGCTGGCGGGTCTCCTCGAGCTTGTCGAGCATGACGTTGAAGGCATCTCCGAGCTCGGCCATCTCGTCGCTGCCTCGGAGCTCGGCACGCGCATCGAGCTGGCCCTGCGAGACCTTGCGCGCGGTGGCGACCAGCGCCTCGATGCGGCGCGTCTCGAGCGTCGACAGCGCCATGCCGATCACCATCGCGACCGCACCGGCGAGGATGATCAGGATCAGGAACGTGAGCTGGTAGGTCGCGGGGAGCGCGCTCTGGATCTGCGACACGGTGCGGGTGCCATCGATCGATTCCTTGAGCTCCTGGAGCTCCTGCTGGAGCGTGGCCGAGACCTCGAAGGTCAGGCGCAGCGTCGCACCATCCGCGCGCAGCACCTGATCCACCACCTTGTCGCGCCAGTCCGGGCCGGTGGGCGGCTTGGTGGCCTCCGCGATCACCGTGCCGTTCGCGCCGAGGATCGCGATCGCGCGCAGGCCGGCCTGGCTCGGATCCTCGATGATCGCGTGCAGATCGCTGTTCGGATCGAGCGCGGCGAGATCCGGGCGCTTCGCGAGTCTCTCGGCGACCTCGCCGTGGAGCCGCTTCGTCATGTCGACGAGATCGTGATAGCGGTGCGTGGCCTTCTCCATCGAGGCGACCCGCATCGAGGCATCGCTCGCCGCGACATTCGCGGCCGTCTTGCCGAGCTGTCCGACGAGCAGGTACGCGACGACGAGCGGCAACATCACGGACACCGCGAGCAGCATGGTGACGCGAAACCGGAGGCTGAGCCTGCGCGGTCGGGTGGTCATGGCTTGGGCCTGTAGAAGGGTTGCGAGCGGATCCGGATCACGCGATCGGCCTCCGCGATCTTCGGATTGACGAACACGGAGACGAACGAGCCGAAGAAGGCGCCACCGCGGTCGAGGCCGCCGCCGGTGCCCTGGCTCAGCCAGCGACGCACCTGCGCGAGCGTCTCCTTCGACACCGGGTTCAGCTCGACCTCCATCGCAAGGAGATAGATCTGGTCGTACGGCAGCGACGCCAGCGGCGCGACGGCGAGATCGTCGAGGCTGGTGATCCGCCGCAGCGCCTCCGCCTTGCGCTTCTCCTTGACGACTTTCCGGCCCGCGGACTCGTCGAACTTGAGCTCGTAGACCTCGTCCCACAGGTTGTAGAGCACCTGTCGCTGGATCAGCATGAACGCGACGGGCTCCGTCGAGTCCCGCGGGTAGATCCAGATCCGGATCACCGCGGTGGAGGTGAAGCCGCTGTCGAGCGCCTCGTAGGCGGCGCGGTCGAACAGCTTCGCGAGCGAGGCGGTGACGTGGAGCTGCTCGCCGCGCTCGACGAAGCGCATCTTCTGCAGCTCGGGACGCTCGTCATCATCCGCGCGCACGGGTGCGGGCGCAGCGACGACCAGGATCATCACGGCGAGCGCGAGGGCTCTCACCGCAGGCGTCCCAGCGCATTGGCGATCGTGATCTCGAACACGCCGAGGTCCGTGTCGATCCGCACGCCGGCATCGGCGTAGATGTCGATCGGGAGCGCATCGAACAGACTGGCATCGCGGGCGCGGAGATCGGCCTGCTCGCCGAGCCCCCACAGGCCCGCGCCGAAGAACAGATCGCCGCCGTAGACGCGGTTCTTGCCGCTGCCGCGGAACAGCTGGAACGCGTACTCGAGGTTGGCCGCGCCGCCGAGATCTCCGTACGTCGGCTTGTCGGCGCGCGTGCCGAGGATGTCGAGCGGCGCGGCAGCGGACAGCACGAGCCCGAGCGCGCGTGGCGTGAGCATGCGGTCGACGTCGGCGATATGGATCCGATCGAACTGCGGCGCTCCTCCGATCACCACCCCGCCCGCGATCTTGAGCCCGATCACGTGCTTCCCGCCGAACAGCGGCCAGTAGTGCTCGTACCGACCGAACAGCGTCGCGAACTCGTAGCTGCCACCGAGCAGGGACGAGCCGAGCTCCGCGCTGACGGTGATGTGGCCGCCCGCATGCGGCAGGATCGGATCGGGCCGCGTATCCCGATCGAAACCGATCCCCGCGGTGACCACGCGGCTGTCGCCGGGCTCGAGATGGAGATCGATCGCGGTGGTCCTGCCGTCCGACAGCTGGAGGGTGGGAGCGGTGGGGAGGGCGGTGACGATCGATTCCGCGCGGACCCCGGCGGAGAACCGCGAGAGCGCCGTGACGTCATAGGTCACGCCCGCGCGTGCGCCGAACCGGCGGTACGAGAACGCGCGCAGATCCTTCGCGTCGACCTCCTGCGGATCGCCCGCGACCCGATAGACCTCGCTGCCGTGGACGAGCGTGAACGAGCTGTTCGCTCCCCATCGCGATCCGAGCAGCGATGGATCTGACGCGCGGAGCTCGGTGGCCCACTGGTTGCGGCTGCCCTCGACGTCGCCGTGGGCGGCGAAGATGAAGCCGATCCCCACGCCGATGCCGAGACCGAGCAGGTTGCGCTCGCCGACGTCCGCGCCGACCCAGTACGGCGAGGTGTTGGACGTGCCGAACCACAGCCGGTTGAGCACCACGGTGCCACGCTCGATCACCCGGACCTCGATGATCACCTGGCCGCGCGCGCTGCCTTTGCGCATCGCGAGCGTGACATCGCGGAAGTAGCCGAGGGCGAGGACCTTGAACCGCGCCTCGCGCAGGCGCTTGTCGCTCGCGTGCAACACGTCACCTACCGACAGCGGCAGCGTGCGGCGGATCAGCTCGGTCTGGGTGGCGGTGTTGCCGAGGACCTCGATCTCCTCGATCAGGATCAGCGGCCCGAACTCGCTGGTGTCGGTGAGCTCGGTGTCGGTGGGAGCCAGCGGTGGTTCGGCGTCGGCTCCGGGCGCGGCGGGCTCGGGGACCGACGCGGGGTCGGTGGCATCGGGAGGCAGCTCCTCGGCACGCACCGGACGTGGCTGCGCGAGGAGGGCGCACAACGCCACGACGACTGGGAGCCGTTCCCGCATCTACCGTGAACGTAGCGCATCGCTCCCGGCCGGTGCTACCGTGACGCCGTGCGCTGGGCCACGCTCGCCATCATCGCGGTCGCATGTGCGGCCACGGCGTGCAACGACCTCCGCGAGTTCAGGGGGACCTGGCGCGGTGCGCGCGTCGGGGAGGCGCCCGTGGTCCGCGTCGGCGTCGGGGCCGCGGCGGTCGCCACGCTGACGATCGATGACCTCGACACCCACGGGCTGCATGGCGAGCTCTCGATCAGCGGGCTCGTCGACAGCGTCCCGCTCGAATCGCTGCCGGGGGCCGAGGCCGATGCCCTCGCCGGGATGACCTTCACGGGAGCGCCGCTGCGGGTGTATCTGTCGTTCGTGGCGATCCCCGATGGAGGGGGCGAGGCGCTGGCCCTGATCGCGCTGTTTGACGATCACCGGATCGAAGCGCGCATTCTTCGCGGCGGAGGGGTGCCCCTCTATGCCATCTTTGCACTGAGCGAGTCGTGACCTGCCCCAACTGCAAGGCCGGGAATGCCGAGGACGCGCGGTTCTGTGGCGTCTGCGGGCACACCCTCGCGGCCACCGAGGCGTCGAACCCGAAGCTGCAGGCCACCGGGATCGGCGAGGCGCCGTCATTGATCGGGCGCGAGATCGCGGGGCGCTACCGGATCCTGGCCAAGCTCGGCGAGGGCGGGATGGGCGCGGTTTACAAGGCCGAACAGATCTCGCTGAAGCGCACGGTGGCGGTGAAGCTGCTGCGGCCCGAGGTCGCGGGCAGTCAGCTGCTGCTCCGGCGGTTCAACGCCGAGGCCGAGGCGGTCGCGAAGCTGTCCCACCCCAACACGGTCAACATCTACGATTTTGGCCAGGACAGCGACGGTGCGCTGTTCATCGCGATGGAGTTCATAGAGGGCCGGAGCCTGCGCGATGTGCTCCTTCAGGAGGCGCCGCTGCCCGTGCGGCGTTCACTCGCGATCGCGGCGCAGGTGGCCGCCTCGTTGACCGATGCGCACGCGAACCAGATCGTCCACCGCGATCTCAAGCCCGACAACGTCATGCTCCAGGATCGCGGTCGCCAGCGCGACGTGGTCCGCGTCCTCGATTTCGGGATCGCCAAGCTGCGCGACGAGAACCGGCAATCGCAGATGGCGATGACCCAGGCCGGCGACATGCTCGGCACGCCGCAGTACATGTCGCCGGAGCAGATCCGCGGCGAGCACGTCGATGGCCGCACCGACATCTACTCGCTCGGCGGCCTGCTCTACGAGATGGTGACGGGCCGGCTGCCGTTCGAGGCGCCCACGGTGATGGCGCTGCTGTCCAAGCACCTGCTCGAGACCATCGTGCCGCCGTCGCAGCGGAGGCCCGATCTCAACCTCCCGCCCGCGATCGACATGTTGATCCTGAACGCGATGGCGAAGGATCCTAACGCGCGCCCGGCGACGATGGAGCAGTTCGGCGAGGAGATCGCCGCGGTGCTCGCCACGTTCCCACCGGAGACCGGGCAGAACACCGCGCAGGCCACGGCGCAGCAGGCCGTGCAGACGCGCTCGCAGGCCGCCGTCACGCCACCGGCCTACTCGGCCGCCGTCGCCGCCGGCGGACCTCCGGCGGGTGGCTTCGCTCCACCGAACACGCCGCCTCCGGGTGGGTATGCAACCCCGGGTGGGTTCGCACCGCCAGGCGGCTTCGCGCCGCAGGCACCGCCACCGCAGGGCGGGTTCGTGCCGTCGCCGCAGGGCGCATTCGCCTCGCCGATCACCAGCGCGACATCGCGCTACGATCCGCATGCGCATGCGCCGCCGCCGGCGCGCGAGGTCACGCCGAGCAGCGGGGGCAAGGGCATCTGGGTCCTGCTCGGGCTGCTCGTCCTCGCGGGCATCGGGACGGGCGTCTACTTCGGCGTGCTCAGGAAGTCCGACAAGCCGACGCCCGAACAGCCGACGCCGGGCTCGAACGTCGTCGAGGCTCCCCCCGCCACACCCGATGCCCAGGTCGCGACGCCGCCGCCGTCGGCCCCGGATGCCGCGGTGCTCGATCCCAGCGATGATCCTTGGGCGAAGGGCGGTGGGACGACGTCGATCCCGCCGAGCGGCAGCAACGCGATCACCGATCACGCCGATGACGCTGATGATGAGCCTGCCGGGGACGACGAACCGGCTACGCCGCCCCGAGCGCCCAGGCCCGCAGGTCAGGGCATGCCCGCCGAGTGCGAGGCCTATGCGAAGACGCTCGAGGCGATGGCCAACTGCGACAAGCTCCCGAAGCAGTCCCGGGATGCGATGACGACCGCGGTCAAGCAGATGCGGCGGACCTACGGGAGCATGCAGCTGACCCCGGCGATGCGGAAGCAGATCCTGGATGCCTGTGTGCAGGGCGATCAGGCGAGCAAGCAGTCGCTCGCCAGCATCGGCTGCGCTCCCTGACCGCGGCCTGCTTCGTGTTCTCGACTCAGCCCAGGTAGGGCTCGTGGCAGACGGCCTCGACGTTGTGGCCATCGGGATCGAGGACGAACGCGCCGTAGTAGCTCGGGTGATACATCTCGCGCACGCCGGGCGGACCGTTGTCCTTGCCGCCGGCGGCGATCGCGGCCTCGTAGAATGCGCGGACCTCGGCCCGGCCCTTCGCGCGGAAGGCGATGTGGATCTTGTCGGTGGGGGTGCCGGTGTGGATCCAGAAGTCGGGCTTGCCCTTCTCGCCGAACCCGGCGACGCCGGGGAAGCCCATCAGCTTCTCGTAGCCGATGGGCGCGAGCGCCTTCGTGTAGAACGCGACGCTCTTGTCGAGGTCGGAGACGACGTAGCCCGTATGATCGATCATGGGCGGACCATACTGTAGGATCTGCTCGTGCGAACCGCATTGAATGGGCTGATCGCCGCGGCAATCTTCCTCGCGCCAGGGATCGCGAGCGCGGGGCGCACGCAGTTCGGTTGGTTGTTCGGGACCGAGGTGATGCCGGAGCGCGGGGCAGAGATCCAGACCTGGATCACGGAGGAGAACAACCACGATCCCGATGCCCACGAGAACACCTGGGGCCTCCAGGCGTTGATCGGCGTCACCGATCAGCTCGAGCTCGCGTTCCCGATCGAGTTCGTGTGGCTGGACTCGGATGCCACGAGCCCGAGCACGATCTGGAAGCGCTACGGCGTCGAGGCGCGGTATCGGTTCGTGTCCGGAGATCCCGTGGATGCGCCGCCGTTCGCGCCACTCGCGCGGATCGCCGTGAAGCGGGACGTCACGGCACGCAACACCACGATCGTCGAGGCCAACCTGGTCGGCTCGACGACCACGGCCACGGGGAGCGTCCTGGCGCTGGTCGATCTCGGGATCGTCGCGGCGATCTCGCCCGATGACCAGGCGTTCGAGGCGCGCCCGGGTGCCGGTGTCAGCTTCCAGGTCCATGGTGATCTTCGGCTCGGGGCGGAGGTGTTCGCGCACCTCTCGTTCAAGGACTCCGCGGGCCGGTGGGTCGCCGCGGGCCCGAACCTCGCCTGGTCGCACGGCCGCTCGTGGGTCAGCGCGGCGTTCGGCATCGGCCTCTATCAGATCTCCACCGCACCCTCGCTGCAGTGGGGGATCATGTTCTGATGCGTGCGCTGATCGTCCTCGGAGCGCTCGCGAGCGCCGCGCACGCTGGTCCGGTTGGCCGGGTGGTCGGATCGGTGAAGGTCACCGAGGCCCACGGCAAGCCGTCGCTCGCCGGTGACGTGATCGTCTACGTGGTGGGCGCTGCGGAGCCGAAGGTCGCGGGGCCGAAGGTCAAGATCGAGCAGAAGGGCCGGAAGTTCGTGCCGGACCTCGTCGCGATCACGGTGGGCGACACGATCACGTTCCCCAACGTCGATCCGTTCCTCCACAACGTGTTCTCGCAGTCGGGCACGCGCAAGTTCGATCTCGGCTCGTTCAAGAAGGGCGACACCAAGGACAAGGAGTTCCCGTCCCCCGGTGTGGTCGACGTGTACTGCAACATCCACCCCGAGATGGGGGCGACGATCCTCGTGCTGCCGAACCGCCACCACACGCGGACCGGCCCGGACGGCAAGTTCACCCTCGACGGGGTACCGCCAGGTGAGTGGACGCTGTTCGCGTACACGCGCCGCGCGGCCAAGCCCGTGAGCGTGAAGGTCAGCGTGACCGCGGGCGCCGACACCACGATCGAGGTCTCGCTGCAGCGCGGCGCCGAGCCAGCACACCTCAACAAGTACGGCGAGAAGTACCGCCCCGAAGGGCCGGGGACCTACCGATGAGTGGACCGTACGTCAGCTTCCGCGTCAATCGCACGTCGCGAGCGATCCTGACCCAGACGATCAAGTACGAGCCGGATCCGATGGTGTCGTTCACGAACCCGTTCGAGTGGCTGATCGTGTGTGACTCGGCAGACAAGGTCGTGATCCGCGCCCTCGAGGACGGCCGGCAGACGCTCGCGGTGATCGCGATCGCGCAGCTGCGAGGGCAGCGGCTCGAGGTGCGGCGTCAGGTCGATCACGCGTTGCCGACGCCCGCGCTGTGGACCTGGCTCGAGGCCGTGGTGATCCCGACGCGCGAGCTTGGTCGGAGCCGCGGATGTCCCGACGCGTTCGATGCCGCCGAGCTCTCGCCCGCGCCTCCGCCGGCGCAGGCCTCTCCCGAGGAGGTCTGGCAGATGGCCGCGGGCATGTTGCCGATCCCTCCGGTGCGCCCATCGTTCGTGCCCGCCCCGCCGCCCACGCGTCCGTCGTTCGTGCCGGCCACGCCTTCGCCGTCCGCACCTGTGGCGCCCCCTGCGGCACCGCTGTGGGGGCCTGTCGCGGCCCAGGCGATGGCCGCGGCCAACGGGCGCTACCTCGAGTTCCTGTTCGATCACGTCAGCGTCATGGTGATCGCGGACGCCGTGCGCTACGTGCCCGATCCATCGCTGCGTCCATCGGGGCGCTATCAGATGAAGCTCGCGTGCGATCCGCAGGGGCAGGTCAGCATCCAGTGCGCGGGCGACGAAGGGATGATCACGATCGCGCTCGCGCAGTGGCGAGACAGCGCGCTGAGCGATCGCAAGCAGCAGGGCGGCGAGCCGGATGACTTCCAGTGGATCGCTCTCGAGGACGCGCTCCGCGGCGAGCTCTCGCGCGCACCCTGACGGTCGTGGCGCGCTCAGGTGTCGCGGAGGTGCCGCACGATCGAGGCGTCGAGCCGGCTCTGGACCAGCCGGATCACGCTGTCGATCTGCTCGACGGGCATCGCGAGCCGCTGTGCGAGCTTCGCGCGGGTCTGGCTCACCAGCGCGGCGCGCGCACGCTGTAGCCAGCGTGCGGACGTGGCGCGGTGCACGCCGAACGCGGCGCCGATCGCATCGATCGAGAGCTGCTCCACGATGCTCTGCCGGAGCAGCGTGCGATCCTCCGCCGACAGCGCCGCGATCGCCTCCTTGAGCGCGGTCGCGAACTCGGCGCGGTACTCGGCCTTGAGCTGCGACAACATCGGATCCGAGGCCGTACCGAGCGCGTCCTCGAGGGACTTCTCGAGCGGCAGCTCGCGCTGTCGCTTCTTGAGCTGGCGGATGATCTCGCGCGTCGCGGTGATCCGTACCCAGCCGCGCAGCGGGCCCTTCCCGCGATAGCCGGCGATGCCGGGCGGCTTGCCCTCGCGCGGGAGCAGCAGCTGGACGCGGAGGATCTGCTTGACGTCGTCGACGACATCGCTCGGAGCACGGGTCGCCGCGCCGGCGGCGGAGACCTCGGTCAGGATCGCATCGAATGCCGCGTGTGCGGTGGGCTCCTGGGCCTCGCACATCGCCGCGATCGCGAGATCACCGGCGGGCGCTGCGGCGAGGGCCGCGGCCAGCTCGGCCCCGACGAGGCGCGGCCCGACGAACTCCACGAGCTTCGCGAGATCGAGCTGCATCGCGGGCCACGCGCGCTGCGCGCCGGAAACGACGGCCTCCCAGGCGGCGAGCGCCGTCGGTGGTGACGGCACGGTGAGCCCGCTCGTCGCAGCCAGGCGCTCTACCGGATCCATGGCCGTATCGTGTCACAATGCGTGTCGGCCGATGGAGTGCCTCGACGCCAACGTCGTGCAGGACCTGATGGCGGGCGCGCTCGACGCTCCGTCGCGGATCCTCGCGATCGAGCACCTCGATGGCTGCCCAGACTGTCGCGAGTTGATCGCCATGCTCGCGCGCGGGGCGACCCACGAGGTGGCGCTCGATACCCTCGAGGACACCGAGAAGCGTGGGCCCAGCACGGCGATGCTGGAGACCGTGGCGAGTGACATGGGCCTCGGGTCCACGCGGTCGCCGGACCTGATCGAGACCGCGGACGGGACGGGCGAGGCCCTCGGCCCGCACGAGTCGGTCACCAAGGCGGTGCGGATCCGCGCCCCGAGCCAGGTGGGCCGCAAGCTCGGGCGCTACACGCTCGTCGAACGCCTCGGCGCTGGCGCGATGGGCGTGGTCTACCGCGCGGAGGATTCGGAGCTCGGCCGCGATGTCGCCCTCAAGCAGCTGCATCGTCCAGATGAGGCGTTGACGAGCCGGCTGATCCGCGAGGCCCGCTCGATGGCGCAGGTCAATCATCCGAACGTCGTCGCCGTCTACGACGTGGGCGTCATCGACGACGCGACCTACATCGCGATGGAGCTGGTCACGGGCGCGAGCCTGCGGACGTGGCAACAGGCTCGATCGATTCGCGAGATTGTCGAGGCGTACCTCGCGGCTGGACGCGGGTTGTCGGCGGCGCACGCGGCGGGTCTCGTGCATCGGGACTTCAAGCCCGACAACGTGCTGGTCGGTCAGGATGGCCGCGTGCGCGTCACCGATTTCGGCCTGGCGGCCTCGCGGCCGGATCAGGACCTGATCGCGACGGCGGATCACTCGGCGGCGCGCTCGATCGCGGAGGTCAATCTCACGACCTCGGGATCCGTGCTGGGGACGCCAGCGTACATGGCGCCCGAGCAGTTCCTCGGCGGCAACGTCGACGCGCGAACGGATCAGTTCAACTTCTGCGTCGCGCTCTACGAGGCGCTCTACAACCAGCGCCCGTTCAGCGGCAAGAACTTCGACGAGCTGTCCGACAGCGTGTGCGAGGGCAAGGTCCAGCCGCCGCCGGCGGCCTCGCGGGTCTCGGGAGCGATCCGCGCGATCATCCTGCGCGGCCTCTCGGTGAAGCCGGGCGATCGGTTCCCGACGATGGATCACCTGCTCGCCGAGCTCGGCCGCGATCGTGCGAAGCCCTGGCGAAGGACCGCGATCGCCGCGGCCGCGCTGGCCGGCGTGCTCGCACTCGGACTCGGAGCCGATCTCGCGGTGCGCAGCCGCGTGGTGGGCAGCATCCGCCAGTCCTTCACGGCGACCGCGAAGCAAGCCGATCGGGCGGCGCGTCTCCTCACGGATCAGTTCGATGCGATCTCGAACCTCGTCTACCTGTTCCCCGTGATGGGTGATGTATCGGCGCACCACGATCAGGCGGATTTCGGCCTCGGCGATCCAGCTGACGACAACAAGGACCTCGACGAGATCCACGAGCGGCTGGTCTCGGCGGACTGGCGCCTCGCGCGTGACTTCGGCGGACGCGAGCACCAGAGCATCCTCGCTGTTGCGGACTACAAGGCGAGGCTGCTCTACACGAGCGCGGATCCATCGGCGCCGCGCACCGATCTCTCCATCCTGCCGTGGGTCAAGCAGGCGCTCGATGCCGGCACCGGCAACTCCACGATCCTCGTGCGCTATGACGATCCCCAGCTCGTCGCGACCCGCTTGCTCGGACCACGGCCACCCACCGGGCTCGCGATGGTGTTCGCGCGCACGCGCTCCCTCGGCGACGCGGCGAAGACCCAGTTCTTCCAGATCGTCGAGGCGCGCACGTTGCTCGATCAGATCCGTCTCGATGACACCCTCCTCTCGATCGTCGCCCCAGATGGCACGCCGGTGGGCGATGTCCCGGTGCCGCTGGTCGCCGCGGGCCCGCGCGAGGGCCAGGAGGAGATCACCCTCGATGGCGTGGTCTACGAGATCCAGGCGCGCCCGCTGACCGGCCCAGGTGCGACCGAGATCGGACGCCTCGTGATGGCCCAGCGCATGGACGGCGTGCTGTCGCTGTTCCCCAACGCACGGCTGGTGTTCGTGCTTGGCGTGCTCGCGATGCTCGGGATCGCGGTTGGCACCGCGGTCCGTGCGCGCCGGATCATGGGGACGGTTTCAACTTGAGCAACTTGCGGCGCGCAACCTCATGAAAGGTGGCGTCGTGCTGTTGGGGCCGCCTCTCTACCTCACCAGCGATCAAGCACTTGGCGACCGCAAGTTGCTCAAGTTGAAACCGTCCCCCACTCGGCCAGGATCTCCTGCGTGTGCTCGCCGTGACGCGGCGGGAACCGCGGTGCGTGAGGCATCCCGAGCGGCGTCCGCACCTGCATGACGGGGCCGACGCCCGGGCCGCCGTCGACCGAGAAGAACACCTCGCGCGCGACGTGAAGCGGGTGGGTGGGTAGCTCGGAGGTCTCGGTGACGACCTCGACGCAGCAGTCGTGCTTGGCGAGCAGGGCGTCCCATTCGGCACAGGTCCTGGTGGCGAAGATCGCGGCGAGCTCGGCGCGGGTCTTGGCTTGCTCGTGTGGCTTGCCCACGATCTCGCCGAGGTTCGGCGGGCGGCCGATCGCGGTGTTGAGCGCGATCCAGAACTTGGGCTCGAGAGCACCGACCGCGAGGTAGCGCGCGTCCTTGGTCTGATAGATCGAGTAGCAGGCGAGGGCGCCGTTGAGCGTCTCGGTGCCGCGCGTGGGCCTGGCGCCACAGTCCTGGTTGCCGAGCTCGGCGGCGAGCAGCGCGAGTGCTCCCTCGGTCATCGAGATGTCGAGGTACGCGCCCTTGCCGGTGCGGCCACGGCCGACGAGTGCGCCGAGGATCGCCGTCGCGCCCCACAGCGCACCGCCCGCGAGATCGGCGATCTGCACGCCCGGCATCGCCGGTGCGGCGCCCGCGATCCCACCGGTCATTGCGAGCACGCCGGCGAGGGCGATGTATCCGAGGTCGTGGCCGGCGCGGTCGGCGTAGGGGCCGGTCTGGCCGTAGCCGCTGATCGAGCACGCGATGATCTTGGGGTTCCTGGCGGCGAGCACGTCGTAGCCGAGGCCAAGCTTGGCCATCACACCCGGGCGGAAGCTCTCGACGACGACGTCGGCGTTCGTCACCAGCTCGAGAAAGGTCTCCCGCGCCGCGCTGTCCTTGAGATCGAGCGCCATCGAGCGCTTGCCTCGGTTGACCGCGATGAACCGCCCCGACATCCCGCCCTTCCCCGGCGGAAAGGCCCGGAGGTAGTCGCCGAGCTTGGGATCCTCGACCTTCACGACATCCGCGCCCATGTCGGCGAGCACCATCGTGAGGAACGGGCCGGGCAACAGCCGCGAGAGATCGAGGACGCGGATGCCGGTCAGTGCGTCGGCGAGCGGGGAGGCGACCATGCGCGCATCATGCCCGATCACCCCGCTCGCGCGCGTGTGCCGTCGCGATCACGCGTCGCGCGCCGAGCTTGCGGGTTGTGACACCGTGTAACCAACTCGCGCCGAGGAGGATCATCCCGCCCATCACCGCGAGGATCAGGACGATCATCGCGATCGGAAGCTGGGGATTGAGCCCGGGGAGCAAGGTTAGCCCTCCGAGCCCGAGGGCCAGGCCGAGGCCCGCGCACACGGTGCCGGTGGTGAGCTGTGGAACGCGCCACGCCAGCAGCGCAGATGCCCCGGCGGCGGCGAGCCATGGGACGAAGTCGAGCTTTGCACCGGTGAGCTTGTTGAGGCCGAGGGCGAGCAAGACCAGCGCGGCGAGCACGCCTCCACTGACGAGCGCCGCGAACGCCACGCGACGGACCGCCGTGCTCGAACCGCGATGACGCGCGATCAGCGCGGCGCCGAGCGCGCCCCCGACCGCGGCGATCGCAACGCGCGCCGGATCGCGTGGCGCCCAGCTCGCGGAGAACCAATCGACGCCGGTGCACAGCGGAATCGCGATCCCCGCCGCGATGGCCGCCTCCCAGGGCGTGACGTCCTCCTCGACCGCACAGATCACCCAGGTCGCACCGAGCGCCGCGATCGTCGCCAGCGCGGCTGCGAGCGACGCAGGGAACATGATCATCCGCTGCGGCAGGCCGATCACGAGCGCGGTCGCACCAAACATCGCGAGCGAGACGATCGCCACGTCGTGGCGTTGATCCGCGCGCTGCCCCACGGAGCGAGTCTACGCGCGAAGCGGCAGGCTGCGCTCGAGATAGCCGAGGCACGCCGCCGTCAGCTCCTCGGCGAGCTGCGGATCGCTGATCTTCCGGCCCGTCGGCGCCTGATCGTCGTAGAGGAGGATCTGATCGAGCGTCCCGTACACGAAGCGATGGGCGACGTCGATCGCGGTCGCGAGCCGCTCGGTGTCCTTGCCCTTGACGTGGTTCGCGAGCCCGGCGACCAGCCCCACGCAGGTCAACCGCGACAGCTCGATCGCGCGCTCGCGGAACACCGGGTTCGTGCACATCTCCACCAGCAACGCCCGCCGCAAGCCGCGCTGGTCGCGATACGACGCGATCGCGACGTTGACGAACGCGCCGACCATCGCCTCGAACGGCACCGCCGAACCCGCGAGCTCGTGGGCACGCGCCGCGGTCGCCGCTCCCTGCGCGTACAGCTCGAGCTGCAGCACGTGCAGGAGCGCGTCCTTGTCACGGAACCGGTTGTAGAACGCGCCCACCGAGGCATCGGCCTCGGCGACGAGCTCGGCGACACTGAGCTCCACCCACGCGCGGCCACGCGAGAGCAAGCGCTCTGCGGCGGCCACGATCCGTGCGTGGGTATCGCGGCTGCGATCCTGCTGGGCGGGCTTCACCCACTCCAGCTCGACCGCGCGGGCCTTCGGACGGCCCTTGGCTGCCTTGCGAGCCAGGTCAGCTCACTTCGGGCGAGCGATCTCGAACAGCTGCTGCAGCTTCATCGCGAGCATCGGATCGCCCGAGACGCGGAGCTTGCCCTGGAAGTACAGCTGCATGCCGGCGTTCGGATCCGAGAGCATCGTCTTGAAGTCATCGTGGGCGACCTCGACGGTGCACTGCGCCTTGCCGCTATCGCCTTTGACACAGCTGGGCGGGTTCGACGTGGTGTCGACCGTCCACTCGCCGCCGCCCTCACCCGTGATCTTGAAGCAGTAGATCGCGTTGAGCTCGCGCGCCTTGTCCGGGAACTGCTTGAGTCCTTCCGGGACGAGGTTGTCGAAAAGATCCGCGGCGTCCTTGGGCATCGTCGGCATGTACGTTTCCTCCGGGCGGAGGTGTTAGCACAGGATCAGTGCTGCGGGGGCAGGTCGGTCGTGCTGAAGGCGCAAGCGGCGACGTCGCCTTCGGTCGGAGCGAAGTTCGCCGAATCCGTGTAGAAGGTCCGGCGGAACTGGGCGTCCCAGCACTCCGACGCGATGGCGCCGGTCGCGAGATCTCCACCCGCGAGGCGTGCATCCGCGCGACCGAGGCCGTTCGACTGCCACCGCGAGCGGAGCGTGATGTGCTCCTGCGCTGCCGTGCCGCCCGCGTTGCCGTCGATGTTGAACACCATGTCGCCGGCGCCGTCCGCGGCCTCGTTGTACGCGTAGTCCGCCATCACGGGCTCGCCGAGGTCATTGGTGGACATGATGCCGAGGTCGAGGTGGCGTGCCGTCAGGTCGTAGCGAACGTCGACCTGGCCCTTGGCGTCGCCGGCGTCGATCGGATTGACGCGGCGGCCGGCCTCGAAGTCGATCAGGAACTGACCGTTGCCCTTCGCGTCGCCGAGGCGGGGATCCGCCTTGCCGTCGATGATGACCTCGAACTGCGCACCGGCGAGCGTCTTCGAGCGACCGGAGAGCTGGTATTCGTAGGTCCCGTCGCCGATCGCGCGGACATCGAGCTTGTACTCGGCCGGGTCGAGCGCCTCGCTCCACGGGCCCCAGGTGTACGTGTCGCCGCTGACCGTGGTCACCGGGTACTGGACGATGGTGTGCACGAGCACGAGCACCCAGCCGGCGCCGCCGTTGAACGTGCGCGTCACGTTCCGGGTCGCGACGTACCACTCGGCGAGATCACCGACCGCGCGAGTCGTGGTCTGGGGCAGCTTGATCTTGACCTGGTCCGCCGTCGGGATGGCGGTGCGGAGCTCGTTGGGCGCCTCGTCTTGCTTGATGCAGGCGACGAGGGACATGGCGGCGGTCGCGGCGAGGAGGCTGCTCTTGATGTTCATGCAGATGGGTAAAGCACCCGGCATACCAAGGCAGGATCTCGTGATCCTGCGGGCTTACGGTGTCGCGTTTTCCGACGGTCCTCGAACCGCTCCTGGCGCCGTAGGAGGCGACGACAGCTCCGGGAGAATCGTCACCGTATCGCCGTCGTGGAACACGACGACCGCCTCGGGAGCACGCTCGACATCGAGTCCGATCGCCACGCCGATCGGATCCACGCGCGCTGTCTCGGGTAGGGGATACACCCACTGCAACAGCGCATTCGCCGAGAACCCGGCGATCAAGTCGTGCTTGAGCGTCTTGTCGAGACGCACCGCGAGCGCGACATCGCCCACCGGCGAGATCGCGTGCTCGAGCACGGCGATCCCGGGCACGCTCGCCCACGATGCCTGGCCCGTCATCGATCCGGTGGCATCGACGTCGAGCAGCCGGACCTCCGGATCGCCGAACCGTCCACTCACGGCCGCGACGCGCACCATCGGCAGCTGCCGCGGCAGCCACACCGCGCCGAGCAGCTCCCCGTAGCCGCCCTCGGTCTGCCACGCGAGCTTGCCCTTCACGCGGGCGACGACCTTGCCGTCGCTCTCCTCGATGTCCCAGCGCCGACCCTGATAGGTGACCGTGAGCGGCGGAAGCTCGTTCGAGGCCGGCACCGCCACGCCCGTCATCAGATCGATCGAGATCGCCTGCTCGCCCCGCCGCCAGCGCACCCGCTCACCGTCGAGCCACACGTGCTGCTGACCCGTGGCGTGCGAGAACTCCTCGATCGCGGCTGTCTTGCCGTGGATCGCGAGGTACGCCTCGTCGGCGCCGGCCCCCGTGACCACGCGCAGGCACCCGAGGAGTTGATCCCGCTCGGGGACCT
>JAYVRN010000299.1:0-5938 GCA_043776275.1 Myxococcales bacterium | reverse complement strand
CCATGCCGAACCGTTGTTATAGGGTGCTCGAGGTCCCGACTGAAGCACCTGGAGCGTGCCTAGCCGAGTTCCGTAGAGGGTGCGAAGTGAATCCTTTTCGTATTTCGTCCAATGCCTGTGATTGGGGGAGATGCTCGGGTACATCACAAGCTTATCCGTTGCCGTGTACGTGGCTCCCATATTGTTAAGCAGCACTGCATCGGTAGAGTGCGCGAGTCCTAGGGCGTGCCCCAATTCATGTGAAAACAGGAAGCGTAGATCAGCTCCAGGCTGCTGCGGTGGCGGGAACAGTCCGAATTCGCGGTCGGTCCCGTTGGCGTTGAATCGATGACCTGAAATCTGGGCCGAGGCTATCCGTCCTCTGCTGCCGGGAACGCATGTGCCGGTGCCGTAGACGGTCGCATGAGCGATTGCGCTAGATGCGACGGGGGAGCTCTGGATCACGATTCCGCCGCTCACCTGGGGGCTGCCAGTCACCCCGTTGTAGTACAGCCTAATGGGAATGCCCACGCTGTCGTTGAAGTCTGCGATTGCGATCTGGAGTTCGCGTGCAACATCGCTCGTAGTCCAGTAGGCCCCGCCGACTTTCTTCAGGAGCTGAACACCATCGGACGGAGAGTTGTTTATGTAGACAGGGATTGGAACGCCATCCCAGTGCATATCGAAGGACGCGGCGCCACAGACTTCTTGGTAGTATCTACTCGGGTCTACTTGCGTCTCGTATGCACTGGCGTTGCGCGTGAGCACCGCGAGCATGACAACGACGATCGGGCCCCCATGCCTCATGGTGCGACTCTCCCGAGCTCTTCCATCGCGGTGTCAAGTTCGGCAGATGTCACTGTCACGCGCTCGTACAGGAACCCATCCCCCGCAATTGCAATGACGTCCCACTCACTCAATCCGCGCCATTCGCCTTCGTGAAAAGGGGAGAGGATCAAATAGTGCCGGCCCGACCGGAATTCCGGCTGCTCGGAATCGATCCAGATCCCTGCAGCAGTCCGCCCGCCGCGAATCACGACCGAGATGAGGTTCGGCTGATATCCCGCTACGGATTTGTGAACCCGCACGAGTCTCGCCGCGAAGGCCGTCTCGGCAGTACCGTCGGCGCCGGTCCGCACCGATGCAGCTCCAATCTCCACTTCCACGAGTGCGCGATGTTGCATCGCGTTCGTGCGCAGAAGCGCAAGAGGTTGGGTCTCTCGTTCCCAGGCAGCCTGAGCCACAGCAATCTGCTGGTCGAGCTGCTGTGGCGTCACCTCGTCTACTGCGCCGTCGGGGCTGAGAGGAACGCTATCAAGCATCGTCGCGTCCGACACTACTGGTGTCAGGGAGCTTATCCGTTCACCCAATTGCGACTTCGGGTCGCAGCTGAAGGCCACGACAAGGACGACGAGGCCAATCACACGCCTCACGCCTCGCCTCGCCTCGCCTCGCCTCGCCTCGCCTCGCCTCGCCTCGCCTCATGGGAACGACGCTAGACGACCGTCACGGCAGCGTCAACGACAATTCGGAATGCGGCGTGGCGCTCAGTACAGGTAGCCGACGGTGACCGCGCCGCCGAGGTAGTTGTCGCGCGCGCCGAACACGTCCTGATCTGTATCGGTGTCACGGCCCGTGGTCATCGTCCCGGTGCCCTTGAAGTTGAAGCCGATCGTCTCGAACTTGAAGGCGGCGCGGGCGAAGATGTTCTTGGTCAGCAGGTAGTCGCCGCCGATCTCGCCCTCGAAGCCGGTGACGGTCGCCGCGCCGTACGAATCGTTCTTCTGGATCGCGCCGGTGCCGAGGAACGCCATGAACCCGACGTTCAGGTTGAACGTGACCTTCGGCGTGATCGCGAATCGTAGGAACGCGCCCGGATCGAGGATCGTGTAGTTGACGTTCGGCAGATCGGAGCTGACACCGCCCGAGGTGCCGATCGTGAAGTTCTGCCGGCCCAGGCGCAGCGTGCCACCGACCACGGCCTTCGAGCCCAGCGGATAGCGGAACGCCGCACCGAGGGCGAACCGCGCCTGGGCGGTGGGCAGCGTGACGGCGCCCTGCTTCGACTGGATCTTGAGGACCTTGTCGTACATGAACGTCAGACCGACGTTCTTCAGCATGTCGTGCCGCTTGTGGCTGATCGCGAGCGGATACATCGTCACGTCGACGAGGATGCCGGCCACCGGCACGCCCTTGTAGGGCTTGGGGTTGTTGCCGAGGTCCGCGGAGTAGGTGAACGCCATCCGGCGGGCGTTGAACGACAGACCGACGACGCCGTCGATCGCACGCTCACCTGGCGAGGTCGCCAGCGGGCCATCGCCCTCGTCGCCGGAGGCCTCGACGCCCTCCTCTTCCTCTTCGCCGTCGTCCTTGCGGGCGACCTTCTTCTTGGGCTTGTTCTCGCCGTCGCCTTCCTCGTCGTCGCCCTCGTCCTTCTTCACGACCTTCTTCGGCTTGGGCAGCGGGCTGTCTTCCTCGTCCCCGCCGTCGTCCTTCTTCACGATCGGCTTCTTCTCGTCCTTCTTCTCGTCTTTCTTCTCGTCTTTCTTCTCGTCCTTCTTGCTGCGAAGGGCGTTGGTCTCCTCGTCATCCTTCTTGCCGAAGCCCTTCTTGGCCGGCTTCTCCTCGTCCTCGCCCTCGTCGTCTTTGGAGTCCTTCTTCTTGCCGAAGCCTTTCTTGGCCGGCTTCTCCTCGTCCTCGCCCTCGTCCTCCTTGACGTCCTTCTTCTTCTTGGTGGGCTTCTCTTCGTCCTCGCCCTCGTCGTCACCACCGCCACCACCACCGCGGTTCGAGGCGATGCCGTCGATCGCGGGGATCAGCTCGTCCTTGAGATCGGTCGTCGTCTGGCCATCGATCCGCGGCCCCTCCGCCTTCACATCGATGCGGCCGCCGACCATCGCGCCGGACTTGCCTGCGTGGACCTTGAGCTGGAGGATGTAGGCGTCGCGGCGCTTCTCGACCTTGCCCTGGATGATCGCGTCGATCTTGAGCTTCTTCGCGATCTTCTTGAGGTCCTTGTCACTACCGCCGCCGGCATCGAGCTCCTCGGCCGTGCCGTTCCACTTGTCGATCGGGATGACCGTATGGGTCTTCTTGATCAGCTTGACGAGGTCAGCGTGGAACTTGTCCGCCTTGGGGCCCTCGAGCTCGAGGACGACCACGCGCTTGCGACCTGCACTCGCGGTCGCGGGGAGGACGAGCCAACCCGCGAGCAACCCGAGGATCAGCAGCCACCTATTCGATCTCGAATTCATCATTACCGAGGCCTCCAGGTTTGCTGGCAGTTCCTGAGGTCGCCCCGCCTCCCGAGTCCTTCCAGGATCCCGCGCTCTGCGACACACCACGGAATAGCAGAGCGAAGTCCGCGGGGCTCGTCGAGTGTTTGACGGCCTCCTCGTAGGTCACCAGCTTCTGCTTGACGAGCGCCGCCAGGCTCTGATCGAACGAGACCATCCCGTACGGGTGGAGGCCCTCGAAGATCGCGCCCTTGATCTCGCGGGTCCGCTGGGGATCCTCGATCATCTCGCGGATCCGCTCGGTGTTGACCATGATCTCGAGCGCCGGGACCATGCCCTTGCCATCGGCGCGCGGGAGCAAGCGCTGCGAGACCACGCCGCGTAGCACGCTCGCGAGGGTCAGCCGGGCCTGCTGCTGCTGGTGCGTGGGGAACATCGAGATGATGCGGTTGATCGTCTCCGTGGCATCCACCGTGTGCAGCGTGGACAGCACGAGGTGGCCGGTCTCCGCCGCTGTCATCGCGATGCCCGCCGTCTCGAAATCGCGGATCTCGCCGACGAGGATCACGTCGGGGTCCTGCCGCAGCGCAGCGCGCAACGCGCGGGAGAACGTCATCGTGTCGAAGCCGATCTCGCGCTGGTTCACGACCGCGCGCTTGTCGCGGAACGTGTACTCGATCGGGTCCTCGATCGTGACGATGTGATAGGCGTTCTGCGTGTTGACGTAGTCGATCATCGCCGCGAGCGTGGTCGACTTGCCCGAGCCGGTGGCCCCCGTGACCAGCACGATGCCGCGCGGCGTGGTCGCGAGGTCGAGCACGGTCTGCGGCAGGTTCAGACGTTCGAACGGCGGCACCTCGGGAGGGATCAAACGCAGCACCATGCCGACCGATCCACGCTGCTGGAACAGGTTGACGCGGTACCGGACGCCATCCGGCGTGCCGTAGGCGAGGTCGATGTCGAGGTTCTGCTCGAACTCCTCGCGCTGCCGGTCGTTCATCATGTGCACGGCGAACTGCGCGATGGATTCCCGCGTCAATGCGGGCACATCGCGCACGGTGCGCAGGTCTCCCTTGATGCGGAAGATCGGAGGTAAGCCCGCTTTGAGATGAACGTCCGAAGCCCCGAGCTGACGGGCGGCGGCGAGCACACGATCGAGGATCTGACTCATCGAAGCCGGACCTCAAGGGTACCACAGGGTCCCCGTCGGATCCGTTGGCCAGATTCGAGCCTCACATGCCCGCGCTGAGTTACCCTCTCTCCGGGATGCGTTGCCCCAGTTGCGGCACCGAGAACGCACCGGACTCCCGGTTCTGCGGTGGCTGTGGTGCACGCTCGGCGCCCTCGACGGTCGCGCCCACACAGAAGATCTCCGACGACGCGCCGATGCCGCAGCAGCAGGCCGGCTATGGCGGCGGCTACAGCGTCCCCCCTACCAACTACTCGATCCCGCCGCAGAACAGCGGGCCCGCGGCCTTGCCGCCACCGCCGTCCATCCCACCCTCCAACAACGCTTACGGAAGTGGTCCAGGCAGCATCCCGCCCACCAACAACCCGTACGGCAACCGCCCCGGCAGCATCCCACCCACCAACGTCGGCCCCGGCAGCATCCCACCCACCAACGTCGGCCCCAATGCCTACGGCAGCCAGCCGCCACACCTCCGCCCGGGCACCGAATCGCAAGGCCCGGGGACGGTCCAGCGCCGCGCGAGTGTGCCGCCGGTCACCGCGACGTCGCCGTCGCTCTCACTGCCGAAGAAACCCGGGCGCGGCACGCGTTGGGGAGTGGTGATCTTCGTGTTGCTCATCGATCTCGGGCTCGCCGCCACCGGCGCCTACCTGCTCCAGGCCGGCCTCGCCGAAGGCGCCACGCCCGGACCCACCGCCTCCGTCACCTCCGCCGCCGGAACGCCCTCGCCATGACCAACGAATCCTCCACCTCGGGCTCGTACCGATCGCAGCTCGCGGTGTCCTTGCTGGTCGGGATCGAGGTCCTGGTCCTCGATGGCGACGCGCGCGTCCATGCAGGGATCGAGCAGCTGCTGTCCGAGGCCCAGCTCCACGTCACGTGCGTGACCACCGCGGACGATGCGCTCGCAGCCGTGGCCCGTCAGTTCTTCTCGGTGGTCCTCGTCGACATCGACACGCCGAACCCGAGCCATGGCATCGAGACGATCCGCGCGATCAAGCAGGCCTCCCCTACCTCGATGGTGATCGCGATGACCCCGCGCCGCTCCTACGACGATGCGGTGGAGAGCGTGCGCGCCGGGGCGATCGATCTGATCCTCAAGGCGCCCGAGTCGGTCGCGTACTTGAAGGACCGCGTGCTCGATGCCGCGGGCCGTTCGGTGGGCAAGCGCGAGGTCGACTCCGTCCTGGTCGACGTGCGCGGCGTCCACGAGGAGTTCCTCCAGCGCTTCATGGAGACCGAGCGCCGCGCGATCGACCTCGCGGACAAGGCCGCCGGCAAGGATCCGGCGCGCTCGGTGATGCTCGAGGAGCTGCGGGTCCTCGTGATCGACGAGGTCGACGATTTCTTCACCGGCATGACCGAGCTCGCACCGCCCGGCTACCTGTTCGTCCACGCCACCTCCGGAGGCGAGGGCCTCGATCGGATCAGCTTTGGCAGCTTCCACTACGCGATGGTCGCCGAGGACGTCAGCGACCTCCCTGCCAAGACGATCGCGCGCACGATCCGGAACCAGCACCCCGACACCGTGGTC
>JAYVRN010000298.1:0-1857 GCA_043776275.1 Myxococcales bacterium | reverse complement strand
CGAGGACGGCGATCTCCAGACCAGACGAGCTCATCGCGGACCAGCCTTGTATCGCATTTCGTGACCAACTACTGCATCTTCGGCCTCGTGGACGTGCCCTGTGACCGCTGACCAGGCCGAGGGGCAGCAGCGCCGCATGCGCCGCGACGTCAGCTGGAACCTGGTGCCGGTGGCCCTCCTCGCCGTGGTGGGTCTGGCGCTCAACTTCTCGATCGCCGGGCACTGGGGCGCCCGCGCGCTCGGCGCGTTCAACATCGTGACCACGGCGATGTTCGCGGTCGCGGTGTTCGGCGCCGGTGGGCTCCAGTTCGCGGTGCTGCGCGCGGTGGCCGAGAACCCCGACGACCGCTACCACGTCGCGCAGGTGGTGGTCGGGGCGCTGATCCCGAACCTCGCGCTCGCCGCGGTGGCGACCACGGCGTTCGTGCTGCTGCGCGGCCCGATCGGCGACCTCGTGCACTCGACGCTCGTGCCCGAAGGGATCCTGTGGGCCACGCCCGGGCTGTTCTGCTTCGCGATCAACAAGACGCTGCTCGGCGTGGTCAATGGCCTGCGGCGCATGCGCGCGTTCGCCGTGTACACGTCGCTGCGCTACCTGTTGATCGGCATCGGGATCGCGCTCGCCTGGGGCCTCGATCTCCCCGCCGATCACCTGCCCGTGATCTGGTCGCTGACCGAGGGCGTGCTGCTCGTGATCCTCGCGGTCGAGCTCGTGCAGACGGTCTCGCTGCGGCGCAGCGGCGGCTGGACGGCGTGGGCGCGCCGCCACCTCGACTACGGGGCGCGCTCCGTCCTCGCCACGCTGGTCTCGGAGATCAACTCCAAGCTCGACATCTGGGTGGTCGCCGTCGCGATGCCGGAGACCGAGGTCGGCATCTACAGCCTCGCATCGGTGGTGTTCGAGGGTGCGCTGCAGCTCCCGGTGGCGGTGCAGAACAACTTGAACCCGGTGATCGCGCGGCACGTGGCGGCGGGCCAGCTGCTCGAGGTGGAGGCGCTGGTGCACCGCTCGCGTCGCTGGTTCGTGCCCGCGATGGTCGGCGCCTGCGCGCTGGGGGCGGTGGCCTATCCGTACGTGATCCCGTGGCTGACCAAGCCCGAGTTCCGCGCGGGCGCGTTGCCGTTCGCGATCCTGATGGCGGGCATCGCGCTGTCATCGCCGTACCTGCCATTCAACCAGACGCTGCTGATGGCCTCGCGGCCCGGCTGGCACACGGTCTACACCCTCCTCGTGGTGGCGATCGCGGCCGCGGCCCTGGCGATCCTCACGCCGCTGTACGGGCTGGCCGGCGCCGCGGCCGGGACCGCGATCGGCCTCGTGAGCTCCGCGATCCTGCTCCGGCTCCTCGTGCGCTCGCGCGTGGGCCTGCGGATCTAGAAGCTACAGCTCGGTCACGGTGGCGCCATCGCTGATCCGTAGCAGCGGACCTGCGACCACGTCGAGGCTGATGTCGAGCAACGGCGAGCGATGGATCCCGGCGATCGGTGGGACCAGAACGAACACGCCGTGGGCGTTCGTGAACAGCTCCGGGGTGCGCGTCTTCGGGTCGACGATCCAGACCTCGGAGAGCCCGACCCGTGCATAGAACTCGAACTTCTTGTAGCTCTCGTCTCGTGGTGATCGAACCTCGACCGCGAGGACGGCACCCTCGAGTCCGCGCTCGGAGACCTGTTCTGGCCGCACTAGCGACGCATCGGGAATGCGCCAGCTCGCGGGGTCGAGATCGGGGCATAGATCGCGGTGCCATCCGGAAACGCGGTCAACCCGCGCTTCAGGCCGATCCGAGCGAGCGCGTTGTAGATGTTCACCGCGACGAGGTTGTGCGTTGGCGTCGGGCACGGAACGATGTGAAGGAC
>JAYVRN010000297.1:0-5954 GCA_043776275.1 Myxococcales bacterium | reverse complement strand
GCCTCGCTCGGCGACAAGCTGTCGACGCGCAACGTGCGCGGCATCGTCGTGTTTCCGATCCAGTGGCGCGGCAAGCCGCTCGGCGCGATCCTCCTGCGCAAGCGCCAGCCCGGCGTCGGCCACGTCGGCGCGCGCCTCGAGCTCGGGAAGCTGATCGCGAGCATCACGGCCGCCCACCTCCGCCACGGCGCGGTGCTCGAGTCGCTGCGTGATCAGACCCATCGGATCTCGCGCGCCCGGTACGAGGCCGAGCGCCGGATCCGCGGCATCGATTCGCTGAAGGAGCACTTCGAGGCCGGGGCCGATGGCGTGGTGGTGCTCGACGATGCCGGCCGGATCCTGTTCGTCAACCGTGCGGCCGAGCGGATCACCGGTTTCGCCCGCGATGGCCTGCTCGGCTCCGAGCTGGTCGATCTCGTCGCGGGAGAGCAGCGCGCACAGATCGGCGACACGGTGTCGCGCGTGCTCGCGGGCGCCAACGTCGATTCGTTCGACCTCCAGCTCTCGACCACCTCCGGCTCGCCGATCTGGGTCTCGGTCTCGACCTCGACGGTCCTCGCGGGCACCGGCGCGGTGATCCTCGCGTTTCGCGACGTCACCGCGGAGCGTGCGCTCGAGCACGAACTGCGTTCGACCAAGGAGTTTCTCGAGCGGCTGATCGACTCCACCGTCGACGCGATCATCGCGGCCGACATGCGCGGGACGATCATCCTGTTCAATCAGGGTGCCGAGCGGCTGTTCGGCTATCGCCAGAGCGACGTGATCGGCAAGCTGCCCGTGTGGGACCTCTACGAGGACGGCGGCGCGAACCAGATCATGCGGATGTTGAGGTCGACCTCCTATGGTGGCGTGGGGCGCCTCGAGCAGACCCGCCGGGAGGTCCGGATCGCCGCGGGAGAGATCGTCCCGGTCAGCATGACCGCATCGGTGGTGTACGAGGGCGAGCGCGAGGCGGCGACCGTCGGTATCCTGACGGACCTCCGTGAGCGGATCCGAATGGAGCAACGCCTCCTCGATGCACAGCAGAAGCTCCAGCTCTCGGAGAAGCAGGCGCTCGTCGCCGAGCTCGCGGGCGCAGCGGCCCACGAGCTCAACCAGCCGCTGACGTCGATCATGGGGTACGCACAATTGATCCAGCGTCAGAGCGAGAAGGCTGCCCAGCACCTCCGTGCCGTCGGCATCATCATGTCGGAGGCCGAGCGCATGGCGGGCATCGTCAAGAAGATCGGCAGGATCACCAAGTACGAGACCACCGATTACGTCGGTACCGCGCGCATGCTCGATCTCGATCGCGCGGCGCCCGAGAGCGATCCCTCGATCCCGATCGCGATGGGCGACGACAGCCTGACCGGCGAGTTCCTCGCGGTGCAGCCGCCGGGCGAGGTCGGGTTGCAGCCCACGATGGCCGATCTCGGTGATCTCGGCGAGATCGATGCGCGCGATGCACGCGATACCTCGAAGGAGGGCTCGTGACGCTCGTCGCGCCGACCGCCGAGGCACAGCTCACCGTCTTGCGGTCCCTCGCCGCCGAGCTGCCGCTCGCCACCACCGAGCCCGCCCTCGTCGAGCGCGCTCTCGCGCTCCTCGGATCGCTCCTGCCCGGGCGCGCCTTGTGTGTCCGCGTCCTCGAGATCCGCACGCGCGATCCCGCGCGCACGTACGTCCGCGGCGGAGCGGTGCGTGAATCGGCGGCTGGTGACGGTGTGACGATCACCGACGAGGCACTCACGCGCGCGAAGTTGAAGAGCGCCGTCGCGGCGAGCGCACGGCTCCGGGTGTTGCCGCGCTGGGACTCGCCGTTCACGGGGATGGCCACCGGCTTCGCCGTCCCGCTCGCCGCCGGTGGTGAGCTCTACGGCGTGCTCGACATCGGGTATCCGCCGGGCGCCGACGGGGTCGTCGCAGACGAAGCCGTCGTCCAGCCGCTGGCGAGCCACCTTGCGGTCGCGCTCCGCACCGTACGGCTCCAGGACGATGCGCTCGGTCTGCGCGACTACCAGGCCCGCCTGCTCGAGAGTGCGAACGCGCTGATCCTTGGCATCGATCGGAGCTGGCGGATCACGGTGTGCAATCGCGCGATGCTCGACCTCACCGGTTACGCCCGCGACGAGGTCCTCGGCCGCGACATCCGCGACTTCATCACCGCCGACCAGCGCCAGTACCTGACCTCCGCGTTCGCAGCGGCCTTGATCGGACAGCACCACGCTGCGGTCACGGTGGTGTTGCCCACGCGCGCCAACGGCGGTGTGCGGACGGTCTGGAGCATCGCGCCGGTGGGGCGGGCGGGTGCCCCGGGCGGAGCGGTCGAGGCGGTGGTCGCGATCGGCCAGGACCAATCGAAGATCGACGCACTCCAGCAACAGGTGGTGCGGGCCGAGCGCCTCGCGACCCTGGGCGAGCTCGCCGCGGGCGTGGTCCACGAGCTCAACAATCCGCTGACCTCGATCACCGTGTATGCCGAGTACCTCGTTCGCAAGCTCGAGGCCGCGGGGACCGACGTCGCCGATGTCGAGAAGCTCCGGCGGATCGGTGGGAGCGCGCAGCGGATCCTCCGGTTCTCGCGCGACCTCGTCCAGTACGCGCGGCCGAGCGGGAGAGATCTCGAGCCCGTGGATCTCTCCAGCGTGGTCCGGCAATCCGTGTCGATCTGCGATCACCTGGTGGAGCGGGGCGGGATCACCTTGACCGTCGAGGTCGATCCCGAGCTGCCCGTGATCCAGGCGGTGTCCGGACAGCTGGAGCAGGTGCTGATCAACCTGATCACCAACGCGGTCCATGCGGTCGAGAGCGGCGGCAAGGTCGTCGTCCGTGCCCAGGTCGAGGGCCCAGCCTCGGTCCTGATCGAGGTCGGCGACTCAGGCCCCGGGGTCCCAGACGCCGATCGCGAGAAGATCTTCGAGCCGTTCTTTACCACCAAGCCTGACGGCAAGGGGACGGGCCTGGGGCTGCCGATCGTGCGCAACATCATCGACCAGCACCATGGCGAGATCACCGTGGGCAGCTCCGAGCTGGGCGGTGCCGCGTTTCGCGTGATCCTGCCGATCGCCTGACGATCTCTGCCGTCCGGGAATCGGACAGAAAGGTTGCGCCCCGGATCCAAATGGGTACTGTGGGTCTGTCATGAAGCCAGAAGTACTGCTCGAGCTGCTGGAGGCCACGGCCGACCAGCTCGGGATCAAGGTCAGCTACGAGCCGCTGCAGACCAGCGTGGTCAATGGTGGCCTGTGCCGCGTGAAGGGCGCCTACCGCATCATCGTGGACAAGCGGGCGACCACCGAGGAGCGCGTCACCACCGTGGCGACCGCCCTGGCCACGTTCGACACGACCGAGCTCGCGATGCCCCAGAAGGTGCGTGACGTGCTCAAGATGCACGAGGGCACGGGCAAGCGGCGTACGATCGCGGCGTGATCTCGAGCTCTCGAACCGTCTGAGGTTCCCCGCCGTGTTCGCCGAGGCTGTCGCCGAGGCCGAGACCGGCCTGCACCTGGGCCCCGCGTCAGGCTGCGCTATGATGTGCGGGTGCGCGCACTCGCCCTGATCTCGCTGGCCGCGGCCCTCCTGGGCGCCTCCGCGTGTGGGAAGAGCAAGCCGGCCCGGCAGCTGGATCTCGATGCGATCCATGTGACCGGAGACGCCCGCCTCCGGACCGACACCGTCGGGGACGGCCAGTTCGCCTCGACGGCGACGTTCGTGCTGATCGACGCCGCCAACACCGCCAGCGAGGGCGCCTACGTCACGCTCGGAGGGGATCTGACCTCTGGTGAGGACGTGCTCGGCCACCTGAAGCCACAATCGCTGTGGATCCCCGCTGGCGAGCGCCGGACGTTCGCGCTGGTCGACACCGAGCGCCAGCCGCGCCCAGCGTCGACGTCGGCCCGGATCGTCGTCCGCGGGGCCCTGGTCCCTGACGAGCCACCTCGGGCCCGGATCGCGGACCTCCACACGTTCGACGACTACGGCAAGATCGTGGTCCAGGCCAACCTCGTCAACGACGCCGATCGGCAGGGGCAGATCATGGTGATCGCCGCGTTCCACGACGTCAACGGCCGGCCGATGACGCGCCCATTTCAGATGATCGAGATCGATCGCAAGGCGACCCGCTCGGTCCAGTTCGTGGGGCCCGCGGGCTCGAAGACCGGGACGATCTTCGTCGGCGACGTGATCTACTAGGCGCGGTTCGCGAGGCCGTTGAAGTACGGATCATTTGCCACGAGATCCGACAGCAGCTCGCGCAGCTCGGCGCGCTCGGCAGCGGAGAGATCCGGCGTGGCTGTCGCCTCGACCAGCTGATCGATCGCCTCCCGCGGGGTCAGGCGTCCGGCCGCGACCTCGGTGGCGAGGGCATCGATGTCACTCGTCCGCTGCGCCTCGTCGGCGGCGTCTGGGCCGGACAAGGTGTCGAGCCGGTCGGGCCCCTCAGGTCCGTCAGGTCCGTCAGGTCCGTCAGGGCCATTGGGGCCGCCGGGTCCTTGGGGGCCACCGAGGCCAGAGGGTCCACCGATCGAGGTCATATCGAGCTCCGGTCGACGATAGCAAACTCCGCGTGCATGGAGGTCCGCATGGGTAGCTCCCGTATCGGCCAGCGGCACCCGCGGTTGCGTGCAAGACTGACGATTCATGAGGCTCGCAAGTTCGGTTCCCGGGGGCTCGGGCGCTCGCGGGGGCTTCGGGGTCGTCGCCGCCCTGGCGGTCGCGCTGGGGTGCCACGGCGGCCGGCCCGCATCACATGCGGCGCCACCTGCCATCGCCCGTGGCTTCCCAGCCACGCGCTGGGTCCCGGCGAATCCGACCTATGTGCTGGCCTCACCGACGGTCAAGGACGCCCAGCGATCGTTTCGGGATGTGATCGATTCGCTCGGCGTGATCGCCGGGCTCGACGCGGCGGAGGTCTCGCGCGAGCTGGCGGGCATGCTCGCGGTGGATCCGTTGAGCCCCGATGCGGTGGCCGGCATGGGGATCGATCTGGACGGCGGCATCGCGATGTTCTCGGAGGAGATCGCGCCGACGTTCGTGGTTCACCTGACGGCGCCCGAGTCCACCGCCGCGTTCTTCGAGCGCCAGCGCGAGCGCGGTTTGGTCACGCAGTCCGTGATCGTCGATGGCACGGAGATCTTCACCGCACAGCTGCTCGCCAGCGTGAAGGTCAGCTGGGCCGTGGCCAACGATTGGCTGTGGGTCCACTTCTCGCTGCCGTTCGCGCACGAGGATGGTCAAGCGTGGTTCACGAGCAGCCACCGGCCAGAGGGGCCGGGCTGGTCGAGGCAATGGGAGTGGGCGAGCAAGGCCGCCGGGGCTGCCAAGCCCGCGCTCGTGGGCTTCTTCGATGCCCGCGATCTGATCGCGAGCTTCGTCGGCAAGGTGCCCGATGCGATCGCCTGCGCGAAGCTGCTCGAGCCGATCGGCCGCGTCGCGATCGCGATCGAGGGCGATGGCAAGCACGTCGCCGGCCGGCTGACGCTCGACGTGGGTGCGGCCGCGACCGCGGTTTCGCGCGCGATCCTTCCGGGGCCCGCGGGGTTCGCCGACGTCGCGTCGCGGGCGCCGCTCGCCGCGCAGTGGAACGTCGATCTCCTGGCGGTGCGGGCCTGGTTGCAGCCGTGTCTCTCGACGATCAACGAGGACGGCAAGCTCCTCGATCGCTACGGGGTCCGCGCTGCGCGCGCGGTACTGCAGAGCTTCGAGCCCGATCAGCGGTCGGGGGCCGGGGCGATCTCGCTCGAGCTCGCGCACAAGCGGTACTTCCAGAGCCGGCTCGATGACATCCCACTGCGCTCGGCGCTCGAGCGCAACCGGAAGTTCGGTCCGTACCAGGGGCACTCGCTGACGGTCCCGCTGGTCGCCTCGGTCGACTACGTGCTGACCGATTCCGTCGCGCTCGCTGGCGTCGGCGATGGTCTGCTCGCCAAGATCGTCGGCTCGGGCGCGACGGTCGTCGGGCCGATCGCCGCGATCGA
>JAYVRN010000296.1:0-5960 GCA_043776275.1 Myxococcales bacterium | reverse complement strand
ACCGCGCGCAGGGCGATCGCCGCGGAGGTCGTGGGGCTCGCGTCTCAGGCGAGGACGAGCGCACGCACGGTGGAGCTGAGCGGTCAGGTCGTGACGCTGGCGCAACAGAACGTGGAGGCGGAGCAGCGCAAGTTCGAGCTAGGCAAGTCGACGTCCAACGAGGTCGTGCGCCGGCAGAACGAGCTCGAGAACGCGCGCCTCCAGCTCGAGAGCGCCAGCGCCGATGCCACCATCGCGCTGACCCGTCTCGAGGCGGTGAGCGGACAGATCTTGCAGCACTACGGGATCAAGATGATCGATCCCGACGAGCTGACCGGGGCCGCACTCGATCGACGACCGTGACGGGCTACTTGGGGAGCGTGATGTTGGGGATCCGACCGCGTGCGAGCGGCCCATCGCCGTTCGGGATGTAGGCCTCCGGTCCGGTGGCCATCACCGTCGAGTAGCGGAACACGAACTTGTCTCCACTTACGTAGTCGATCGCGGGCGCGACCTCGTCGTACTCGTGCGCCTGCGCATCGAAGTTTCCGCCACCGGTAGGGTCGTAGTGCTCGGTCCACGTCGCGAGCGTCATGTCGGTGGCGCCGCGTCGCCAGATCAGATCGAACTTCACGTCGATGCTGCTCATGATCACCGCGTCGAGGACGCAGTGGTACGTCCCCGCAGGAACACTGTCCTTGAGGTCGTAGGTCGCTTCATGAGACCCGCCGGGTCCCAGGCCGGGAGCTCAATACTGGAAGGGTTCGCGCGCACTGAGCGTGACGTCCTGCCCGTTGGCAGAAGGCGCCAGCCACAGCACGTCCGGGTTCCCGTCAGTCGCACACCCAGCCACCATGATCACCGCGAGAGCTGACTTCATCACGCACAACGGTACCGGATCCCGTGTCGCCCGACAATCTCCCTCACCGGCGCGGGAACGGAGACGACGCATTCGCGACATGCGGGACGCCATGCTGGAGCCGGAGCACGCGGGCGCCGCTCTCGAGCGCCACTCGCTCCATCGTGAGGAACGCCGACAGCGAATGTGACCCGACGTGGCTGTGATGGAGCGCGGTGGAGGTCATTCGGTACCACGGCAGGTTGCCGTGGGCGTACGGGTACACGTAGGTCAGCCGCGCTTCGGCGACCAGCCGCTGCAGCAGCTCCACCGGCAGCCCGCACATCGGCGTTGGGTCGAACATGCGGACCGGCGGCAGGTACCACGAGTAGAGCCGCGTGAAGGTGGTGGGCTCGTCCACCGCGTCGCGGTAGCCGGCCATCGTGCGCTGATGCACGATCGAATTGACCATGATCCCGAACGGGCGGGTGTTCCCCGCGAGGCGCTCGCGGAGCCAGTCGACCTGGACCTCGGTGACCGCGGAGTCGGCGCACAGCGCCCAGACCTGGTCCGGCAGCTCCACCAGGTAGCAGTTCCAGTGATGCGGCAACGCCGGCGGAAATTCGCCGATGAACGGGAACGCGGTGACGCGGAGGTCGCCGAGCTGCACGGACTCGCCGTGACGCAGGACGATCACGTTGCGATCGGCACCGAGGACGTTGCGAATGACCGCGACCAGATCGACCTGCCACGGCTGATCCGGATCGCTCGCGGGCACGTAGATCGGCACCTCGGGCGGCACCAAGGAGATCGCGCCGAGGTCCATGTGATCTGTGTCGGGGTGCGTCACGAAGATCGCGTGCGGGATCGCGAGCTCGTCCTGGGTGACCTGGTGAGCCTCCGGGCCGTAGCCCGCGAGGAGGAATGAATCGGGCACGTCAGCGCCGAACATGGCGACGCGTTCCTCGTCGGTCCAGGTCACGCGCGGCGCCGTGAACGGATCGAACCACACCGTGGCGGACGGGGAGATCGCCCGCACGTAGGCGTGGCCCATCCACTCGATCGCCGCAGCGACAGGAGGCCTGGGCGGATGGACCTCGCCGGGCTCGATCGCTCCGCGCGCGATCAGGTCATCGAGCAGCTCCTCGTCAAAGCCGATGTCGAGCTCGGCCGCCATCGAGAGCAGATCAACGCGCTCGATGCCACGATGCAGGGCGCGGAGCAAGCGAACGAGCTCCGGGGTGGTGGTGCCTGAAGGCAGGTAGGCCATCGCGCCGTCATCGCGGCTCCGGCCATCGCGCAGCAACACTCCGAGGGCGTCCGGATCGAACGAGATCGCGTTGGTGAGCTCCGGGAGCTCCTCGAACTTGTTCGCTCCCTCCGCCTCCTCGTTCCACAGGATGAGGTGGGGGCCAAACGGGAGCTCGTCGCGAAGGCGCTTGGCATCTTCGATGCGGCCGCGGGCAACGAGCGATCGCAGCAGCTGCACCATGCCCGTCGCGTAGATCAGGCGATCGGTGCCCGGCGTCAGGTTCTGCGGCTTCAGGTTGTGGAGGCCGAGCCTGAGCTGGGGCAGCACGTGCGGAGACAGCCGGAGCGTCATGACACCAGGCTATCGCCGATCGGCAAGCGACTGGCAGGCAGTGAGGTCAGCTTCGTGCGGTTCGAGGGTTCCCCCGCGGAGCGTGATCGTGCTCCGGCACCGCACCTCGAGGTCGAGGCGGTCGAGCTCCACGGGCTCGTGATCGACATGGACGAAGGCCAGCGTGCCGGAGAGTCCGGCGATCGTGGCGTCGAGGCCGCGCACCGACAAGAACATCGGATCCGTCGGGAGCTGCGTGCGGAACACCACCGCACGCGTCGAGCGATCCACGAGGCTGAGCGTCAAGCTGCCCGACGCGACCCACAACAGGCCGTCTCCAGCGTCGCCAACGCTGAACACGTCGGCGCCGAAGGATCCGACCGTGCCTACGAGCCGGCCTGACGCCGCGTCGTATTCGACGACGGTTCCATTGTCGAGCCCGACGTAGAGGCTCGCGCCGATCAGCACCATGCCCCACGCGAAGCCTGCATTCGCGTAGCGCACGGTCTCCTTGCCATCGCGCAACGAGAACCGGTGGACATCCGGTGCCATCGCGGACACGAACAGGCTGTCGCTCGTGGCGTCGATCAGGATCCGGCGCACCAGCCCACCCGGCGGCGGCACCTCGAATCGCTTCGCCCCGGTGGCGCCGTCCCACACCACGGCGCCCGCGTCGGACATCAGCGCGAACGCGGAGCTATCGCGAGCCCAGTAGAGCTTCGGCTCCCAGGTTCGCTTGAACGTCGCCGTGCCACCGCTCGCCACGTGCCCGGTCGCGGTGTCGACTAGCAGCGCGTGTTGATCCTCGTCGACCACGGCGATCCGCGCGCCATCGGGCGAGAGGCCGATGATCGGCTTACCTGGCAGCTTGCCATCGAGCTCGAGCTCGACGGGCGCCGCGCTCCCATCGAACCGCCACAGCTTGCCGTCCTCGGTGGTGGAGAACACCACGCGCGTGGTCTCGGAGCACGTCGTGTCGTCGATCTTCCAGCCGCTCGGCGTCTGCCACGTCACGTCGCCACGCGCGCTCCACTGCTTCGCGGTCTGATCCTCCGACATCGTGAGCACCGATCCGCCGGCGCACCGATCGAGTCGCGTCACCGCCTTGTCGTGACCGCGCTCGGCGAACGCGACGTTGGTCACCGGGGCCCACCGCCGGGCGGTGCCGTCATCTTCGACGCTGAGGATCTCTCCGTTCGGGAGCTGACGCACGGCATAGGCGCCCTCTCCGGTGGCCTGCTTGCGGAACACCGGCAACCCGACACTCACGTCGAAGATCACCGTCGCATCGCCGCACGCCGCGAGCACGCGCTTGCTATCGGGTGCCCAGGAGACGTCGTGAACATTGCCTGCGCAGGTCAGTGTGGTCCGCAGCTGGCCGGCGCGATCCCAGAGGCGCACGGTGCCATCCCGGCCGCCAGTGGCGACGAGCGAGCCATCGCGGCTCCACTCGACGAGATCGATCGCAGCGGAGTGTCCGACCAGCGTCGCGATCAGCGCGCCGGTCGAGAGGTTCCACAGCTTCGCGGTCTTGTCCCAGCTCGCGGTCGCGAGGATCGCCCCATCTGGCGAGAACGCCGCATCCCAAGCCGTGTCCTCGTGCGGCCCCACCGTTCGCACCAGCTTCGCCGTGGTGATGTCCCAGATCCGGGTCTGCCGGTCGTAGCTCGTGATCGCGAGGAAGCGCCCGTCGGCGGAGAGATCGCCAAACCCGCCGGTCTCGCCCTCCGCTTTCCAGCGACGCACCACCGCGCCCGTGGCCACATCCCAGACGCCGACCTCCTGATTCTCCGTGTACGCGACGACCCGCCGATCATCAGGGGTGAACTGCGCCGTGAAGATGTTGCCGTCGTCGAGGGCCCAGGCGTGTGCGAGGCGGCCAGTCGCCACCTCGTAGAGCCACACGTGCCCATCGGTCGACGCGGCGACGACCCACTTGCCGTCGTGCGAGCCCACGAGCGTGTTGATGCCGACGTTGCTATCGGTGCGCGTGAACCGCGGCGTCTCCGCGTCGACGCTCCAGATGTTGACCAGGTGATCTGCGCCCGAGGTCGCGAACGATCGCCCACCCGCGAGCACCGCGAGGCCACGCAGCTTGCCGTGGTGGCCGCGATACACCGCCTTCTCCGCGAGGATCCCGCGCCGGCCCTCGGCGATCGGAATCTCCACCGTGGGCCCACTCGCCCCACCACGCCGCGCCTCGCCGAGATAGACGAGGGCGCGATTGGCATCGCCGGCGACGGCGGCACGTTGCCCCAGCGCCACATATCCGGCCGTGACCAAGGAGCTCGCGCGCTCCTCGTTCGCGATCGCGCGAACGCGCTGCGATTCAGCATCGCGATACAACACGAGCGCCACCACCATACCGACGACGAGCACCGCGAGGATGGTGCCGATCGCGGCATTGCGAAGGCGGCGACCACGAAGCGCCTCGCGCGCGCTCGCATCTCCGAACTCCTGCTCGATCGCCATCAGCTGCCCGCCGTGACGCGTTCGCCAGAGCTGGTACTCGGTCAGCGCCTCATCGCGCCACAGCAGGCCGCGCGGCCGCCCGCGCTCCTCCCATTGTCGCGCCGCTGCACGCAGCTGATCGCGGAGGCGCGAACCCTCGGCGTCCTCTCGCCGCCAGTCGATCAAGCGCGGCCACGCCGAGAGCAGCGCCTCATGGACGACCTCCACGCGATCGCCGCCCACGCCTTCCGACGCGGTCAACAACCGCGCGGTGATCAGCTTCTCGAGGACCGACTCGGCATTCGCCTTCCCACCGAGCACCTCGATCAGCTCGGCCCGCGTCAGCACCGCGCGCGTGCCATCGGCGGTGACGAGGTTGCGAAAGCCGACGCGCACCAGACGCTGCTCGTCGCTCGACATCTGACCGAACACGCGCTCGGCGTGCTGCGCCAGCGCGCCGCCCACGCCGCCCAGCGTCTCGTACGCCTTGCGCGACAGCCGGTGATGGTGCCGATCGCGTAGATCCCACATCTGTGCCGCGGTGAACGACAGCAGTGGCAGCGCCGCCGACATCTCCGCCACCTCGTCGACCATCGCCTTCGGCAACTCCGGGTCTTCGAACTCGTAGCCCGCGCGGCGTGCTGGCTCGACCAGGATGCGCTGCAGATCTGCCGGCGTCGGTGTGGCGAGCAGCTGGAGCCCATGCACGAGGCGCTCGCGCAAGGCCTCGACCTGCTGGCAGCGCAGGAGGAAGTCATCACGCACCGTCAACACGACGCGGATCGGATCGTCCGCCGTCCGAGCGAGCCGGATCAACGCGGCCACGTAGCGCTCGCGCTCCACCGGATCGTGGCACAGCGTGAACAGCTCCTCGAATTGATCGATGTAGACGAGCAGCGAGCGATGTTCGCGCGCGGCCCACGCGCGCAGGGCCTGCGGCAGCTCTTCGCCGTCGATCGGCAGGTCGGCGCCACCGAGCTCGGCCTGGTGCAGCGTCGCGGTCAGCGTGGCGAGCGGCGTGGTTCCCGGGCGGACGATCAGGGTCGTCCAGGTCTCGCCGAGCGCGGGCACGACACCTGCCTGGACGAACGAGCTCTTGCCTGCGCCCGA
>JAYVRN010000295.1:0-1862 GCA_043776275.1 Myxococcales bacterium | reverse complement strand
CTCCTCGATCAGATCGCGGCGCTCGCCTGGGTTCGCGACAACATCGAAGCGTTCGGCGGCGATCCCGGGCAGGTCACGATCATGGGTGAGTCCGCGGGCGCGGTCTCGATCGGGATGTTGCTCGCGATGCCCGCGGCGCGCGGCCTGTTTCACCGCGCCATTCTCCAGAGCGGCGCCGCCGGGCTCTCGCCCCCGAGCCGCGACGATGCGACGAAGTCCGCGCGTGGCGTCCTCGCCGAGCTCGGTGCGACCGTGGAGCAGCTCACCGAGGTGCCGATCGATCGGCTGCTCGAAGTCCAGGCGCGCATGGGCCGCGAGGGTGGGCTGATCGCGTTCTCCCCGTACATCGACGGCGTCACCATCCCGCGGTCCCCGCTCGACGTCATGCGCGAGGCCACAACCACCGAGATCCCGCTGCTCCTCGGCAGCAACCGGGACGAGTGGGCTCTGTTCGAGCTGTTCCTCGGTGAGCGCACGGTGACGCCGTTCAAGCCGGTGCTCCGCCATCGGCTCGGGGAGGCGACGATCGAGCGGATGTTCGCCCTCTATCGCGAGGAGCGACCGGGCCGGACCGACGCCCAGGCCTGGATCGAGATGATCGGTGACGTCGCGTTCCGGATCCCGTTGATCCGGCTCGCGGAGGCGCGCTCCGAGCATCAGCGCGGCGTGTACATGTACCGCTTCGATTGGGCCTCGCCCGCGTTCGGCAACCGGCTCGGCGCGGCGCACGCCCTCGAGCTCCCGTTCGTGTGGAACCGGCTCGATCTGCCGCTCGCGCAGGTCCTGCTCGCCGAGGACGTCGGCCCCGCGCAGCCGCTCGCGACCCAGCTCCACGCGACCTGGGCGGCGTTCATCCGGTCCGGCGATCCGAACGGGGGTGGGCTGCCCGTGTGGCCCGCCTACGACCGCACCCGGCGCGCCACGATGATCCTCGATCGTGCCTGTGCGGTCGTCGACGATCCGGGTGGTGCGACGCGGGCGATGTGGCCCCTGTAGACGCGGAACCGTGTCATACAGGCCGCGATGTCGCTGCAGTGGTACCCGGGCCACATGACCAAGGCGCGGCGCGAGCTGACCGCGCTGATGCCCTCGCAGGACGTGATGATCGAGGTGATCGACGGTCGCCTGCCCAAGGCGAGCTCGAACCCGCTGCTCGCCGAGATCCGCGGCAAGAAGCCTGTGATCAAGGTCCTCACCAAGAGCGATCTCGCCGATCCCGAGGTGACCCGCGCGTGGGTGAAGTACCTCGAGGGCGAGCCGGGTGTGAAGGCGTTCGCCGCGACCACCGAGCGTCCGCAGGTCACGCGTAAGCGGATCGCCGAGCTCGCCCGCCACATGGCGCAGCACCGCGGCCCCGACAAGCAGGTGCGCGCGTTGATCGCAGGCGTGCCGAACGTCGGCAAGTCCACGCTGCTCAACACGCTGATCAATCGTCCCGTGGCCAAGGTCGGCGACAAGCCAGCGGTCACCAAGGAACAACAGTCCATCACGCTCGCCAACGGCATGGTGATCACGGATAGCCCGGGCCTGATGTGGCCGAAGATCGAGCACGAGCCCCGCGCGTTCCGGCTCGCGTTCGCCGGATCGATTCCGGATACCGCGATCGACTATCTGACGATCGGGATGTTCGGCGCCGAGTACCTGCTCGCGCGGTACCCGGAGCTGATCGTCGCCCGCTACAAGCTCGGCGTCGCGCCGGCGAGCGCCGAGGCGCTGCTCGTCGAGGTTGGCCGCCGGCGCGGGGGCCTTCGCAAGGGAGGCCTCGTCGATCTCCACAAGGCGGCCGAGCTGCTGGTGCACGAGTTCCGCTCGGGTGTGCTCGGGCCGATCAGCCTCGAGGAGCCGCCGGTGGATAGCCGTCC
>JAYVRN010000294.1:0-5996 GCA_043776275.1 Myxococcales bacterium | reverse complement strand
CGCCCGAGGAGGACCCGGCGGCGGGTGGCATCGAGGCTCCAGTCGAGGAGCTCGTACATGCCCTCGTCGGTGACCTGCGAGAGGTTGGAGTCGTGGTCGACGGCCTGCTTGAGCAGGGAGATGCCATCGAACGTTCCTTCGGCGACCTTGGTGGGGCGTCGCGGGTCGACCTCCTCGACCTCCTTCTCGTGCCAGTGACCGACGCCGAACTGATCGCGGAGCTTCTCGGCCACGCGCGAAGGTGCGACGGCGGCGCGGCACAGCAGCTGGCGGAGCTGGAGCTTGTTGTAGCTGCTGGTATGGCCGTGCCGCTCGGGCCAGCTGTGAAGGATCTGGTCCGCGGCGTCGAGCTCACCGGTGTGCTGCGCCCGTAGACAGCGGTGGTAGTCGTGCTCCTCGCTGCCTGGGAGCAGCTGGGCGAGGGCGGTGGAGCGGTCATCCGACAGTGCCAGGGCCTCGCGAAGTTCCAGATCCATCGGGGCAGAATACTTGTTAAGGTCCGCGCCATGTCACGGGCCCTGCTCGTCTTGATGTTGATCGCGGGAGTGGCATGCCCGACGGTCGTGGACGCCAAGCCTCGCAAGCCGGCCGCCACGTCGACCGCCAAGACCAGGGCCACCGCGAAGGCCAAAGCCAAGGCAAACGCCAAGACCACGGCCAAGGCGAAGAAGCAGAAGCAGAAGGCCTGGAAGGACGCGCGCGCCAGCCGCGCCCCCACCAAGAAGAGCCTCGCGCGCACCGACAACATGCCGCGCGGGTTCGCGTGGCCGCCGAGCCGCCAGATGGGCGAGGCCGAGAAGGCCTGCGAGGCCAAGCTCGACGAGCTCGGGATCGCGTGGAAGCCCGCCCAGCGCGAGGGACGGATCGTCGATGCGATCACCGTGGCGGCCGAGGACGGCTCGATCACGCTCGGCGGGATCACGTATGTCAGCGCGTTCCGCAACGGCCCGCACAAGGTCGACTGCCAGCTCGCCCTCGCGCTCGCAACGTTTGGACCGCAGCTCGACGAGCTCGGGGTCGCGCAGGTCACGTTCGGGAGCATCTTCCGGTGGACCAACGTCCGCGTCATGGGCAAGACCAAGAACATCCTGTCGCGCCACGCGCTCGGCATCGCGATGGACATCGTCTCGTTCACGGATCGAGACGGCCGGGTCGCCCTGGTCGGCAAGGACTACAAGGCCGGTGACGAGCTGCTGCTCGGCGTCGAGAAGATGGTCAACGACAGCGGTCTGTTCCGCCTCTTGCTGACGCCGAAGAACGATCCGATCTCGCACAGCGATCACTTCCACCTCGAGGTCGCGACCGACTACACGGCGCCCACGTCGTGAGGGCGTTCTCGTTCGGAGCCCTGTGCGCGCTCGTCGCGTGCGGTGGGCCGGGCGACAGCGAGGTCGATGGCGGGCTCGGTGGCGATGGGATGGGGCCGGATGCGCCCCCCGGCTGTACGCGCCCTGCGCTCGCGGCGCCGTGGTTGCGGAGCCTGCTCACCGACGATCTCGGCCAGCTCGCGGCCGCTCCCCGGGCGACCGTGTCCCAGCGCAACGCGGCGCGGACCTACCTCGCGACGCAGCTCTCGGCGATCGGCCTCGCGCCGATGACCCAGGACTATCCCGGTGGCACGAACGTGTTCGCCACGATCCCGGCCACGATGGGCGGCACCGCCAAGGAGATCATCGTCGGTGCGCACTTCGATACCGTGACCGGCAGCCCGGGCGCGAACGACAACGCGAGCGGGACCGTGGTCGTCCTCGCGATCGCCCGCTACCTCGTCGACGTCCCGTGCCGGAGCGCACCCGTCACGGTGGTCCTGTTCGATCAGGAGGAGACCGGCCTGTTCGGCGCCCGCGCGTTCGCGCAAGCGCACGTCGCTGCCAACGTCCGCGCCGTCCACACGATCGATCAGGTCGCGTGGGACAGCGACGGCGACCACCGGTTCGAGATCGAATCGCCGACCCCCACTCTCGAAGCCGAGTGGCGCGCCGCCGCCCAGATCGTGGGCGTGCCCGTCACCGCCACCACCACCCAGGGCACCGACCACGAGGCGTTTCGCGACCGCGGCTACGCGGCCGTGGGCCTGACCGAGGAGTACGTCGGCGGCGACACCTCGCCGTACCGCCACCTCAGCAGTGACACTCCGGCCACCGTCAACGTCGACTACCTCGTGCTCGCCGCGCAGCTCACGGCGCAGGTCGTGATCGCAGAGGTCTCGGAGTAGGGGACGGTTTCAGCGCAAGCCCCACGCATCAGGTGACCTGCGCCCCTCGGCGGCCTCGTCCGTTGGATCAGCGATGCGATTCCACGGACGCCAGCAACCGCTCCACGCTCAGCTCCACGCGGCTCTTGACCAGGTCGAACATCTCGTCGAGCTCGTCGTCGGGCGCGCCGATCACCTCGGCCACGTGCTCGCGGGTGGCGCCGAACACCGCCTCGCGCGCCGCCGCGAGCCACCGCACCACCGTGGCGCGATGCACGCCATACATCTGCGCGAGCTGCTCGAGCGTCACGCCTCCGAGGAAGTGCAGTCGCAGGAGGTGCCGATCGCGTCGCGACGCGGCGGCCACGGCCTGGGCGAATCCGGCCACGAACGCCTCGCGATACTGCGCCTTGATCAGCGACAGCTCGATGTTCCCAGGCCCCACCAGCTCCTTGGCAGGCAGCTCTGCCTCTCGCTCCTCGTGCCGGATCCGATCGATCGCGGTGCGCGTCGCCGTGACCTGCACGAGCCCCTTCAGGCGCCCACGCCCTGCGTACTCCACGATCCGTGGTGGCTGCGCTCCGGTGGCGAGCAGCAGCTTGTCCCGCACCGTGGCGCGGACGTCCTCCACCGTCGCGGTGGGGAGCCTCATGCCGGCGAGCGCGATCGGGACGACCGAGAGGTACTCGCGATCGAACGCCCGGATCGCCGCCGTGTCCCCGCGTGCACATCCGAGTGCGAGGTAGAGCTCGGCGGCGCCAGCGGCGGTCAGCGGTGGCGGGTCCTCGCTGGCCAGCTTGGTCTCGTAGGCCGCGAGCAGCTCGGCCTCGTCGACCACCACGCCCGGCCACGCAGCCGCCGCGTCGGGGTACAGCGCCGCGACGAGATCCTGATGCGGCGTGGTCACCTGCCGGATGTTACCCTGGAGATCGCGTGACGTGCCTCGACGACGACATCGTGCTCGGGCTGGTCGAGGGCCGGCTCGCCGCGGCGATGCTCGCCCGCGTGGATGACCACCTCGACACCTGCGCGACCTGCCGGGACGTGGTGTCCCAGGTCGCCCGCGTCCAGGCCCCGGCCAACGTCCTCGAGCGCGGGCACACGGTAGGCCGCTACGTGATCGGTGAGCTGCTCGGGGCTGGTGCGATGGGGCGCGTCTATTCGGCGTGGGAGCCCGAGCTCGATCGTCGGGTCGCGCTCAAGCTCCTCGTCGCGCCCGGTGCCGGTGCGCGCGAGCGCGTGGTGCGCGAGGCGCAGGCGATGGCCCGGCTCGATCACCCGAACGTCGTCGGGGTGCACGAGGTGGGTACGGCCGTGGAGGGCGTCTACGTCGCGATGGAGCTGGTGGACGGCACCACGCTCCGCGCGTGGGCCGAGCCGGCGCGGCCGTGGCGCGAGGCGGTGCCGGTGTTGATCGAGATCGCTCGTGGCCTCGCAGCGGTGCACGCCGCCGGCGTCGTCCATCGCGACATCAAGCCCGAGAACATCATCGTCGGTGCCGATGGACGCGCCCGGCTCGGAGATTTCGGGCTCGCACGCGCGGGTGGAGCGAGCGCCACGACGGTCCCCGTGGAGGGTGAGCTCGCCGTGGGTACGCCAGCCTCCGCGATCGCGGGCACGCCCGCGTACATGGCGCCCGAGGTGTTGCGCGGTGGCGCCGCGGATCGTGCGAGCGATCAGTTCAGCTTCGGCGTCCTCGCATACGAAGTGCTCGCCGGGAAGCGCCCGTTCGCGGGGACCACCTGGGCGGCGCTGCTGTCCTCGATCGAGGAAGCGTCGGTGCCACCGCTCCGCGGCACACCCGCCTGGCTCGACGCCGCGATCCGGCGCTGTCTCGCGGTCACCCCGGCGGACCGCTTCGACAGCATGGCGGCGATGGCGGACCATCTCGCGTCGCGGAGCTCGCGCGGCCCCGCGACCTGGCTCGTCGGTGCCGCTGCGGCGGCGGCGGTCGCGAGCGGCGTCACGTGGTTCGCGGTGCATCGCGCCCCCGCGGCGCCGAGCTGCGAGGTGGGCACCCAGGAGCTCGCCGCGGTGTGGAGCCCGCAGCTGCGCGGCGCGCTCGCTCCGCTCGGTGCGAGCGCCGTCGCGAGCCTCGATGCCTGGGCCGCGCAGTGGACGCTCGAGCGAGATGCCTCCTGTCGCGCCGCGCTCACCGCTCCTGCGCCGGTGATCGCCGTGCGTGCGCGCTGCCTGGATCAGCGCAAGGCCGAGCTCGCGGCCCTCGTCGATCGCCTCGGCAAGAGCCCGTCCGCGGCCGTCGGCGATCACGTCGTCGATGCGCTCGCCGCGCTGACCGCGCCCGCCGAGTGTCGGTCGATCCTCCCCGGCGCAGCCGATCCGCTGCCGCTCGATCCTGCACGCTCTGCCAGCGCGCGAAGCGTGCAGGATGCACTCCCCGCGGTGCGTGCCGCGATCGCGCTCGGGGATGCGCGCCCGGTGGTCGCCGTCGCCCGCGAGCTCGTGCAGCGCGCCACCGCGAGCGGCCATGCACCCACGCTCGCCGAGGCGCTGATCGTCGAGGCCGAGGCCCTGCGCGCCACCAGCCAGCTGTTCGATGCGGGGATCGCGGCGCGGGATGCGGTCGCGGCGGCGGAGCGCGGTCACGATGATCTGCTCGCGGCCCGCGCCTGGGTGGTGCGCGTGGCCACCGCCGGAGATCGCCGTGAACTCGCCGTCGCCGACGATGCAGGAGCGATCGCCGCCGCCGCCGTGGAGCGTGCCGGATCGCCACCGAACCTCGTGGCGACGGTTCTCCGCCAGCGCGGTCTCGTCGCCTACAACCGCGGGATGCTCGAGGACGCGCGCACCCTGCTCACCGCGGCACGCGAGGCGTTCATGGCGATCTCGGGCAAGGGCTCGATCGATGTCGCCACCACCGAATCCGCACTCGGCTCGGTCGCGCGCGCGGCCGGCGATCTCGATGCCGCGCTGACCTGGCACCGCAGCGCCTATGCGATCGATCGCTCGCTGCGCAATGCCGGGCACCCGGACCTCGCCCGAGATCTCCACAACCTCGCGGGTGTCCTCCGCCTGCGCGGCAAGCTCGACGAGGCGGCGGCGACCTATCGCGAGGCCCTCGCTCTCGAGGAGGCCTCCCGTGGTCCCGAGAGCGTCGAGGCGGGCCTCACGCACAACTCCCTCGGCCTGGTGTTCATGGCGAGCAAGGACTGGGATCGTGCGCGCGAGCAGCTGACGCGCGCGCGCGACATCCTCACGGCGGCGGGCCACGGTGATCGCGCGTTCGCGCACCACAACCTCGGCCTCGTCGAGGCCAACCTCGGTGATCACCCGCTCGCGCTGCGGCACTACGAGCGCGCGGCCGCCGCGTACCACGAGACGATCGGCGATGACACCGCACCGGCGATCCGGCTCGAGCTCGATCGCGGCCGCGCCGAGCTCGCGATCTACGACCACCGAGGCGCGGTCCGCGTGCAGCGGGCGCGCGACGCCGCGGCCAAGATCCCGATCTCGTGGATCGTCACCGAAGCCGATGCGCTGCTCTCCGCCGGGCAACAAAAGCGCGCCCCCAACCGCCCCGTCGCGGTCGAGGTCTCGGTCGAACCACCGATCCGCGGCACCACCGCCACGCCACCCGCGAAGGCCGACACCGGCCTCGTCCCCAAGCCGCCCGAACCCCAACCAATACGAGACGTTGGCGTCTACGGCTCGACCCAGTCCTGGTAGCCACGACAAACCATGCGCCGGTCGGCGGGGCCACCCGTTGACCCTGTATGCGCGACTTCAACCGGCGGACCTTTCTCGGCATCGGCTCCTCACTGATCCTCGCGGCGTGCAGCGG
>JAYVRN010000293.1:0-5996 GCA_043776275.1 Myxococcales bacterium | reverse complement strand
TCTTCTGGGTCCGGGCGCGCACGCTGAGGGGCTGGCCTTCGAGCCGCTCCATGACGATGTAGGGCCTGCCGTCGGGTAACGTCCCGGTCTCGAAGATGTCGACGATGTTGGGGTGACCGACCGCATTCACGACCTTGGCCTCGAGGAGCACGCGCTCGACGTTGAAGCTCGGTGTCAGCAGGCTTCGGTGAACGACCTTGAGGGCGGCGCGCTTGCCGATCTCCTCGTGCACCACGGCGTAGACCGCGCCCATGCCACCTCGGCCGAGCTCGCGCTCCACGCGCCACGGTCCGGCCATCGAGCCCAGCGGGAGGACATCCGGCAGGGAATCGAGGGGGAGCGGGCCGCCATCGGTGGAGAGTGCGGTCATCATGCTCGCAGGACGGAGGTGCACCCGATGTGCCGCCACGAACGTCGTCAGATCCCGAACAAGACAGGGACTTCCGTCGGCACCCGTGACGACCCCGCTCGGCGGGCGGAGGCGCCCGCTCGCTTGACGACGAGACCCTGGACGTCCGACGCTCGCGGGATGCCGATCGTGACCCGGGATCAGCTCGAGGCGTCCCTGTCCGACGTGTGCACACATACCGCCGATCCACGCGCTGGCATCCTCGGCCCGAGCTCGCTGGCGTGGCGCCTCGGCGGCGACCTCGGGGTGTTCCTGGGCGGCGGCCGTGCCGCGCTGCTCCAGCTCGCGCATCCGATGGTGGCGCACGCGATCGATCATCACTCGAAGACCCGCACCGACGTCGTCGGCCGGTTCCAGCGGACGTTCAAGCACGTGTTCGCGATGGTGTTCGGCGAGCTCGACGATGCGGTGATCGCCGCGCGTCGCGTTCATGCGATCCACGCGCGGATCACGGGCGAGCTCGACGGTGCGATCGGCGGCTGGCCGGCCGGGACCCGCTACCACGCCAACGATGCGGACGCGCTGCGCTGGGTGCACGCCACGCTCGCCGACACGACGATCGTCGTGCGCGAGCGGCTCGATGGCCCACTCTCGATCGCGGACAAGGATGGCTACATGGTGGAGCTCAACCGGTTCGCCGCCTTGTTCGGGATCCCGGCCGAGCTGTTGCCCGACAGCTGGGCCGCGCATGCGCGCTACATGGAGCAGATGCTCGCGTCCGATCGTCTGGTCGTGACGCCCAAGGCGCGCGAGCTCGGTCAGTTCCTGTTCGGCCGCGGGCTGGGCGCGAAGCAGCCCGCGCTCGGCCGGATCGGCGAGGCGGTGTCCGCGGCCTTGCTGCCTCCGCGCCTCGCGCAGGCGTTCGGGCTCCGCGGCTCGGCGCTCTCGGTTCGTGCCGGGCTCGCCGCGTTCGGCGCCGTGTACCGGGAGCTCCCCGCGGGCTGGGTGGCGCTGCCGGCGCGGTCGGAGGCGGAGCGTCGGCTCGTCGGTCAGCCGCCGAGCCGGTTCGCGGCGTGGACGGAGCGCCAGCTGTTCGGCCTCGCGCAGCGCGCGACCGGGCAGGGCGCCACCTGACCAGCAGTCCGGGCGAGCGACGCCGCGCCGTGGAGCGGCGATCAGAGGTCGTGCGGCCGCGCAGCCAGCCCGAAGTCATCTGTGCGAAAGGGAGGCTCAGGACTGGCTGCGCGGAGAGCAACCGGGGCCTCAGCAAACCCCGTGCTCGCTGCTCTGACCACCAGGTGGCTGAGATCGTTCGCCGTGATCGACGGCCGTCGACGTTCGCGACGTCGCATGTCCCGTCGCTGCGACGACGCAGCGACGGCAGGCCTCGGCGGCGCCGGTCAGCGCCGATCGGCGCCGATCAGCGCCTCGGCGGCGCCGATCAGCGGTAGGTGCCGGGGTCGAGGTTGAACCGCTTGATCCAGCGCTGGATCTGCTTGCGGTCCTTGTCGAGGGCGCGGGCGACCGCGGACACGTTGCCCTGGTGCTCGCGGAGCGCGGCGACCACCTGATCGCGGACCTTCTGATCGGTCTCGCTGAGGACGACGGGGCGGGGCGCGCCAGGTGGCCGGCCGGTACGGACCGAGTCTGGAAGGTGCTCGGCGCGGATCGCCTCGGTGCCGGCGAGGACGTGTGCGGTGGCGAGGGCCTGCTCGAGCTCGCGCACATTGAGCGGCCACGGGTAGCGCAGGAGGAGGCGCGCGCCGTCGATGTCGAACCCCGGGTGGTCCTCGGCGAACAGGCGCGTGTGGATCGCCCCGATCAAGAGGCCGAGATCGGTCCGGCGCTCGTTGAGCGTGGGGACCGCGACGCGAAATCCCGCGAGGCGGGCGAACAGATCGTGCCGGAACGAGCCCTCGGCGACCATGTCATCGAGATCCCGGTGGGTCGCGGCGACTACCCGGAGATCGATCTCGACGGCACGTGTGCCACCGACGGGCATCACCTCGCGCTCCTGGAGCACGCGCAACAGCGCGGCCTGCGAGGCCGGCGGGAGGTCTCCGATCTCGTCGAGGAACAGGGTGCCGCCGTTCGCGGCGCGCACGAGGCCATCGTGATCGGTCTGCGCCCCGGAGAACGCGCCCTTCTTGTAGCCGAACAGCTCGCTCTCCACGAGGTTGTCGGGGAGCGCGCCGCAGTTGACCGGGACGAACGCACCCTTCCTGCCCGAGAGGCCGTGGATGGCGCGCGCGATCACTTCCTTGCCGCTGCCGCTCTCGCCCTCGATCAGCATCGGGATCTCGGAGGAGGCGATCTGCTTGAGGCGGGTCAGCTCGTTCTGCCACGCCGGCATCAAGGTCATCGTGCCGGGGAGGCCGCCGTTCGGCACGATCTCGACCAGCGCGGGCGCGTCCGGCTCGATCGGCAGCCGCTCGAAGAACAGGAACAGGGTGTGCCCGAGCTCGATCAGAGAGCCATCGGTGAGCACCGCACGCTTGGTGGTGTGGCCATCGACGATCGTGCCGTTCTTGGACTCGGTATCCGTCAGCACCCAGCGGCCGAAGCTCGGCTCGATCCGGGCGTGCCGCGACGACATCCACTTGTCCGGAACCCGGACGGTGAGCTCGTTCCCGGTCATCTCCGCGCGCCGATCGGGGCCGCGTCCGAGCGCGACGCCGGTCAGCTCGGACAGCCGATAGCGAACCGAGCCCGCGCGCGGTCTCCCGCACTCGAGGACGAGGACCAGCACGGGCTCGGGCCTCGGCCCGACCCGCGAAGTGTTGCCATCCTCGTGAAAACTGAGGGTGGTGCCATGCGCGTCGCCCACGTGTACATCTTACAACACGCTCGGGAATCCCCGGATGTCAGACGGTCTGGTTAGCGTCGACACGTGGGCGATCTTCTCCGCTTCGAGCTTGGACCACGGCGCGGCCTCCGCCGCGGCACCGGTGCGACCACCTGGTACGCCGAGGGGTGCGCGCTGGAGGCATCCGATCCGGCACGGGCCCAGGTCGCGTACGAGCGGGCGATCGCGGGGCGGCCCGATCTCGCGGATGCGTACAACAACCTCGGGCGGGTGCTGCACGATCAGCATGATCGCGGACTGGCGCCAGGCGTCCTCCCGGCGGTCGAGAGCTACTACCGGCTCGCGCTGTGCGTGGACGCGGGCATCGGCCTGTACTGGTTCAACCTCGGCGTCGCCGTCGAGGATCAGGGCCGGGTGAGCGAGGCGATCGCAGCGTACGAGCATGCGATCGCCTGCGAGCCCGCGCTCGCCGATGCGCACTGGAACCTGTCGCGTCTGCTCGAGCTCGTCGGTCGCCGCACGGCGGACGAGCTGGTCCTCCGCCGCGCCGTGCGCCACCTCGTGCGCTATCGCGATCTCGCTCGCGCGGGCTGATCCCGGGCGCGGTCCGGAGCGCCCGGGGGCGGCGGGAGTGCGTTGGCGCTCGTCGCATGCGACACCATGCGACCAAGCTGCGGCGTCGCGGTCTCAGACGGGGACGGTCCTCACGCTGCCGTCAGGCGCGCTTCCGATACCAGCCGATCTTCAGATAATCGGCCTGCGGAAACCCCACCGGATGATCGATCTCGGGGTTGATCGCGGTCTCTCGCTCGAACCCGGGGCCGAGCGTCTCGGCGACGACCTTGTCGAACTGGGCGCGCTCGATCCGGCTCGTGCAGCACGCCGCCACGAGCACGCCGCCCGGTCTCACGAGGGGCGCGGCCGCGCGATACAGCTTCTTGTAGCCGGCGAGCACCGCGGGCACTTGCTGCTTGTTGCTCGTCATCGCCGGGGGATCGACGAGCACGAGATCGTACGACGTGCCGGGTGCGTGGGACGGCAGCCAGGTGAACACGTCCGCGTGGATGAGCTCGTGCTTCGCCGGATCTCCGACGTGATGTGCCTTCGCGAAGGCGAGGGCACGCTCGCTGCCATCGACCTGCACTACATGTGCTGCGCCCGCGAGCTCGGCCGCCCTGCCGAGCATCCCGGAGTACGAGAACAGGTTCAGCACGCTGGCACCGGCGAGCGGCGTGGCGCGCACGGCCCGGCGTAGCCCGCGCAGATCGAGGTACGTCCCGGACTTCTGGCCAGCCGCGAGATCCACGGAGAACGCCATCCCGTCCTCGGTGAACGCGCCGATCGCCGGGGGCGCTCCGCGCAGCACGCGCGCCGTGACCTCGGCGCCGCGGCGACGATGCGCCGGGACCCAGAGGACGTTCGGGATCGACAGCTCACGCGCGAGCACGCCCGCGGCGTACCGGGTCAGCGCATCGGCTCCACGCGCGTAGCTCTGCGCCACCAGCGTGTCGCCGAACCGGTCGACCACCACGGCGGGGAGGCCGTCGCTGTCGCCGTGGACCAGGCGGACGCCGTCGGTGCGCTTGGCGAGCTCCGCGCGCTTGGCGAGGGCCGCGGTCAGCTTCTGCTTGACCCACGCGGCGTTCGGGCGGTCCGCGCCGCGGCGTAGTACGCGGATCGCGATCGCGCCCTCGGCCTCGTAGAAGCCATGGCCGAGCACCTTGTTCGAACCATCGACGAGGCGGAGCCAGTCACCGTCGCGGAACACCACCGCGGCGCTGCTCAGGGTGTCCCGGAAGATCCACGGGTGATCGCGGAGCACGACGCCGGCCGCTTCCTTCTTCAGCTGATAGCGACGCGGGGTCATGGAACCCTTGTGACTAGCAGGTTCTACGCTCGTCCGGGTCGATCAACGCGGTCGTTCGCGCAGGCGTGCCATCGAGAAGGTATCGACGAGGGCACCGGCGCGCAGGGCATAGCTGCGCAGGGTCCCTTCGATCTCGAAGCCGAACTTCTTGTACAGGCCGAGCGCCGCCGCGTTGTCGGTGTACACGGTGAGCTCGAGCCGCGCGAGGCCGTACCAGTTGTCGGCGAGCTCGACGATCGCCGCCAGGAGCGCGGTGCCCACGCCCTTGTGCTGCCAGGCCTTGGGGACCGCCATGCCGAGGCTCGCCGCATGCGCACGACGCGGGCTGCGGAGGTTCGGATGGAGGGCCGCGCTGCCGATCACCTCGTCGCCGCTGCAGGCGAGCAGGTGGACGGTGTTGTCGGTCTGGGCGAGCCGCTCGCGCCAGGTCGAGGGGAGCGGGTAGGGGAGCTGCAACGTCCCGGCGTAGGCGCTCGGATCGTCGTACAGCTGCGCGACCGCGTCGGCGTCGTCGACGGTGGCGCGCCGGACGACCCAGCTCATGACCCGCGCCGGGTGTGGGCGGGCAGCCGCTCGACGACGACCAGATCGGCGCGCCCACCGGCGATCGCGGCATCGAGATCGGGGAGCACGGCGTCCGCGCCGTCGACGCAGACCGCGACCGAGAGCTCGTTGCGCAGCCGATCCGCGAGCGGGGCCGCGGCGAGACGAGCGCTGCCATCGCCGCCAGCCCGACCGGCGCTGACCCAGAGGACGTTCGCACCGGCGCGCACGAGCTGCGCCGCATGACCCACGACGGCGGCGCGCGCCGCCGGCCGGTCGCGGACCTGTGCGCCGAGCCAGGCGCCCGCGGGCCACTTGATCCGCGCCGCGGCGAGGTTCGCGGGGAGGGCCTCGAGCTCCAAGGGATCGTCCCCAGCGTCGAGCACCAGCACGTCGAACCCGGCGAACGCGGCGTGCTCGGCGGTGGTCGG
>JAYVRN010000292.1:0-6017 GCA_043776275.1 Myxococcales bacterium | reverse complement strand
GTCGGTCTGCAGCGTCAGGTAGACCTGGTAGTCGATCGTGACGTCCTGCCACGTCGGCGCGCCACTGCCGCCCCGCAGATAGAGCGCACGCCGCACCTCCGCGAGGTTGAACGCCGGGGCGGGGTGGGGCGCGACCTGGAGGGCTTGATCATAGAGGTTGGCAGCGGCCGCGAGATCGCCTGCCTGTTCGGCGGCCACGGCCTGATCGAACACGCGCGAGGCGGCCTCCTTGTACTTGTCGGGCTTGATCTTGCGATCGGCCTCTGCCGTGGCCGTCGCAGCGACCGAGAGCGCGAAGGCGAGGACGATCCGGGCGATCACGAGGCTCTCCCGGGGAGCTTGAGGTAGCGGACGTCGACCGAGATCTGCGTGCATGTCGCGCCCGCCTTTCGGGGCGACGTGCGCACGTGGACGTAGGTGAGGGCATTCGCGCGCACCTCGAACGAGAGCGTGCCGTTGCACGCACCCGGGAGGAGGGTCTGCTGGCGGCCGAGCGGGCGCTGGATCCGCTGGTTCGCGCTCCACGCTCCACCCGCGTCCGTCCAGCTGAACGGGTCCGGGCGCCCGTCGATGCTGACGAGGACGTTGCCGGGGTTGACCTGCGCGCTGATCCGCACGGGCCAGAACTGCATCTGGTTGAGCTGCTGGCGAGCGTAGGTGGTCGCCGAGATCCATTCGACGATGTCGCGCGTGTCCACATCGATCTCGGCGGGAGCCGGACCGACGACCTCGCCGTTGGACAGGATGATCCCCGCGGGCTCGTCGATCGGCACGGCCGTGATCATGTCGGGGGAGCGTGTCGGGGAGCCGAGGCCGACCCACTGCGTGAGGTGACACGCCGGCTGCACCACGCACGCCTTCAGCGCCTCCTGCTTGGCGGCGATGGCGACGCGATCCCGGGCGCGCGGAAGCCGGGTGAGGTACGCGGCATAGGCACTGCGTGCGGTGTTGGCCCAACCTCGCGGCCGCTCGAGCTCGAGCAGCACGGCGCGATTGAAGGCGGTCTCGGCGCTCGGCGCGTCCTTCTCCGCCTGGTCGAACAGCGTCAGCGCCCGCGCGAGATCACCCGCCTCCGCGGCGAGCTGGCCGGCGAGCATCACGCGCATCACGTCGATCGGCGTCTGTGGGCTCGGCGACCGGAGGGCGGGCGAGGCGCTCGCGAGCGGCACCGACGCCAGCATCACCAGGATCGCCCATCGCCCGAGGAGCATGGCCAAGCATAGCGTGTTTGCGCGCGGCCGAGCTGCTCAGCGGTGATCGTGGCGCTCGCGATAGATCTGCCGGCTCACGCGGCCCTCGCGGCAGCCGTGAACTGTGCGGCGCGTCGCTGGCGTCAGCGTCCGCAACAGGTCGCGACCTTGGTCAGGAGCGTGGCGGCCTGCGTGCGCCACTCCGCGTTTCCGGCGTCCTTGGCTACGAGCTGCTGCGTGAGTGCGAGCCCGAGACGATAGTTCGCGAGCGCGCCCCTGGTGTCCTTGCGCGCGAGCAAGGCGTCACCGAGCTTCTCGTGGCCGGCGGCGGTATCCAGCTGCCAGTCAGCATTCGCCGGATCCTTGGTCTGCAGCGCCTCGGCGATCGTGAACCCGGCCTCGTACTGCACGAGGGCCTCGGCCGCATCGCCGCGGGAGAGCAGCACGTCACCCACCTTGTTGTGCATGACTTCAACGCTCCGCGTCCAGGCGGTATTGGCCGGATCCCGTGTCGCGAGCGTCTCGAAGATCGTGAGCGATGCGCGGTAGTGCTCGAGAGCGCCTGGCTTGTCGTCGAGCGCGAACAGCGCGTTGCCGAGCGAGTAGTGGCTGGCCGAGAGGTCGCGCTGGTGGTCGGAGCTGCCGGGATCCTTGGCCGCGATCGCCTCACGGATCGCGAGCGACGCACGATACTCCGCGAGCGCGCTCGTCCGATCTCCACGTGCGAGTGCCATGTCACCGACGCGATCGTGGCTGATCGAGAGGTCCCGCTGGCGTCGGACGTTCGACGGATCTGTGGCCGCGATCGCCTCGCGGATCGCGAGAGAGGCCCGAAATTCCTGGAGTGCGCCGGCATTGTCTCCGCGCGTGCGCAAGGCATCTCCGATCCGATCGCGGCTCATCGCCACCTCGCGCTGGCGCTTGCCACGATCGCTCGGGTCAGCCGCGGCGAGGGCTTCGCGGAGGGCGAGGGCGGCGCGGTATTCGACGAGCGCACCATCGGTGTCGCCACGGACGGCGAGCAGCTCCCCGACCTGGTCGTGACTGATCGCGAGCTCGCGCCTGCGGTCGGCGTTGCCGGGAGCCTGGACGGAGAGCGCCTCCCGCAGCGCAAAGCTCGTGCGGATCTGCGCGAGCGCTGCTGCGGTGTCACCGCTCGCTGCGAGCGCCAGGCCGACCTTGTCGATGCTGACCGCCAGGTCGCGCTTGCGATCGGCGTTGGTCAGATCCTGAATCGCGAGGGCTTGGTCGATCTCGAGACCCGCGCGGAACTGCACCAGCGCGCCGGCGATGTCGCCGCGATCGACGAGCACGTCTCCGATCTTGGTGTGACTCACGGCGACGTCGCGCTGGGAGCTGGCGTTGGAGGGATCCTTGTCGCGAATGGCAAGGACGATCGCGAGAGCTACCTGGAACTCGACGAGGGCACCGGCGCCATCTCCTTGCGCGGCGAGGACGTCCCCGATCTTGTTTCGTCCGACGGCCACGTCACGCCGTGCGGCGAGATCTTCGGGACTCCGCGCCGCCAGCGCTTCGAAGACCGCGAGGGAGGCGCGGAACTCGCCGAGCGCGACCGCGTACTCCCCCAGCGCGAACTGCACTCCGCCGATGCGCTGTCGACTGACCGCGAGGGTGTGTGACGCTGCGCCGTCGAGCGCCTCGATGACGGCAAACGATGAGCGGTATTGCTCGAGAGCCCCCGCCGCGTCACCTCGTGCGAGCAGGGCGTCACCGACGAGGTAGCGGATCCGCGCGAGATCTCGCTGTGCCGCCAGGTCGTTGGGGGCGGCGATGCTCAGGTAGATGTCGAGGGCGGCACGGTACTGAGCCAGCGCGCGGTCGGCGTCACCCTTCGCCAGCGTATCGCCGAAGTTCTCGTGTGCGCGCGCGCGCTGTCTCGGCGCGGCATCGCTGCGCCCTTCGTAGTACTCCACCGATTTCTGTGCTGCGGCCGCGAGGATGTCGAGCTTGCCGATCGGCTCGAGCCGTTCCTTCAGATTGCCGAGCATGAAGTCCATCAGATCCTCGGCGGACTGCCGGCTCCGCGCTTCGAGATGCTGGGTGTGGACGATGCGCTGGACCGCGACGACGGCCACCACGACGAGCACGGCGAACGCGATGCCGGCGACGCCGATCGCTGTCCGATGTCGCCGGAGCCAGCGTCGCACGAGCTGCCCCAGCGAGTAGCGATGCGCGCCCACGAGCTGCCCGGTCTGATAGCGACGGAGATCTTCGGCGAGCTCGCGCGCGGTGGGATAGCGCGCGCTCGCATCGCGCGCCATCGCCCGTTCGACGATCGCGAGGAGATCCGGAGGGACGCCAGGTTGGCGCTCGGCGAGAGGCACCGGCGGGCCGTCCTTCACCGCCAGGATGATGGCGAGGCCGTTCGGGCCGGTGTACGGGGGCTTCCCTGACAGCACGTGATCGAGGATCGCGCCGATCGCGTAGACGTCCGCGCGCTCGTCGACGGGCAGCCCGTCGGCCTGCTCGGGCGGCATGTACGCCGGCGTGCCCAGTACGTCGCCCACCTCGGTCTCGGTGGAGCTCGCATCGCGTGGTGCACTCGTGCCTGCGTCCGGTGTGCTCGAGGCGCCGAGCTCCTTGGCGAGGCCCCAATCGATGACCACGGTCTCGCCGAACGCACCGACGAGGACGTTCTTCGGCTTCAGATCGCGATGGATCACGTGCTCGCCGTGCGCGTAGGCCATCGCATCCGCGATCGCGAGCACGGTGGGGAGCAGTGCGAGGCGTTCGTCCAGGGACGAGGTGCTGGCGATCACCTCGTCGAGCGAGCGTCCGGTGACGAGCTTCATGGCATAGAACGGCTCGCCCGAGGGCCACCGGCCAGCCTCGTGCACGCTGACGATCGAGGGGTGCTGGAGGCGCGCCGTGATCCTGACCTCGCGCTCGAACCGCACCGCCGCATCGCCGCTCGCGCGCAGGATCTCCTTGACGGCCACATCACGCCGGAGCCGGCGATCCCGAGCGACGCGGATCCTCCCCATCCCGCCGCGCGCGATCTCGCGATCGAGGATGTAGTGGGACTGATCGACGGGGAGAAACGTCGGGTAGTCGCCGGGGCGGCTCGCCGCGCGCACCCCGGGGGGCTCGGAGGCCATCGTGTCGTCGGTCGCGGCGATCGCGTCGTCGGTCGCGGCCATCGTGTCGTCGGTCGCGGCCAGCGTCGCATCGGTCGCCAGCTCTCCCAGCGACGAATCTGGGTCCTTGTGGCTCACCGGCTACTCGGTCCGGACCCGCGTGCCCGGCTCGGCGAGACCGCCGCGGTCCCCGACGATGCTCGGACGCTGAGCCTGGTCATCGCCGCCACAGCCGGCGATCAGCGCACAGACCGCAGCCCGTCCCAACTTCGGCATGGGCGAATCGTACTGCGGTAGCGTGCAGCATGCCCAGCCCGATCCTCGCGCCCGTGGTGGTCCTCGTTGCATGGACGATGGTGATGTGGGGGTGGATGTACGCCACGCGGATCCCGGCGATCCAGCGCGCGAAGATGCGGCTCGATCCAGAAGCGCCGCGCGGCGAGCAGATGGCGATGCTTCCGCCGCGGGTGCGCTGGAAGGCAGACAACTACAATCACCTGATGGAGCAGCCGACGCTGTTCTACGCGATCGCGTTGACGCTCGCGATGGTCGGCCATGGCGGCGGCTGGAGCGCGCGTCTCGCGTGGATCTACGTCGGTCTGCGCGTGGCGCACAGCCTCGTGCAGTCGACCTGGAACAAGATCGAGGTGAGGTTCTCGTTGTTCTTTCTGTCGTCGCTCGCGCTCGTCGGCCTCACCGTGATCAGCATCATCGATACGCAGATCTTCTGAGCGCGTCGCTCGCTGTGCGAGGACCCTGAGTGGTCAGTCCGCGATCGAGCCCGTGCACTTCTCCTAGAAGTGGACCATGGATTCGAGCAGCCCACGGAAGCTGAACGGATCACCCACGAGACCTGCCTGGAGCTCGAACCGGGTCTCGACCCGACCCTCGGTCCAGCTCGTGCGAAGCCCGCCGACGACGCGATCGTGGCCAACATCGTCGAGCGGCACGCCGCCGTTCATTCGCGCGCCGACGCGGATGGCCCGACCGAGTGGGAGCTCCGCGGTGGCGGTCCAGGTGATCTCCTGCATGTTCATCGGATCGACGAGCGGCCAGACACCGTGGTCGTGCGTGGCGCCGGTGTCGCCGAGGGCTCGCCCGTAGCCCACCGAAGCGCCGAGGTCGAGGCTGCCGAGCGTGGTGGCTCCCCAGACTGCCGGCATGAGCATCACGTGCCCCATCCCGAGGCCGGTGACGTGGTCGCCCGTCGGCAGCGAGATCGGCATCACGAGTCCGAGCATCGCGCCCGAGCGCTGGATCAAGGTCACCTGTCCCGTGACGACGAGATCGCCAACGCCGTGGACCACCCGCCCGTTCTCCGTGAGGCGGTAGAGGCCGGTGTTGGCGGACGCCGCGAGACGCGCTCGAGACCACGCCAGTGACGGCGTGAGGCCCTGATAGTCTCCGATATACGTTTGCGTGTTGAACCGGGCTGCGACGAGCTGCACGCCAGCCGCGAAGGACGATCTCGCGACCTCCTCGACGCGCTCGTGGTGCGGCGGGTGGTCTGGGGCGTGGTGCTGGGGGCGCAGGCCTCCGTGGTTGTGCTCGGCCCGTGCGATCCTCGAGGCGCCGAGCCCCAAGGCGAGCGTGATGACCATCCGGCTGTGCGCGCCCACGAGACGAGCTACATGCCGAGCTGCGAGATGTAGTCCGCGCACGCTGGCGTGATGTCTGCGGTCGTGACGGTCGAGTCGAGGTTCGCGTCGACGAACGTAGCGCACGCCGC